>PLRX01000004.1 GCA_003164095.1 Acidimicrobiaceae bacterium | reverse complement strand
TTACGGGCTGATGGGTCGATTCCGATCGGCGAGTGACCCCGTGAACACAGATGGACGCTCGCCGCGGAGTCCGGGAAGCGCCACGCTCCCGTTAGAGATTGGCCCCATCGCCCTGACCGCACCGTGAATCACCGTCTGCCCCCTTGCGCCTGTCATGATCGTGACGCGACGTCGTACTCTGATAGCGGTAAGGGGTAACGGAATACATGGCGGATCTCATCTTGGGGCGCAAGCCCGTGCACACGGTGTTCGACCTACTCGGACGCAAGGAGAACGACCTCACGTACTCCCTGGGTTGGGCGTTCGCCAACGTGCCGGCTTTCTTGGACGCCGTGATGCGCGACGTATTCGAGACCGGCCCCGGAGACGTTGAGGAGATCATCCTCCAGAAGATCGACTCAGAGGGCATCACCGACGTCGAAGTAATCTCGTCTCGGGCGCACCTGATCATCGAGGCAAAGCGGGGCTGGGTACTCCCCACCGAGATGCAGCTCGCTAAGTACGCCCCAAGGCTCACCACGACAGCCCGGCCCCTCAAGCGCCTCGTTGCCCTTACCGAGTGCTCCAACGAGTTTGCAGGCCGTCATCTGCCCGGTCGCGTGAAGGGCCAGAAGGTCGGACATCGGTCCTGGTCTGAGATCATCGCTCACGCTCAAAGTGCGGCCCACGGGGTTGGCACGCATCAGGAACGACACCTCGCTCAGCAGCTTGTCCGCTACCTAAAAGGAGTCACGACGATGCAGGATCCCACCTCGAACATCGCGTACTGCGTATCACTTGGTCCGAGCTACCCTGAAGGCTGGCAAGTGACCCCGCGATCCGTGTTGGATCGCGGGATCTACTTCCACCCCTTCGGGGCGAGGTGGCCAAAGTCCCCCGAGAACTTCATGGCGTTCCGCTGGAATGGGCGGATTCAGGTCGTTTGCCACGTCGAGAGCACTTCGGTCGAGGAGACACTCCACAAGATTGTTCGTGAGATCCCGGCAAACTGGATTCCCGAGATGCCGTTCCTTGTGTACCGGCTCGGCCCGCCCATCCCCTTCACGCCGCTACCGGCTGGCGTTGACTCCACGGGCAAGAAGATCAACTACCGCGATTCCCGATTCCGCGTCGCCGTTGATCTCATCCTCACCAGCGACTCCGTCGAGGAGGCCGTTGCTAAGACCAAAGCCCGCCTGGGCGAGGTTGAATAATTTTGGCGACCACCCGCCCCGATCGACGGCCCGGCGCTCGCTCTTTGAGGGTGGTTCGAAGGTTTGGCGCCTTGCTGAGGATGAAGGACCTTGTGCGGGCCAATGCGTCCGGTGTCAAGTCACCGATCTGCCGCAGCGCTCATGTGTTCGGGCGCTCGGAATAGATCTGAAATGTCGGCCAACCCGTACACCCCTCCTCCTTGGGACGACTTGCTATCCCTGGCCAACAAGGCGATCACTGCCTCAGCACCGGTTGCCGTGCTCCCAAATGGCAACGAGACTGCCAACGTCACCATCTCCCTCGCCGCTGCCGCTCGCAGTCGCCGATTGATGATGGGCCTCGTCACCCTCGTCGAGAGTGACCACGACGACGTGATGGGCGGGATGCTCCGGACTCTCTACGAGACCTGGCTGGTCGGTATCTACGCCCTCCTCGGAGGCGATGAGGCACTCCAGCGCCTACTCGCCCAGCGAGACAAGCAGCAGAAGATGTTTGCCAAAGTGCTCGGTGAACCGATCGACGAGCTTTCTGACGGGCAGAACCTGGGGGTTGAGGTCTTAGCCGGGAAGGTCACCACTCTTCTCGAATCCGATTCGCACGAGAATGCCGAGTTCGCTCGCGCTGCGTACACATTCTTCTACCGCTTCGAGTCATACCGCAGTACGCATGGAGGCCTCGGGAGCATCATCGGCCATATCGACGAGGATGAAAACTCGCGGACCATCCTGGAACGGCGACCAGAAGATGATGACGGGATGAGGCACCGATTCCTGTTGGGCATCGCCCTCCTGGTGTCGAGCGCGCAGATGCCTGCGATCAAGTCCGGATTGCCTCACGAAGGTCTCGATCAGGTTGCCAAACGAATCCTCGCCCTCAACCCGAGCAAACAAGGCAAGTAGGGGCTGCGAATCTGCAAGAGGGGCAGACAGAAGGGCTACTCCATTCCCGAACGAGGGAGTGTCTGTTCTGCGAAACCACAGAGTTGCTGACCGGTGAGCCCATCTTCCCCCGGTAGCTCCTTCAGCTCGGCTTCACGGGAGACAGGGGCGAGAGGTCGTCGACGAGCCGAACGAACCAGGTAGACGGATCGAGAAGGGTTCGCCCTTAAACAAGAAGGCCAAAATGGTGTGTGCGCGACGTGTCTGAAGTGAGCGCCACGGACTCCGCTTCGTCGGTCCATCAACCGGCCACGCGAACCGAGCGCGAACGGCCTCGCGTGACTCAATCGTGACTCAAAATCGCACACGATTCGCGGGGACGCCCTAACGCCGAATCGCGAACCTGCAGGTCACGGTGTTCCTTGTCGCTTGGTGTGACGCCCTAAACGCACTTTGCAGTTTCCCGCCTACAGGCCGGCTCACCGTCTACCAGGGCTTTTGTCCCTGGGAGGGGCCTGTATGGCCCAATCGTGGCCCAATTTCCGATACCATCCTCGTGTGGCACCACGTCGCGAGTACGGAACAGGTGGGATCAGTTGGACTGGCGCGACCAAGGTTCGCCTTCGCATCTGGGTGCCCACCGCCGACGGTCGGCGCCGTGCAACCAGGGTCGTCAGGGTGCCCGATCGGGAGCACGGAGGGCGGGGAGCGGCCAAGGCGGAGTTGGAGAAATTCATCGCCGAAGTGACTGAGCGATCGTCCACACCGGTGCCATCAACGGTCACCGTGGCCGAGATGCTCGATGCCTACCTCGTCCACTGCAAGAGGATCGGACGGACCCAATCCACCATCGAGAGCTACGGGCACGCTGCGGCACGGCTGCCGACGACGCTCGGGGCGATGCCGCTCACCATGCTGAAGCCCCATGATCTGGACGCGTTCTATGGCGACCTGGCCGAACGTCTGGCGGACAACACCATCCGCCAGACGCATGCCATCCTGACTGCTGCGCTCGAGCAGGCGATCAAGTGGGGCTGGATCACGGACAACCCTGCCAAGGGTGCGACTGCCCCCGGGCGCCACAAGCCCAAGCGCAGCGCTCTCCCCCTCCCCGACGTCGCGAAGATGATTGCCGCAGCTTCAGCTCCTCGGAAAGATGGGGCGGATGGCGATGTGGTGATCGCGATGGCCATCGCCATGGCGGCGCTGACGGGCGCCAGGCGGGGCGAGCTGTGCGGGATGAAATGGAGCGACATCGACCCGGCCACATGCTCCATCACCATCGAACGGCAGTGGGTCCCCGGCAAGGGAGGCCAGTATCTCGCTCCCCCGAAGTCCGAGGAAGGGGTGCGCTCGATCGTCCTCGGTCGACTTGGCCTCGATCTGATCGAGAGATACCGCGACATCCAGCGAGAACTGCTTCGCCATGAGCCGGACGGCTGGCTGCTCAGCTACGACGCGGGCGTGACTCCGATGCGAGCCAAGGCACTCGGCCAGGCGATCACCGACCTCGGTAAGGGGCTCGGCCTCAAGGTCACGACCCACTCCTTCCGGCGGGTGTCAGCAACCCAACTAGTGGCCGCCGGTGTTGACGTGGACACCGCTGCTCGACGGCTTGGCCATACGAAGGAAGTCATGCTGGAGTCGTACGTGCTCGGGACCGACGACCGATCCATCGCCGCCGCTCAGACCATCGAAGAGCGCCTCGTCGCACAAGGGCTGCCGCTTGCCGAGATCCTTGCTGCCGATGCCATCGAGCTATCGGAGCGTTAGCCTCGAAAATTCGTCCCGC
>PLRX01000041.1 GCA_003164095.1 Acidimicrobiaceae bacterium | reverse complement strand
ATCTCCGACTCAGGACACTAGGGGCCGCGGGTGCCCGAGCCGGACAGTGCGCCCGATGCCGACACCGTCGGCTTGGGCGAGCCCGATGTCGGTGACGTCGACGAGGTCGCCAGACTGCGACCGGCCATCTGCGCCCGCCCGACCCGGATCACCGGGGGCAGGAGGTGGGCTGCCAGCCACTGTCCGGCAGCCGGGGTGGGCACGATGTGGACGCCGTCACCGTCACGCAGCTGCACGCCGTCGACGACGGTCGAGTACGTGCCGCCGGGGCACACCATGGCACCGAAGTCGACGACGCGCGTCGTCGCCGGGTGCTCGGCCGCGACCTGGAGGACCAGCTGGTTGTACCGGGCCAGCCGGGCCGGGCTGTCCTCGGGCCACGCCAGGCCGCTCGGCTGCTCACCGGAGTCGAAGCAGGGCGCGGTGAGGAGCGCGACGTCAGCCCCGCTCGAGCCGGCCACCTGGACCGCCTCCTCGAGGGACTGGCGCACGGCGGCGTCGAAGGCCGGCTCGCCGATGTGGGACCAGTGCCCGTCGACCAGCCGGTCCATCACCTCCCACCGTCCGGCCAGGACGACCACCACGTTCGGGCGGAACTGGTCGACGGCACCCTTCCATTGCGCGGGCCACTGGCCCGACGCCGGCGTCGTCGGGTTGCACTGGGCGGCCATCGGGTCGGGCACGCCGTGGGCCCGGTACTCGGTCGTGCGCAGGACGCCGCAGGCCACGATGGCGCTGTCGTCGATGTCGACGCCGTAGGCCTGCTGGGGCTGGTCGGCCTGGAGGGCGAACCCGAGCCGCCAGGCCACCGAGTCACCGAGGATCGCCACCTTGACGGGGGTGCCCGGGGCCACCGGCGTGGAGGTCACGGTGGAGCGGTAGGTGCCCGCCGCCTCGGCTGCCGACGGGAGCGTCGCGGCGACGGTCACGGCCACCACGCCGACGAACGCTCCCGACGTCACCAGCCAACCGCGCCACTCGGTGAGGGCGGACATCCGCCCCTTCCGGATAGGCAGCTCCACCAGGTAGTAGGACGCGGTCGCCACCACCAGGGTCACGGCGATCCGGACACCCAGCAGGGGCAGGCCGTAGAGGTGCATGCGCTCGGCGTCCATCAAGGCGAACAGCGGGAAGTGCCACAGGTAGACGCCGTAGGAGATGCGCCCCAGGTAGACGAACGCCGGGTTGCCCAGCGCCCGCGCCAGGCTGCCGGACTCGGAGGTCACCACGGCGAACAGGAGCACACCGACGGCCAGGGCGACCAGGAGCTCGCCGCCGGCGAACAGGAAGCCCGTCGGACCGTCGAGCCGATCCCAGAGGGCGATGACTCCGAGGAGCGCCGCCCAGCCGAGCACCTGGGTGGCCAGTCGGGCCGTGGTGCTCGACAGCTCCCACGCGGAGATGGGCCGTGCGCTCGGGCCACGGCGCCGCTGCACGTCACGCCGGTGGGCTGGAGGCGTGCCGAATCCCACGGTGCCGGCGGACGGGTGGACTCGGGCGATCTCGAGCTCGGCCAGGTCGGGGACCGCCAGAGGCAGGGCCCGGCGGTGTCGTGCCCACATAGTGAGGCCGATGGCCAGGACCGCGCCGACGAGGATGTCCTGGCAGCGGGTGTCGGTCCCCTCGTACATCCGGGTGACCGACGCGTGGTGGAGGTAGTCCCACCGCATGGCGGCGGCCGACGCCAGTGCCCCGACCACAGCTGCGACGAGGACCGGCCAGAGCTGCCGGGACGGGCGGAGTCGCCGGCTGAGGTGGAGGAAGCCCAGGACCACGGGCGGCCACACCAGGTAGAACTGCTCCTCGATCGCCAAGGACCACATGTGCGACAGGGGTGACGGCTGGGCCGACTGCGCGAAGTAGTTCGACCCGCCGACGATGAAGTGCCAGTTGGCCACATAGAAGAGCGTGGCGAGCGAGTCGAGCCGTAGCGAGGCGAACTCACCTGGCGTGGCCACGAAGTGGGCGTAGGCGGCCACGCCCACCAGCAGCAGGAGCAGCGCCGGCAGCAGGCGGCGGGCCCGTCGCACCCAGAACTGCCCGAGGCGGATGGTCAGGCGCCGGGCCCACTCGCCCAGCAGCAGCGAGGTGATGAGGAACCCGGACAGGACGAAGAACATGTTGACGCCGAGGAAGCCCCCGGTCGAGAGCGGTGCACCGCCGTGGTAGAGCAGGACACCCAGCACGGCCACGGCCCGGATCCCGTCGAGCGCCGGCACGTAACCGAAGACGATGGTGCGCCCGCGGGGTGCGGGCGGGGTGGTGAACACCGGGGCCGTGGCGGCGACGTCGGTCATCGACCGGGCTCCCCGGTGTGCCGGGACGGTGTCCCGGGGCGTCGGGTCGGGCGGGTCATCAGGGCCCCATGATCGCAGACTCGGGGCCGGCAGGACACCCCTGGACGTCGGAACAGCAGGGTCACGCCGGCGGTCCCCACAGAACGCGCCGACGCGACCACGGGGCGTCCCGAGGGGCGCCCCGTGGCATGCGACTCC
The DNA here is from genome assembly GCA_003164095.1 of Acidimicrobiaceae bacterium. GTDB lineage: Bacteria > Actinomycetota > Acidimicrobiia > Acidimicrobiales > RAAP-2 > Bog-756. The sequence continues at coordinate 13,015 of PLRX01000041.1, read as the reverse complement.
ATCAGTTCGAAGGTCCGCCCGGGCGGTTCCCCAGCTCGGTCGGTCGGGCGACCGCCCCATTCAGACCGACGAGGGCGGACCGACGGGTCAGATCGACGGGGTCCAGCCGGCCGGCAGGTTGATGGTCTTCTTCTCGAGGAAGAGCTCGAGGCCGTCCTCGCCGAACTCCCGGCCCACGCCGGAGTCCTTGTAACCACCGAAGGGTGACGAGAAGTCGATCGGGATGGAAGAGTTGACCATGTAGGTCCCGGTGCGCACCTGGCGGGCGATCCCGAGGCCCCGGTCGTTGTCGGCGGTGAACACGCCACCGCACAGGCCGTAGTCCGAGTCGTTGGCGATCCGCACGGCATCGGCGTCGTCGTCGTAGGGGATGACCGACAGCACGGGCCCGAAGATCTCCTCCTGGGCGATGCGCATCGAATTGTCCACGTCCACGAAGACGGTGGGCTCGACGAACCACCCGGTGTCGAGGCCGGCAGGACGCCCGCCGCCGATGGCGACCTTGGCGCCCTCCTCCTGGCCGATGCGGATGTACCCCTCGACCCGGTCACGCTGCCGCTCGGCGACGAGTGGGCCCACCTCGGTGGCGGGGTCCAGGGCGTCGCCGACCTTCATGGCCCGCACCAGCTCGACCAGGGCGTCCGTCACCTCGGTGTACCGGTCCCGGGGGGCCAGGATGCGTGTGAGGGAGATGCAGGCCTCGCCGTTGTTCATGATGGCGTTGGGGAGCATCAGCGGCAGCGACTCGTCCAGGTTGACGTCGTCGAGCAGGATGGCCGCGGACTTGCCGCCCAGCTCGAGGCTGAACCGCTTGAGGTTGGCCCCACAGGCGGCGCCGATCTTCTTGCCGGCCGCCGTCGAGCCGGTGAAGGAGACCTTGTTCACTCCCGGGTGGTTGACCAGATACTCGCCCACCTCACGGCCGGCCGGCACCACGCTGAGCACGCCCTTGGGCAGACCGGCGTCGGCCAGGATCTCGGCGAACACGTTGGCGTCGAGGGGCGTCTCGGGGGCGGGCTTGAACACCACCGTGCTGCCCGACAGCAGGGCGGGCGCCAGCTTGGCGGCGGCCAGGAAGAGCGGCACGTTCCACGGGGTGATGGCGGCCACGACGCCGATCGGCTCCTTGGACACCAGGACCGGGCCGAGCAGGCCGTCCTTGATCGTGTCGAAGGCGAACGTGGAACCCAGTCCGGCGTAGTAGTCGAGGATCATGGTCGGGGCGAGGACCTGCGCGAGCAGGCCCCAAGAGACGGGCGAGCCCATCTCGTTCGAGATCAGCTCGGACATGTCCTGCATCTGGTTGCGCACGGCCTCTGCGGCCCGGCTCAGCACGGCGGCGCGCTCGACCGGCGTCATGTGCGGCCACGGGCCGTGGTCCACGGCCTCGCGGGCGGCGGCGACGGCCTTGTCGATGTCGGCCTCCATGGCCTCGGGCGTGCGACCCACCAGCTCGCCGGTCGACGGGGAATGGACCTCGAAGAACGAGGTGGACGACGGTGCGACCCACTCCCCTCCGATGAACAGGCGATCGTACGACTTCATGGTCCCTCCCAGGATGACGACGGTGCAGGAGGCCCTGCACTCGGATGGTCGACGTGGTGCACGTGCTGCGGTGGTGTCCGGCCGGTCCCCCGTCCGCTCGGGACGCCAGCTCGGCCTGGTCCGATCGTAGCCCGCACCCTGCCGCACCGCCTGCCTGCATCCGCCGCCCGGACCCCGGTGCGGATACGCTCGGCCCTACCAGCCCGCCCCCGTGGCCGGTACCGACAACCGGCGTTGCCCGGAGAAGTGGAGTCCGACGTGCTCTCCCCCCTCGACGACTACCCGGTCCACCAGATCAGTGAGCCGATGCGCAACGTCGGCACCTCGGACCGGAACTTCTACGACCGGTACTACTTCAACATCCACGGCACGGGCGAGGTCCACGGGACCGAGGAGGAGCTGTTCTGCGTCATCGGCGTGGGCCAGTACCCGAACCTCGGTGTGGCCGACGCCTTCGTGTCCGTCAAGTGGGGCGACGACCACCGTGTCGTGCGGTCGTCCAAGACCCTGGGCGCCGACCGCATGGACGCCTCGGTCGGGCCCATCCGCATCGAGGTGGTGAAAGGGCTCGAGCAGCTCCGGGTCATCCTCGAGCCGAACGAGTGGGGCATCGAGCTCGACGCCGTCTACGACGGGTTCTGCGAGGCCCACCTCGAGTCTCGGCACTTCGACCGCCAGTTCTCCCGGGTGATCTTCGACTCCACCCGCTTCGCCCAGGTCGGCGGGTGGACGGGCACACTGAAGGTCGGCGATCGCGAGGTCCGGCTCACCCCCGACAAGTGGTGGGGGTCCCGTGACCGCTCGTGGGGCATCCGCCCGGTGGGCGAGGCCGAGCCCCCCGGCATCCGGGTGACCGACACCGGGGCCGGCTTCTTCTGGATCTACGCACCCGTGCGGTTCGAGGACCACGCCATGATCACCATCGTCCAGGAGCGGCCCTCCGGCGAGCGCATCATGCAGGACGCCCACCGGATCCCGGTGCTCTGCTCCGGCGACGAGGTCACCTGGCTGGGCCGGCCCGAGCACGATGTCCGCTTCGTCGAGGGCACCCGGACCGTGACCGACGCCACGCTCTCGTACTACGGCCCCCGGGGCGAGTTGACCGCCGTGGTCGAGGTGGAGCCACTGCTGGCGTTCCCGCTGCTGCTCGGCTCCGGCTACGGCCTCGAGCCCGACTGGAAGCACGGCATGTACCAGGGCGACCTGGTCACCCAGGGGCAGATCGTCGCGCCCGACCCGAACTACACGGCCTGGGGCCTGACCGAGTACGCCGCCAAATTCACCTGCGGCGACCAGGTCGGCTACGGGATGTTCGAGTTCGCCGCAATGGGGCCGCACCGGAGGTACGGCTTCACCAGCTGAGGGACTGCCCGGCTCACGCCTGCCGGGTCGGACCGCTCCAGCCGGTGCGTGCCGCGCACCATGCCCACAGGGCCGCGCCCGCGTCGGAAAAGTCCTCCTCGGACAGGCGCGTCCACGGGACCTTGTGCTCCCACCGCGGCCGCCGGTCGAGCCAGAACCCGCCGGTCGTCTCGACCCCGGCCGGGGACGAGGCCAACCAGACGGCGGTGTCCGCACCCTGGTCAGCGGTCCGCAGCAGGGGGCCCATGACCCGGGCGAACCCGGGCAGGCTGTCACGGATGCCGGGCGTGGCGGCCCAGCCGGGGTGCATGGCGTGGAAGGACACCCCGGTGCCCTCCATCCGGCGCACCCACTCGTGCAGCAGCACCAGCTGGGCCCGCTTGGCACGGGCGTAGGCGACGGTGCCGTCGTAGACCTCCGGCGACATCTCCAGCGAGGCGAGGTCGAATCGCTGGGTGTACATCCCACCCGACGACACCTGGATGACACGGGACGGGGCTGCCACCTCCAGGGCCGGCAGGAGCAGGCCCGTGAGCAGGAAGGGCCCGGCCACCTGGGACGCAACGGTGAGCTCCGAGCCCGAGCCCGACTCCCGCCGGTCCCTGGTCAGGGCCCCGGCGTTGTGGACCAGGACGTCGAGCCGGTCGTGCCCGGCGAGGAACTCCTCGGCCAGACCCCGGACCTGGTCGAACTCGCCCATGTCCGCCAACAGGTAGGAGACGTCGGCGGTCGGCGCGGCCGTGCGCACCGCGTCCACGGCCCGCTCGGCACGGTCGTGGCCCCGGGCGGTCAGTACGACCTGCGCACCGAGCCGGGCCACCCCGGAGGCGGTGGCCAGTCCGAGGCCGGACGTGGCCCCGGTGACCAGGACGGTCTTCCCGGTCAGCGGCGGTGGCGGGGTCCAGCCCGCCGTTCGGCTGCGCACCGCCGGGCCGATCGAGGAGAAGCTGCCGACCACGGAGGCCTCGAGTACCTCGTCCACCGTGCGGGCCACGACCTGTCCGGCCTGGGGACGCTCGGTCGGGACCGGCGGGCCGCCCAGGACACTCCGGAGTCCTGCGACCCCCCTGTCGCCGATCCGGTCGAAGCCGAGCCGGAGCACCGGGTTGGCCAGTGCGTACCGCCCCTTGAGCCGGAGGTCGGCGTCATAGGTGAGGATCGAGCCACCGTCGGTGGCCGGGGTGACCGTCACGGTGTCCTCGGACCGGATGGTGTCCGACTCCCCGAGGAGCACGACCCTCCGGGGCCGGTCGTACGTGACGATGCGGTAGTCGAGGGGCACCACCCGGGACCCGACCCGGACCCCGAGGCGGAACCCACTACCCAGGCCCACCGGTCCGTCGTCCAGTCGCTCGGCGTCGGCCGTGCCGGGGTCCCACTCGGCGGCGTTGGCGAAGTCGGCCAAGTAGTCGAAGGTCTCCTCCGCCGATCGGACGGAGATCACGGTTCCCCGGTAGCGGGCCATGGTGGATCCTTCCTTCGTCTTGCGTGGTCCGACGGCGGCGGTCGACGCGGGTTTGCTGTCAAATATAGTGATCTACCTGGGGATTCCAATCGGCGTCATCCCGATGTATTGCCACTCCGAATACCCGTCGGCAACGACGAGCGAAACCAGGGAGCAGGCCGGACACATGAGAATTGCAATCGTGGGCACCGGGGTGTCCGGGCTGGTCTGCGCCCACCTCCTGTCCCGGCAGCACGACGTGACGGTGTTCGAGGCCGACGGTCGGCCCGGTGGTCACGCACACACCGTGACCGTGGACCTGCCCGACGGCTCCTTCGACGTCGACACCGGGTTCCTCGTCTACAACGAGCGGAACTACCCCGGACTGATCAAACTCTTCGACGGCCTCGGCGTCGCCACCAAGCCGAGCGACATGAGTTTCAGTGTGGCCGACGAGGTCAGCGGCCTCGAGTGGAAGGGGTCGTCGTTCGACACGGTCTTCGCCCAGCGCCGCAACCTGGTCCGGCCGGCCTTCCTGCGGATGCTGGCCGACATCGTCCGGTTCAACCGGATGGCCCGCGAGCTGCTCGACGAGCCCCATGACGCGAGCATCTCGCTCGGCGACCTGCTGGAACGCGGGCGCTGGTCCCCCCGGTTCCTCAACTGGTACCTGATCCCGATGGGCTCGTCGATCTGGTCGGCCGATCCCTCCACCTTCCTCGACATGCCTGCGGTGACCTTCGCCCACTTCTTCGCCAACCACGGTCTCCTCGAGTACGGCGACCAGCCCCACTGGCGGACCGTGGACGGCGGGTCGAAGCACTACGTCGACGCCGTCCTGGCGCCCCTCGGCCGGTCGGTGCGCCTCGAGGAACCGGTGACCAAGATCACCCGTGACGACGACGGCGTGGAGATCCACACCTTCGGTGGCCCCGAGCGGTTCGACCACCTCGTGGTGGCGACCCACAGCGACCAGGCCCTCGACCTCCTGTCGGACCCGAGCCGACTGGAGCGGGACGTGCTCGGCGCCATCCGGTACCAGTCCAACCGGGCCACCCTGCACACGGACGTGTCGCTGCTGCCGGCCAACCGGAAGGCGTGGGCGAGTTGGAACTACCACCGGCTACCCGACCATCCGACCGAGGCGACGCTGACCTACCGTCTGCGCACCCTGCAGGGCGTCGGGTCCAGGGACGAGCTGCTGATCACCCTCAACCGCGACGACGCCATCGACCCGGCCACGGTGCTCCGGACCTTCGACTACGCCCACCCCGTCTACGACGCCGGAGCCATCGCCGCCCAGCGGCGTCAGGAGGAGCTCAACGGCGAGCAGCGCACCTGGTACTGCGGCGCCTACTGGGGCTACGGCTTCCACGAGGACGGCGTGCGGAGCGCCCAGGTGGTGTGTCGTCGCTTGGCGGGCGAGGACCTGTGAGCGCCCCCGCCGCCGGCGCCGCTCCGAGGGCCGACCCCGGCGGCACGGCCCGGGAGCTGCGCAGCGGCATCTACTCCGGTCAGGTCGTCCACCATCGCCACACGCCGGTGGAGCACCGCTTCACCTACACGATCGCCATGGTCTACCTGGACCTGTCCGAGGTCGCCGAGGTCTGCCGACTCCACCCGCTGTGGGGCGAGGAGCGTCGCAATGCCGTCACCTTCCGGCGGGCCGACTACCTCGGCGACCCCGCCGTGCCGCTGGACGTCGCCGTGCGGGACCTGGTGGAGAACCGCACGGGTGCCCGTCCGTCCGGGCCGATCGGTGTACTCACCCAGCTGCGGACCTGGGGCTGGCTCTTCAACCCGATCACGACCTACTACTGCTGGGATCCGACGTACCGCGAGGTCGAGACCGTCGTCGTCGAGGTCACCAACACCCCGTGGCACGAGCGCACGACCTACGTGCTGCCCGGCACCGGCGTCCACCGGACGGCCAAGGGGATGCACGTCTCCCCCTTCCTGCCGATGGGCCTGACCCACCGGTTCACCATCGGGGAGCCCGGCCGTCGACTCGCGTTGTCCGTGGACGATTACGACGGCGGCGACCTCGTGTTCGCAGCATCGATGGCGCTGACCCGGGCACCGGCCGGACGCCAGTCCCAGGGCCGACTGTTGTGGCGGTTCCCGCTGATGACCCTGCGGGTGTCGCTCGGCATCTACCGACAGGCGCTCGCGCTGAAACGGAAGGGCGTACCCTTCCATCCACACCCCGACCGTCCGATGGCGACGGTCGGCGCAGCGGGCGACGGAAGGGAGCGCTAGGCATGGCGGAACTCCCGGTGGGATGGCTCGGGACCCGGGCCGGCACACCGTTGGCGACGAGGTTCCTGCAGTTCATGGCATCCCACCTCCGCGGCGGCACGCTCGTCGTGCTCGACGACTCCGGCACCCATCGGTTCGGCGACGGGGGTCCCGAGGTGACGATGGTCGTGCACGACCCGGTCGTCTACTGGGACACGCTCCGCCAGGGCTCGGTCGGCCTCGGCCGCGACTACGCGGACGGCCTGTGGGACTGCGACGAACTGACCACGCTGACCCGGGTGCTCAGTCGGGGCCTACGCCCCGTCACCGCCGTGCAGGACCGGGTGGGCCAGGCCGTCGATGCCTCCACGGACTGGCTGCGGCGCCTCCGGCCTCCGTCCAAGCACGTCGACCGCAACAACATCCAGGCCCACTACGACGTGTCCAACGAGTTCTTCGAGCTGATGCTGGACGAAACGATGATGTACTCCTCGGCCGTGTTCGCCGACCCGGCTGAGGACCTCGCCAGTGCCCAGCGGGCCAAGCTCGACCGCCTCTGCATCAAGCTCGGCCTCGGTCCCGAGGACCATGTGGTGGAGATCGGGACCGGATGGGGTGGGTTCGCGTGCCACGCGGCTGCCAACTACGGCTGCCGGGTGACCACGACCACCATCTCGGACGCCCAGTACCGCTGCGCCTCCAAGCGGGTGGTCGAGGAGGGCTTGGCCGACCTCGTGTCCGTGCGCAACAGCGACTACCGGGACCTCGGCGGCACCTACGACAAGCTCGTCTCCATCGAGATGGTCGAGGCGGTCGACTGGCGCCGGCACGACACGTTCTTCGCCACCTGCGCCGGGCTCCTCCACGACCGGGGGCTGATGGCGATGCAGGCGATCACGGTGGAGGACCGGAGCTTCGAGCGGGCGAAGAACGGCACCGACTTCGTACGGGAGTACATCTTCCCGGGAGGGTGCCTGCCGTCGATCGAGGCGATCACCCGGTCGTTACGCCGGACCACCTCGCTGACGGTCGTGGACGTCGAGGACATCGGCCGCCACTATGCCGAGACGCTGCGCCGTTGGGACGCCAATGTGGTGACCCGAGCCGACGAGGTGACCGCGCTCGGCCTCGACACCCGGTTCCAGCGTCTCTGGCACTTCTACCTCTGCTACTGCGAGGGGGCCTTCCTCGAACGTCACATCTCCGACATCCAGATGGTCATGGCCATGCCCGACTGGGAGGCACCGATGGTGGTCCGGGACGCGTCGGCCGACTGAGGGTCGGCGTGCGGGTCGGCGTGCGGGTTGTCGAGCGGTTGCGGCCGGTGCGAGACCTACTCGACGCTGCGGATCTTGTCGGCCTCCCAGAAGGCCCGGAGACCGCCCAGCTGGCCGTCGGGGGCCATCCGGTAGCAGTAGACGCCGTCGACCTCGACGGCCCCCCCACCGACGAAGTTGATCCGGATCGTCCCCACGTTGGCCACCTCGTCACCGCACAGGAATGACTGGCGGATGGTGAACCGGATCGACTCGTTCACGCCGATCACGTTGTCGTAGAACGCGGCAATGGCCTCAGGACCACGGTGACCCCTCCCCTCGGGGTCGAACATCGACGGCCCGACGGGGTCCTCGACGACGGCATCGTCGCTGAACAGGGCGAGCCAGGCGGCACGGTCGCCAGCCTCGACGGCGGCCATGGACCGCTGGCCGAGGTCGCGGGCGGTGCGTCCCGGTGCGCCGGCCTCCGGTGCCGTCATCGCTCCGCCTTGGCCATGACCGTGTCGGCGAACCGGCGGAGATTGTCGAGCTTGGCCTGCAGGGGCTCGGTGTCCGGACCGACCTCGTAGGGCCAGCGGAAGCCGACGATCACGTCGGTGACACCCTCCTCCTCGAGCCGGTGGATGCCGTCGACCGAGAAGGCGTCGACCGAGATCACGTGGACCTCGAACGGCTTGTCGGCTGTGCCTTCCTCCTCGCGCAGCTGACGCAGCTTGGCGAGCAGGCCGGGCAGGTCCGCCGGGTCACCGCCACCGTGCAGCCAGCCGTCGCATTGTGCCGCCCGTCGCAGTGCCGGCGTGGCGTGGCCGCCCACCAGGATGGGCAGCGGTTCCGTCGGCACCGGGCTGAGCTTGACCGACTGGATGTCGTAGCACTCGCCGTGGAACTCGAAGTAGTCGCCGGTGGACAGGCCCCGGACCACGTCGATGGCCTCGTCCATGCGCCGGCCCCGGCCCTCCCAGGGAACGCCGACCAGCTCGTAGTCCTCGGGCCAGGGACTGGCCCCGACGCCGAGCGACAGCCGGTTGTCGGTCAGCACGGCTACCGACGTGGCCTGCTTGGCGACGATCAGCGGGTGACGCATCGGGAGCTTGAGCACGAACGTGACGAACCGGATGCGCTCGGTCACCGCCCCCATTGCCGGGATCAGCGAGAACGGCTCGAGGAACGGTTTGCCGTCGAGGAACTCGCGGGACCCGTCAGGATTGAAGGGGTAGGTCGAGTCGGACACCTCGGGGTAGCAGAGGCTGTCGGGGACGACCATGGAGTCGTAGCCCGCCTCCTCTGCGGCCTTGGCGAGGGGCAGGTAGAAGGTCGGATCGACCATCGACTCCGCATACGAGAACCGCATCAGGCATCCCTCCACTCGACGTGGGCCCGGACGGCTCCATCGTCATCGATCCAACCCTTGCCGGCCGCATAGGCCACCATCCCGGCGAATCCCTCGTCCCACGCGGTGCCGAGGTCCCGACCCTGGGCCGACGCGCCGACGGCGGCCAGGTGGCGCAGCACGTGAGGGGGCAGGAGCGCATCCCCCGCTCCGTCCACCCGTGCCACGCCGGCGGCGGCCAGGGCCTCGGTCAACCCCGCCTCGGCGACGGCATCGGGACCACCCGCCGGGCCGCCGACGACCTGCACCGACAGTGACGTCAGCTGGTCCCACGCCTCCAGGCCGACGCGCCCACCGGGCAGGTCGACCACCACGTCCACGCCCGTCCCCCGCTCAGTCCAGGGTGGGTCGGGACAGGCCGGCCGCCGTCAGTCGCGCCGCCACCCAGTGGACGCCGTCGGGCTCGGTCATCTGGTCGGCCCAGCCGTCGAGCAGCGCCTCGACCTCCTCGCGGGTCGGGATGACCGCGAGCACCGTGACAAGGAGGGAGTCGACCTTGACGTTCTCGACCTCGATGTCGCCGAACGGGGTCCAGCTGTCGGCCTCGGGGACGAGTTCGAGCATGGCGTACAGCTCACCCGTGTCCTGGATCCAGCTGAGTTCGTACCGGCTGCCCTTGGTGTCGAACCAGTTGTTGCCGAACTCGACCTCGGCCGACTGCCGGCGCCGTTCGTCGGCACTGTAGAACTCCTCGATGTCCATGGTTCTCCTGTCGTCGACACGTGGGCCGGCGGGGCGGGGCGGCACCCGGGGCCTGCGGGGACCGACGATAGCCCGCTCCCTCCTTGCGGCCGGCACCCTGCCGCGCCGGTGCGGAGGCAGGCGGGCCGCGGCCGTTGGCGCCGCCCCGATGACTACGATCGCGGAGGCTCGAAAGGAAACCTGATGAAGCAGTCCCCCGTCCGCATCCTCCTCATCCTGCTCTTCACCTTCATCGGCTGCTTCGGTGTCGCCTACGCTGCCGCCGGCATGCTGACCGCGCTGCCGGCGCCGGCGATCGGCGGGACGTGCGGACCGAGCACCGGCTCGGAAACGGCCGGCGAGGCCCTGGCCCGGCCCGGGTCGATCGGCGCCGGGCCCGAGCCGGCCAAGTCGAATGTCACCGCACACCACCAGTGGCAGACGTTCATCCAGCAGTGCCAGGCGCTCGCCGACCGGCGGGGCCTGGCCTCGGCGGCCATTCTGGTGATCTCGCTGGCGGTGGCCGGGATCGGCCTGTTCTGGGTGCTCCGCAAGCCCAGGCAGGACGGTAACGACACTGCGCCGGAACTCGACGAGGAGACCGCGGGCCCGGCCTACACCCCCCTCGGGCTGCATGATCCGGCCGCCCTCGTGGGCGCCGGCACCGTCGTGGGCGCGCCAGGGACACCCGTCGTCGCCTGGCCCTCCTCCCAGCCTCCCGTCTACGGGGCTCCCCCCGCTTATCCGGCGCCATCGCATCCCGGCGCACCAGCTGAAGGGGGCTACGCACAGCAGGCCTGGCAGGCCCAACCACCCGGCTCTACCTATCCTGGGCAGCCGCCGGTCTACCCACCGCCGGGGCAGGCCTATCCGACGGAGTCGTATCCGGGGCAGGCCTATCCGACGCAACCGTCGGCTTACCCGCCGGCCTACCCGCCGCAGGGCCAGCCGGGACCCGCCCCGGCCTACCAGACCACAGCCCCGCAACCGGACCCCTACCCGCAGCCCACGTACCCGCCGCAGGGCCAGCCGGAGCAGGGCCAGCCGCCGCAGGGCCAGCCGGAGCAGGGCCAGCCGGAGCAGGGCCACACCCAGCAGAGCTGGCCTGCGCAGCCTCCGCAAGCCCCGCCGGTCCCACCGCAGTACGGGCCGATCGGACAGGACTCACCGGGGGATGCAGCACCGGTGCTCGGGGCCCCGGGACCCGACGTGTCAGCCCCGGTCGCGCCACCGTCAGACCCGACACCCGACGGCGGCGCGCCACCCGTCTGATTCGGGGCCCCCGGCGGGACGGCTCACCCGGTGGGCGCCGTCCCGGGTCGGCCGGGGGATTCGGGCCGGGGGATTCGGTGGGGCAGGTGGGGATCGAACCCACGACCGAGGGATTATGAGTCCCGTGCTCTGACCACTGAGCTACTGCCCCGGGGTTCGCGCTCGCCCGCGCCACGTTCGCCGGGCACCTCGGGCTGGCAGCGTACCTCCCCGTGGAGGACCGGCCCCGGGAAGCGGGAACTCACGCGCGGAGGCCGACCATGGTTCCGCCAGGCGATGGCGCCGGACCTCACGCAGTCCCTGACCTGGCCCGCCCGGCCACCTCGGCGGCGAAGCGTCCTGCGGCGGCCGGGTCCAGTTCGAGGAAGAAGGCCGGCTCGGCCAGCTCGACCTCGAGGACCACATCGCCGCCGTCGTCCAACGTGACGACGTCGACCCGCGCATAGAGCAGGGGCTGCGTCACCCCGAACCGGTCAGCGACCAGACGTTCGACCGCAGCTGTCGCCGCCTCGACCACGGCCCGTCGGCCCGGGCTCAGCGTCTCCGGAACGAGCCGCTCCCTGTAGGACCCACCGACGAGGCCTCCGCCGAGAGCGAGGAGCGGGGCCTTCCGCACCGTGTGGGAGACCGTGCCGCCGAACACCAGCGTGCTGACCTCGCCCTCGACGGCCACCGAGGCCACGGCCGGCTGGACGAGCACCGCTGTCCCTCCGGCGAGAATCCGCTCGGCGAGCGCTGCCGCCGCCGGGTCGCCGGCTGCGAACCGGCCCGTCAGCCTGCTACCGGCGGACACCACCGGTTTGACCACGACCTCGCCCGGCAGGCCGGCCAGCGCTCCGGCCACCTCGGGCCCGTCGGCGCACACCCGGGTCGGGATGATCGGGACGTCTGCGGCCGAAAGGTCGAGCAGGTACCGCTTGTCGAGGTTCCAGGCGATGACACGACCGGGATTGTGCAGGTTCCCGAGGCCGTCGAGTCTGACCAACCAGGCCAGGTAGTCCTCCAGGTGGGACAGGTAGTCCCACGTGGAGCGCACGACCACCAGGTCGTACCGGTCCCACACGACCCCGGGGTCCGACCACACGACGTGCTCGAGCTCGAAGCCGGCGGCCTCGGCCACGGCCTCGTGGAGGGGACGGTCGGTGTCGCCCAACCCGAGGTACTCGGGAGGTGCGGTGGCGAACGCCACGCGGGGCGTCACCTGGCCGCCCCGGTCGTCCGGGCCACATCCCACCCGGGCTCGCCTGGCACGGTCGGGGTCAATTGTGGTGGGGCGGGCGCTCGTGACGCTGCCGTTCGGCCCAGCAGCGGTCGCAGTCCTCGCAGGTGCGCCCGTCACCGCCACCCCGGTGGATGCCGGGATGGCCGCAGTACGGGCAGCGGTCGGATGTCGGCATCGGCAACCTCTTGGCCGGTTCGTCCCACCGGGTCGTCCCGGCGGTGCGGGAGGCGTGGGGTGCTGGCGGGCACCGGTGGGGCCGACCCGCCTCCCCACCGATGGCTCCGGGGGTGAGACTCGAACTCACAACCCTCTGATCAACAGTCACTTACAAGCGCGATTGTCCCACATCGTGGCCAGTCATCGGAAAGCGTCAACCAGGGGAGACGAGGATCGGTCGCACTGCTCGGAGTTGTCCGAAACCGTCCCTCGGCGTGCACCCCCTGACCAACATGTGACCGCGGTACCCCCCCGGGGGGTCGTCCGGAGGTGGTTCAACGCCAAGAGGGAAGACCTCAATGTCGTAGAGAGAGCACGCGAGGATGAAGCAGTGGGGGCATGCCGGTCGGGTAGTCCCGGGGCATTGC
>PLRX01000135.1 GCA_003164095.1 Acidimicrobiaceae bacterium | reverse complement strand
GTCCTTGCGAACGAAGCGTCGATTGCCATTGCCCGATTCGACGCCGAGGTCGGGGCGGAGATCGCCCCATTCTCCGCGATCCTGTTGCGCTCGGAGTCGGCGGCATCCTCGGAGATCGAGAATCTCACCGCTGGCGCAAAGGCAATCGCCATGGCCGAACTTGGCGATCAGAGCCGCCGCAACGCTGTGCAGGTGGTTGCTAACACGACAGCCATGAGATCTGCCATCGCCCTGGCCGACAACCTCGACAAGGCCACGATCATCGCGATGCACACTGCCCTGCTACAGGACGAGCATCCCGAATGGACAGGCGACTGGCGGAATGAGCAAGTAAGGATTGGTGGTCAGACCGTGCACACGGCGACCTTCGTTCCACCCCATCACGACCGAGTGCCAGTCGCCATGGATGACCTCATTCGCCTCCTTGCCCGGGACGACCTCGCGCCGTTCGTCCAGGCCGCCGTCGCCCATGCCCAGTTCGAGACCATCCACCCGTTTCCTGACGGAAATGGCCGAGTCGGTCGGGCGCTGATTCACGCCATCCTCAGGAACAAGGGCCTGACTGAGAACGTTACGGTTCCGGTATCTGCGGGCCTCCTGGTGAACGTCGACGACTACTTCAAGGCGCTCAACGAATACCGGGCCGGAGACCCAGCTCCCATCGTCAGACACCTGGCAGAAGCATCGTTCGAGGCCATCGACAATGGTCGGCATCTTGTGGCCGACATCCGGAACGTAAGCCGGGGATGGAAAGAGAAGATCACGGCGAGGTCGGACGCGAAGGCGTGGCCCCTGTCCGAACTCCTGCTCCGCCAGCCGGCGATCGACTCGACTGTCGTCCAGGAAGAACTGGGGATTCGCCAGCAGGTAGCCGACCGGGCCATCGAGACCCTCGTGGATGCCGGGGTCCTGACGAAGGTGTCAGGGAACCACCGGAGCCGGAAGTGGGCCGCCGTCGAGATCCTCGACGCCCTCGACGAGTTCGCCAAGCGGACTGGGCGCCGAAAGGCTCACTGATCCGGCGCTTCGGATCTGAGCGGGGTGTGGCGCTCGCGATAGTGAGCGCCCGACCGGATCGCCCTGGAACCCAGCGGTGCGTAACCGGTGGTAGGTGGCACCCTCAACCGGATTGTTGGCCGCACGCTATGGGGCACTTTTCGCGCTCCAGTTCCGTCCAGCGGGCCACCTCAAGAACTGTTCCGACGTCGAGCGAGTGACAGGCCCAGTGAGCCATCTCGACTGCTCACTCGAGTTTGCACCGATCCCAGGAACTCCCAAGAAGGATGACATTGAACCGGCCGATCTGGTCACCGTCGCCCGCCGACCGCAACCGTCTTTTTTGGGCATTGTGTGTTCTCGGTCAGGTTCAGAGATGAATCGCTCCATCGTGACCCCGGGCGGGCGACTGATAGGGCGCATCACCCGGACCACGACCGTGCTCAGTGTCTTGAATGCACCCCGTGGATACACTGCGGCGTGGTCGAGTTCTGGTCGCGCACGGGCGACCAGCACGCCGAGGGCTCCGGGTCAGTCGATCGGCAGCGACACCGCGGGAGCGGGTTCCGGCACGACCGCCGGCAGATGACGCCTCCCGAGCAGCACCCAGGCAGCGGCCGCGGTCGCCGCGCAGATGAAGGCGGCGACGAGCATGGTCAGGTCGAAGGCGTGGAAGTACGTGCCCGAGGCCAAATGCAGTGCCCGGTGGGCCAGCTCGCCCGGGGCCACCCGGCCGGTGTTGGCGTAATTGGTCACGTCGTCGAGGCCCTGGCCGGTCTGGCTGGGCGGCACGCCGGCGGCCTGGAGCTTGTGCTCCACGCCGAGGATGGTCACGTTGCTCACGACCACCATGGAGCCGGCCAGGCCGAAGGCGTAGCCGAACTGGCCGATAGTGGTCTTGGACGAGGTCACCGGGCCGAAGCTCCCGGGAGGCGCCTCGCTCATGAACAGCCGGCCCGAGGCCACCACCGCGTAGGGGAGCCCGTAGCCGATGAGGAGGATCCCGGGTAGGTAGTAGAGGTAGCCGAAGTCTTTCTGGGCGAGGCCGAGCCAGAGGAACCCGACGGCCACCAGGCTGAGCCCGAGCACGTTGCGGGAGCGCTCGGTCTTCCCCTTCTTGAGACTCCGGCCCACGATGATGGAACTGGCGATGCCCACCAGGCTGACCGGCAACTGGCCGAATGACACCTGGGTGGGCGAGTAGCCGGCGATGTACTGCCACACGTTCGAGAGCTGCAGGACGACCGCTGCCTGGGCCAGGTTCCAGCACAGGACCACCAGCACCGACCCAACGAACACCGGGTTCTTGAAGAGCTCGAGGGGGAACACCGGGTGGTCGGAGCGCCGCTCGATCACCACGTAGACGGCCAGCGCGACGACGCCGACGAGAATGGGCAGCCAGGTCCTCGGCGTGACCAGCTTCGAGGCGGCGTTCGAGACCCCGTAGAGGATCCCGATTACCCCGACGGCGATGAGGATCAGGCCCGGGACGTCGACCGGCCGACCCCGCTGGCCCCTGATCCGGGGCAACAACGCGAGCACCAGGCCGACACCCATCAGGCTGAGGAGGGGGATCACGAGGTAGGCGAGGCGCCAGCTGGTGCTGGCCAGGGTGCCGCCGGCCACGCCGGCCACCATGGTGACCAGGCCCGCCGTGGCCCCGAACTGCCCGAGGGCGCCGCCCACGTTGTCCGGGGCCACCTCCTGGATGAAGGCGAAGGCGGCGCCGAAGACGCCGCCCAGCCCGACCCCGGTCACCGCCCGGCCGGCCAGGTAGAGGGGCGCCCCGTGGCTCACCGCCACGGCCAGGTCGCCCACGATGGTGACCAGGAGCGCCAGCACCAGCAGCCGGCGCCGACCGATCCGGTCGGCCAGGAGGCCCGCGGCGATCACCGTGGAAGCCAGGGCCAGCGTCGAGATGCTGGCCGCCAGGGCCTCGGTCGAGGCGCTGAAGTGCAGGTCGGCCGAGGCCTTCACCAAGGCGACCGAGGAGATGATGGGGTCGGCCGTCTGGAGCCCGGCCACTGCGCCGAGCACCAGGACCGGCACCAGGGAATGGCGCTGGGCGCTGGCCGGCACCGCCACCGTGGTCACGGTTTGGAGTCGGGACCCTCGGCCCGGTAGGTGCGCTTCCCGCCCATCCAGGTCTCGAGCACCCGGATCTGGTCGATCTCCCGGGGGTCCACCTCTTCGGGGTCCCCATCGAGGACGACGAAGTCGGCATGCTTGCCGACGCTGATGCTGCCGAGCACGTCGTCGGCGTGGAGCTGCCAGGCGGCGTCGATGGTCACGGCCCGGAGGGCCTGGTGGACCGAGACCCGCTCGGCCTCGTTGAGGGTCCCGCCCCCCGCCATGTCCCGAGTGGCGGCGACGCGCACGTAGTGCAGCGGGTTGATGGGGCTCACGTTGTAGTCCGAGTGGAGGGAAAACCGGAGCCCGGCCGCGGTGGCCTGGGCCGTTCGGTCGAGCAGTTGGGCCCGCTCAGGGCCGAGGAGATTGTCCCGGAGCGTCTGGCCCCAGAAGTAGACGTGGTTGATGAGGAAGCTCGGCGACACCCCGACCGAGGCCATCGTCTCGAAGACGCCGTCGTCGACTAGCGAGCAGTGCTCGATGCGGTGGCGCAGG
>PLRX01000099.1 GCA_003164095.1 Acidimicrobiaceae bacterium | reverse complement strand
GGCCGAGGTCGTAGAGGTGCCCGCCGCTGTGTTCCCGGATGCCGTGTAGCTGGCCGCGGTGGCCAGCACCTGCTCGGCGTACCCCGCCGAGACGGCCTGGCAGGAAGGGCCGGGATTGCCGCAGTTGTAGGCGACCAAGGCCGAGGTGGGATTGGCCACCACCCCGAGGGAGCACAGGTAGCGGGCCGCGGCATAGGTGGCGTCTGTGGGATCGAACGGGGTGGGCGGAGCAACTCCGCCAGTGGGGGTCGGTCGGTCGTAGGCGGCGAAGGTAGATGGCTCGAACTGGAAGAGACCCTCGGCTCCCGCCGACGAGACGGCCGTCGGATCGAAGTCCGACTCGGTGTGGGCGACGGCGGCCAGCAGTGTCCATGGCACACCACAGGGGCTGGCTGCGGACGCCCGTTGGAACAGAACGAGGAGGGCACCGGGGATGGTTGAGCTGGCAACCGAGGACGGGTCATTGCTCGCCGCGGCGGGCGCCCCGCCCGCTATGGCGCACGTCACCAGCAGGCAGAGGCCGATGAAGATCGCAACGACCTTGGCAGCAGCATTCATGAATGCACCCGCTTCATCTCGGAATCGCTGTCACGAGCCGGTCCCGACATTGGTGACCACCCAGTGCGGGGCGTTTCCTGCTGCGACCGCCCCTGGTGATCCGGTGAGCCGTGGCTTGATCAGATGCAGCGTGATCCGCTCGTCCACTGGCACCTCCGTGGACGGTCCGTCGACGGTGGTCACAACCATCCGACCGGTGAGGACTACGGCCACCTGGCCGGCACCCACCCCGACGGCGGGACCGGGTGGGTCGAGCACCGTCGTCGTTCTACGGTTCTCCGCCACCCAGGCCTCCGGCCACGCCAGTTGGCGAGGCACGGCCAAACCTGGTGCCAATAGGGCTCGCTCGGATGTGTTGCCTTCGGGGTGGGTCGGATCGGTGGTGTCCGTGGCCACGACGAACTGCTCTGCCGCAGATTGGGCCGCTGCGTCCGCCTGCGGTTGCAACGGCACGACCGTTCCCGTCTTGGACCGCGTGCTCGCCACGTGAGGTTCCGGGCGCGTCTGCGGCCCGAGCCCGGAGACCGCGTCACTGGGGAGCGTGGGATGGGGGAGCGAAGCGTCGATCACACCTAAGACCACAAGACCGATCGAGAGGGCGATCCCCAGTCGTGACCAGGTCACACGTGGCGCCTCGCCGACGGTCACGAGTGACCTCCCAGAGGCTGGTTGCTGTCGCGCCGCATGGCCTGATTGCTGTCGCACATGGCAATGTCCCGGGGCGACAGGATGGTCTGGACGATGGCGCCGTGCTCACCGACTCGCCACAACGCCCGGCCCCGGGGGAGCCGGGGCACGAGCTGGGTCTCCGATTCGGTCCAGTCCATGACGTCCCGGGAGGCCCGGGCCTCTCCCCCGGACAGGTTGAAGGTCACCTTGGTCTCGGCTTCGGTGACGAACCCCTGGGCCCGTTTGGCCGTCGCCGTCCCGTCGTCGGCCTGGGAGGCCAGGTCGGATATCCGCTGGACGATGGTGACGAACTGGACGCCATAGCCACGGGAGAGCTTCTGGGTCTCCTCTCCCCAGGCCACGAAGCCTGCGTCACGGATAGCCTTCCAGCACTCGTCGACGACGATGATCCGTTGGCGGTCCTTCCTCGCCACCACCTGGGCCAACCACGCCCCGGCACACACCAGAATGGACGAGAAGGCCGGCGACTGGAGCACGGCGGACAGGTCGACGACGATGCCCGGCCCGGACCAGTCGACCGTGGCCGTCGTCTCCCCGTCGAACATCCCGGCCAAATCCCCTTCGACCAGTCGGTGGAGTCCTCGGGCCACCGAGCGGGCGTCGGTGGCCAGGCCGGCGATGTCCGCTCTGAGCTCGTTGGCCATGCCCTCGGTTGGCTCCATCAGCAGGTCCATCACGTGGCGGAGTGTTGGTGCAGGAAGTGTTGATCCAGACCGGGTCGGTCCGTCACGCCTCGTTGTACGACTGGCAGTTCGTCGCTCCAGTTCCATGAGGGCGGCGGTCACGACCGAGCGCTCGTCGCTGGTGACCGGCCGACCGGTGGCCGACTCGGCCAGGGCGATAACCACGCCGATGCGACGACCCCGGACGTCATCGGATGGCGTCCCTCCAATCGGTGGGTCCAGACCCACGGCGTCCACGGCGTTGGGCCCGGCCTCGAGCGGATTGAGCCGTACCGGTCCGCCAGGGCGCAGGGCCAGGACCGAGAGCTGGTCCCTCTCGGCCAGGTCGAGGTATTCGCCCTTCGGGTCGAGGATGGCCATCCACTTGCCGGCCATGGCCTGGCGGTGGAGGTAGGCCTTTACGAAGGCGGACTTGCCGTAGCCCTTGTTGCCCGAGACCAGCATGCACGGGGAGAGGAGTGTCTCGGTCGCATACAGGCAGAACGGGTCGTAACAGAACATGCCCTGGCCGAGCACTTCCTGGCCGATGATCGGCCCGACCAATGGCAGTCCGGCCTGGCACTGGAAGGGGTAGGCGGAGGCTGAGTGCCTCGTGGTGACGGACATCGGAGGGAGCCGGAGCATCGAGGTACGCGGCATCAGAGCAGTCCCCTGGAGAACTGCAGACGACACAGGGGCAGGGTGGCCGCCCACCCCTCATGTCCCCGGGCGTGCAGCTCCCGGAGGTCGAGGTGGCATTCGGTCGCCTTGCGCTCCGCAAAGCGCCAGGCCCGGGCGGCTGTCTCCTCTGCGGGAGAGGACACCATGACCAGACCGGCGATCCGGTGCTGGCGGAAGCCTCGGGTCAGCTCCCGCTCCCGAGAGCGGGCCTCGTCGACCCGGCGCTCCTCCTCCTCGGTGGTGATGATCCCCTTCTCGTCCCGCTTGCGCTGGGCCATCCCTCCGGTGGTGCGTGCGTCGCGGACCTCGGCGAAGGCCTGCTCGGTGGAGACGGCCTCCAGGTGCATGGACACCGTCCGCACCGAGCCCGGCACGGCGGTGGCGAGCAGCGGGTACATCCACTCCGTGCCCACGTCGAT
>PLRX01000120.1 GCA_003164095.1 Acidimicrobiaceae bacterium | reverse complement strand
TCACATCAGGTTGACACAGAGGGCTCGGCGGGACCGAGAAAGCGTGGTCCACACCAGCAGCCCTGAGCGCCTCTTCGACTGCGCGAACTGAAGGGTTGGCGCTCGGCGCGGCTTGAGGGTTGTCGAGCCAGTTGACCTGGATGATCCCGAGCGACTCAAGCACGCCCAGCTGGATGCGCACGATTCCGTGCGCATCCTTCACACTTGCGCCGGCGACCAGAGCCACGCTCCACCAGCGGGTCAGCTCGGGAGCCGGCTCATCTACCTGGGTCTCAGCGATGGCCGCCCAGCTCTCCACCGTCTCTCGGCGCATCGCCCGCGTCACCTCGAGTCCGACGGTCCGTCCGCTCGACAGCGTCAGGTCAGCGTCATGACGACCCGAGGGGCCATGTTCGATGGTTGCGCCCGTGACTTGAGCCACGATGCCGGCGGCTGCCACCTCTTCAGATCGGATCCGCGGCACAGTAAGCGTCGCCAGCCAGTCAGCTCAATGGGCCGGGGGGAAGCGAGGCTCGAGGATCTCAGCCTCAACCAGTGTCAACAGCGGGTAGGTCTTGCGCGGCACACCAGTCAGCCATGACCATAGTGTCAGGTCCTCGGCCCGGGCCGGCACCCGACCGGCGAGCTTGTTCCGCCACAGCTGCGTGTTGCCCGACCCGCCGAAGGCCGCGCCGCGCTCATGGAAGCGGACAGCGAGATCCGCGACGCTCGTCCCATCCCGCTTCAGCCGTAGATGGATCTGAAGCGCAAGCTCATGCTGCTCACGGCACTGAGCCAGGACTAGCGCGCCGGGCAGGTCTGGGGCCAACCGCCAGACCACGTCCTCCTGGTTGCCGAAGTACCCCGGGTGCTCCAAGAATTTGCAAGGGACGTAGCGCGGCTTACCGGGCATCTGCGCGTTCGGTGCCCTACTCGCTTGCCGGCCAGGTGCAGTCGCACATCTCGGGTTGACCGACCCTGCGGAGGCTCCTCCGGTGAAGCCACTGAGCGAGGCGTAGCTCTCTCCCCTGCACGAAATCGCGCGCGTTCCAGCCCGAGATCCACCCGGCAAGTGTCGCGATGACCGCGGTCACGAGGACCACTCCCACCAAAATCCTCAGCCACCAGGCTCCACTCAAGACTGGGACGAAGAACGCGGCGGCCGTCACCGCCGCCGCACCGGCGAGTACGACGAGTAGCGCCACGAATAGGGCACTCCCCCAACGCTTGGCGCGCTTCAGGTCTCGCTCCCGAAGACGGCTATGCACCTGCTTCCTGTCTGCCTCCAGCTCGGTCCGCGACGCCGCCATGGCGGCGGCGGCGGCCTCGGAGTTGCGCCTCGTCTCCTCTGCGACAGCTTCCGCCGCCTCTCGCCGGTTCCGCTCCTCGGCCAGTTCGGCCTCGAGGGGAGCCGTGATGGCCGCCTTCGCAGAGGTCAGCACCTGATCGACTGTTTGGTCGGTGACGGCCTCCTCGGCCCCGAAGGTCATATCCATCAGCGCCCGCTGGGCGTCCGGCGAGTACCTCATGATGTCGAGTTGCGAGTCCGAGTAGCTGCCACTCTTGGCGGTGCGGTCGATCTCGTTCAACCACCTATTCCACAAGGCGTCCGAGGGTCGCAGCGCCGCGTAGCAGTCGGCCATGATGCGCTTCCGCGGGAGGTCCGGTGCCTTGCGGGGCGTCTTCAGCCACATGAGTGTGGCCACATCGGTGTCCAGCATGGCGTGTGGCCAAGTGCGCCCTCCGTCTTCCCACTGGAAGAACTCCCGGCTGGCGCGCACCAGCCTGGCGTTGGTGGTGAGGAACGTGGCCCGACTCTGCTCGAACGAGACGGGGCGCTGACCGCGGCGCAGGCGGTGAACGGCCGTAAGCGCGTCCAGATCGCGCAGGAGGGTCTCGTCCTTCTGATACCGCACGCGCTTCATGAGGAGCGCGTGGAACTGTGCCTCGTCGACCGTCCACTCAACAGCGTGGGGCGGAAGGCTCTCGATCTTGACGTGGAGCTCCTCGAGAGCTTCGTCGAGCTGCTCAGCCAGGATCTCCCTGTCAGCTTTCCGCAGACCTCGTCGGTGGAACTCCCGTGCCACTGCTCCGCCACCGCCGGGCCCCCGACCCTGGCCCGCACCGCGCACGACACCTCGGAGCTCGGACAACGTGATCTCAAAGCACGCGAGCCGAGCGTCGTTCGCGGCCAGGAGGTCCAAGAGCTCGACCGCCGGGGCCTGCAGCTCAGGACCGGCGTAGCCAAGGGCTCGGAGGAGGAAAGGGGTGTCGAGGTACACAGTTGCCCCGGTGAACTTCCGCTCGACCGCCTCACGCTCGGGCAGGTACACGACGCTCGCCAGCATGTTGCCTTCCACGACCTTCAGGAAGTAGTCGAAGGCTGCGGGATCCGTGCCGCCCAGGTGCTCGATGAACGCATGGGTCACGTACTCCACCTCAGCCTCAACCACGACCGTCGGTTCGAACTCCCGCGCTGCGACGCCCTCCAACAGGGTCTGAGCGCCGAACTCACTGACGTAGGCATTCAGGGCGTCCTCGGCCTGCCCGGCGGTCAGAACTCTCCCGTACCGCTCGTCAGCGAAGGTGCGCAGCTGGGCGATCAGGGCGGAGTAGCACCGAAGGAGTTCGTCCCGCTTGGACGTGAGGATCGTGTCCGCGAGCTTGTCGAAGTCCGGTTCGTAGGTGCCGTCTCTGCGAACCGACATTCCGCGCTTCGCGGTGCGCTTCAGAAGGGTCTCGACGACGGCCTGAGGAATCGTCATGGAGAAGCGCTTCCGCAGCGCCTGTTGCACGTCGGCCACCGTGACGGGGCCCACCGCACCCCGGAGGCAGTCGCACACGAAAGGAAGGAAGTTGTCCAGGTAGGTCTGCCCCTGGTTCCAGTTCTCCTTGAGGATTGCGAGGCTGACCAGCCGGGGGGAGATCGGACTGCGTGCGGGCCGAGGTGATTCGCTCAGCGGCTCAGCTGGGTGCCCCATCGTTCGTACTTCCCTTCGCCTACATCGGGAAGGCCGGCGAGCATCCGCCCGCCGGCCCGGTCCCGATGAGTGTGCTAACTATTGCGAGCACCTCGATGTCATCCGTGCAAACGGACATGTCATTTGATGCAAATTCGGCATGTCACCTGATGCAATGTCACATCAGCTGCAGCCGCTGGTCGTCCCGCAGCTCGAGCAGACGTAGCAGGAGCCGGCCCGCTGCATGGCGTTGCCGCACTGGTAGCAGTACGGCGCGTCACGCTGCTCGGCACGGGCAAGCGGTGCGCCGGTCGGTCCCGGTGCGGCCTTGGCAGCGGGTGCGGCCGGGGCCCTCGGAGCACCGGCATCCACGACCATGGTGATGGTCGGGTTCTCCGACTCGGCCTCGACGATGCCGGAGGACGGGGTGGCCGTCTCCTCGACACCGGGCAGGGTGGGCTGCATCCGCTCGGCCGTGGACAGGATGCCCAGCTCGGCACGCTCGTCGAAGGGCAGGTAGTCCACGGCCAGCCGACGGAAGATGTAGTCGACCAGGCTGGTGGCGATGCGCAGGTCCGGGTCGTCGGTGATGCCGGCCGGCTCGAAGCGCATGTTGGCGTACTTGCGGACGTAGGTCGACAGCGGCACCCCGTGCTGGAGCCCCAGGCTGACCGAGATGGAGAAGGCGTCCATGATGCCGGCCAGGGTCGAGCCCTGCTTCGACACCTTCATGAACACCTCACCCGGACGACCGTCCTCGTACTCGCCGACGGTGACGTAGCCCTCGCAGTCGGCCACCCGGAAGGAGAAGGTCGACGACTTGCGACGCCGCGGCAGGCGCTCTCGCACCGCCCCGACCAGGAGGGTCTCCTGGGTGCGGCCCTGCTCGTGCACCAGTGCGGCCTCGAGCTCGGCGATCTTGGCGGTGAGCTCACGGACGTGGGCCTCGGCCTCGGAACCGGCTGCCGGCTCCTCGGTGGCGAGGTCGTCGGCTGCGGCGTCCTTCTTGGTGGTCGACAGCGGCTGTGCCACCTTGCAGTTGTCGCGGTAGACGGCGACAGCTTTGATGCCGAGCTGCCAGGCGTCGATGTGCAGTTGCTCGACGTCCTCGACCGACACGTCCTCGGGCAGGTTCACCGTCTTGGAGATGGCACCCGAGATGAAGGGCTGGACGGCGCCCATCATCCGCACGTGGCCGAGGTAGTGGATGGTGTTGTCGCCCATCGAGCAGGCGAACACCGGCAGGTGCTCGGCGGCGAGGTAGGGCGCGCCCACGATCGACATGTGCTCGTCGACGTAGCGGACGATCTCGTCCACCTGGTCGGGCGAGTAGCCCAGCCGGGTGAGGGCCCGCGGCACCGTCTGGTTGACGATCGACATCGTGCCGCCGCCGACCAGCTTCTTGGTCTTGACCAGGCCGAGGTCGGGCTCGACGCCGGTGGTGTCGCAGTCCATCAGCAGGCCGATCGTCCCGGTCGGAGCGAGCACACTGGCCTGCGAGTTGCGCACGCCGTACTGCTCGCCGAGCTCGACGGCGAGGTCCCAGGCCTCCTGGGCGGCGCACAGCAGGTCGGTCGGGACCTGCTCCTCGTCGATGCCTGCGACGGCGTCGCGGTGCATCTTGAGCACGTTCGTCATCGGCTCGACGTTCTCGTGGTAGCCGGCGAAGGGACCCATGCGGGCGGCCGTGCGGGCCGACGTGGCGTAGGCGTGCCCGGTCATGAGGGCGGTGATCGCACCGGCCCACGCGCGGCCCTGGTCCGAGTCGTAGGGCAGGCCCTGGGCCATGAGCAGGGCGCCGATGTTGGCGTACCCGATGCCCAGCTCACGGAAGCGCCGCGAATTCTCGGCGATCTTCTCGGTGGGGTAGTCGGCGTTGCCGACGATGATCTCCTGCGCCGTGAAGATGACCTCCACGGCGGACCGGAAGCCTTCGACGTCGAACGACAGGTCGTCGTTCAGGTACTTCATCAGGTTGAGGCTGGCCAGGTTGCACGCAGAGTTGTCGAGGTGCATGTACTCCGAACACGGGTTGGAGCCGTTGATCCGCCCGGTGTTGGAGGCCGTGTGCCACTTGTTGATGGTGGTGTCGAACTGCATGCCGGGGTCGGCGCACTCCCA
>PLRX01000077.1 GCA_003164095.1 Acidimicrobiaceae bacterium | reverse complement strand
TCCTCCAACTCCTCCTGATCCGGCTTGCCGGCGACCGCTGGCTGCTCAAGTCACCGTGCCACCTGTGGAGCCTCGGTGCGCTGCGCGACGAGTACCCCGACGCCCTGGGCATCCAGACCCACCGGGACCCGGTGACGGTGATCTCCTCCGTGAGCGCCCTGGCCGCCCTGCTGCGGAGCATGGCGAGCGACGACGCCAGCGTGGCGCACGCGGCCGACGAGTACGCCGAGGACATCCTCGTGGGCCTCGACCGCTCGGTGACGGCGCGGGTCGACGGCACGCTGCCGGCCGACCAGGTCGTCGACGTGCAGTTCGGCGAGTTCATGGCGGACCCGTTCACCACCATCGGGACGGTCTACGACGCGCTCGGGCTCGAGTTCACCGCCGACGCCGAGTCGAGGATGCGGGCGTTCCTGGACACTCACCCCGGCGACGGCGGCGGGGCCGGCAGCCGGTACACGTTCGCCGACACCGGGCTCGACGCCGACGAGCTGCGGGAGCGGAGCCGCACCTACCAGGAGTACTTCGACGTGCCGAGCGAGCTCGTCCGGTGACGCGGGCGTGGCCGAGCCGTACCTGTACGTCGGCCCGTGGACGGAGGCCCGCCCGGGTGACCCGGAGTACTGGAACGCCTCCTACGTTGCGGTGGCGACCCGCTCGTCCCTCCTCGCCACCGGTGGCCCGTTCGGGGCCGGGGTGGCCTTCCTCATACGGGGCCTGACCCTGCTGCGTGGCGACTGAACGCCATCAGCCCGTCCGGCGCCGGAACCACCCGCCCGACGACGGTCCGGTGGTGATGCCGGCGCCCTCGGCCAGGGCCACGACCGTGCGCGCGGAGGGGTTGACCAGCACGGTGCCGGCCACGTCGACGGTGGGCACCGTCTCGTTGCCGCCGGCATGGCCCCGCACGAATGCGGCAGCTGTGGGCTCGCTCCAGATGTCGACATCGACGGTGGGCAGTCCGGCCCTGCGGAGCCCGCGCCGCAATGACGCGCAGTACGGGCAGCCCTTGCGCCAGTAGACGGTCACCGTCGGATCCCCGGCATGCTGGTCGCTCCCGTCCGCCGCAACCGACGGATCCGTCACGCCGTGCGCCAGTCGGGATGCAGATCCTCCACCAGTGCCAGCTTCTGACCCCGCACGGTCTGCCCGTTCTCGAGGGCCTCGGGATGGTCGACCATCCAGGTGATGGCTGCGGCCGGGACCGACGGCGGGGCACCCGTGTAGTGGCCGACCAGGCCGAGCGCTGCGGCGTTCACGACCTGGCGCTCGGTCTCGACGTAGCCCGGATCGAGGTTGTACGCCCGGATGCCCCGGTCGCCGAGCTCCACCGCCAGCAGCGGTGCAAACCGGTGGGCGGCCGCCTTCGACGCGGCATAGGCGACTCCCCACCCACCCTGGCCGACGGGCCCCGGCGGGTCGGCCGTGGCCGTGTGGGAGGTGACGTCGACGATCGTCCCGCCGCCGCGGGCCAGCATCCCCGGCAACACCGACTGGATGAGCACGAAGGGGGCGACGGCGTTGGCCGCCAGCTTCGCCTCGAGCTGGGCGACGTGCAGTTCGGCGATGGGCACCATGCTCCCGGGTGCGGTGTCCACTGCGTTGTTGACGAGGAGATCGATCCCGCCCCACTCGGACTCCACCCGCTCGACCGAGGACCGGAGGGCGTCGTGGTCGTGGAGGTCGGCCACCAGCTCGAGCGAACGTCCGCCGGCTGTACGGATGCCCTCGCCGGTCTCCTCGAGGCTGCCCGGCAGCGCCCGACCGGCGCCGGTGTCCGAGTCGTCGCGCCCCTCACCCCGGTGGGCCGTCCGTCCGGTGACAGCCACATCCCATCCGGCCGCCGCCAATGCCAGCGCGGTGGCGCGGCCGATCCCGCGGGTCGCCCCGGTCACCAGTGCCCGCCGGCCGACCGGGGGGCCGGAGGTGACGCCGCTCATTGGCCGACCCGCACTCGCGAGGCGGGCTGGTAGTTGGGGCCGGCAGTGTCGTCGACCCGGCGGAGCAGCAGTTCGCACGGTGGCTCGAACCGTTCAGCGAACTCCGTGGACCGCTCCTCGCCCAGGAGCTGCCACGGCAGGCCGGTCAGGCGGTCCGTATCGTTCTCGAGCTGCTGGCGCAGGGCGATCCCGCGGTCGGACACGACCCGCCCTGCGGCGAGGCCCTTGTCCTCGAGGGCACGCCAGCCCGCCTCGAGGTCTTCCGGGGTCGTGCCCCGCGATCGTGCCAGCCAGTCGCCCTCGTACTCCAACCAGGCGTTGTGGAGGATGGACGCTTCGGCGTGGGTCAGTCCGGCGGCGACGACCAGGGCCCAGTGCGTGTCCCCCCGCCACTCCCGCAGGCAGTTCACGGCGTGCCACCCGGAGAGGACCGGATCGGTCAGTCGGGGCATCCTCAGGTGCGACCCGAAGAACACCCGGCCCACGACGGGGAGAACGTCGACCACGGCCCACAGGTCGGATCCGAAGTCGGTCAGTGCCTCGAGAAGGTCGGGGGCATGCATCGCCAGCCCCTCGAGGACGGCATCGTCACGGCTCGCCCACATCCGGGTGAATCCGTCGGCGTCGAGCAGGTCGAACACCGCAGTGATCCCCAGGGGGCTGATGGAGCCGAAGGCGGCGGTCACGGCCGCTGGTCCCACCGGCGCCAGGGGGGCGCACCGGGCGGCGATGTACCCGAGCGGCCCGGCGATTCCCTCGGGCAGCCCCGCCTGCTCGTAGCGGGCGATGGCGCCCGGGTCCCAGAAGATCCAGCCGACGGTGGTCTGCACCGATCGGGAGTTGCGCTCGGCCACGGCCGTCCAGTCGGTCATGGCACCAGTGTGCCGGACGCACGGTCCGACCGTCGCACGGGACGCGGACGCATGGTCATCCGTCGAGCGGAAGGGTCAGCGTGGCCGTGCCGGAGACGTGGTCGCCGAGGTCGGTGGCTGCCCGGAATGCGATGTCCACGACACCGACACCTCGTTCGGTCGACAGTCCGGCGACCGCTCCGGTGTAGACGACGGTGTGGCCCGGGAAGGCGGGGACGCCGAGTCGGATGGCCAGGCGCGTGACCATGGCGTCGGGTCCGGCCCAGTCGGTCAGGAACCGGGAGCAGTAGCCGGTGTCCGACAGGATGTTCATGAAGATGTCCGGGGCGCCCTGGCGGGCCGCATAGTCCCGGTCGTGGTGGACGGGCATGAAATCACGCGTGGCGATCGCACCCGCGGCGATGAGCGTCGCCGTCATCGTGATCGTCAGCGTCGGCAGCTCGTCGCCGACGCTGACGTCGGCGAAGCGGACCGGGCTCACGCCGCCGTCCCCGTCGGGTCGAACTTCAGGATCCGGAACGTCTGGCGACCGACCACTTCGTCTGCCTCGACCGTGTACGTGGTGACCCACGTGACGAACCGGCCCCGACCCATCCGCGTCTGCTTCTCCTCCGAGATCGACTCGAACACCGTGCTCGATGACACCACCTCGCCGACGTGGAGGTAGCGGAGGATCTCGAACTCGGAGTTGGTGGCCAGGGTGGCGGTGTATCCGGCCCGGTCCAGGACCGACAGCGCGGTCTCCCCCTCCGTCTCCACCGGCGACCCGCCGCGCTCGGCGATGCCCTCGAGTACCGGGGTGGGCATCGTCCACGTCTGCAGCATGAGGGGCGGCGCAACGATCTGCCCGAACCGGGAGTGGCCGGCGGCGTCGGGGTCCACGTAGACCGGGTTGTCGTCGGCGAAGGCGGCGGCCCAGTGGCGGATCATCGGCTGGTTCACCGGGTCCGGCGCCACCGACGGGCCACCTCGACCCACCGGCTGGCCGATGAGCGCCTGCAACTGCTCGTCGAGCGTCTCGTCGCCCACGTCGTGCTCCCCCTTCATCAGGCGACCACCGTGTCGCCGTCGGCGTGGACGCTGCCATAGGCCCGCGTCGGCTGTCCAGCGCGGCGGGTCGGCTCAGGGGGCGCCCTGTGGTCGGACCGGGGTCAGTGCCCGACTCGAGGACCGGTCGGCGTCAGATGCCGGCCTTCTTGAGCTGGGAGCGGAGGACGAAGCCCCCGACCAGCTCCAGGAGGCCCATGACGATGAACCAGATGCCCAGCAGCGTGGCCAGCGCGTTGACCGACGAGGACGGGACGGACACGACGACGATCCCGGCGATCAGACTGACGAGGCCGAAGCCGATGGCCCAGCCGCGCACGTTCTTCGCGCCACCCATGATGCCGCCCATGAGGGCGACGATGCCCTGGACGATCCACACCACGCCGATGAGGAGCCCGATGGCGGACTTGGTGAGGTCGAGGTGGCGGATCATCACGACGCCGATGACGACCTCGAGCAGGCCGGCGGTGGCCACCCACGCACGGTGCTGCTCGTCGTGGTCGAGGGCGCGGATGAAGTGGAAGATCCCGCCGAGGATGAGGAGGGCGCCGATGAAGACACAGACCACGCTGAGCGAGGTCGACGGATGGAAGGCCAGTGCGATCCCGAGCCCGAGGGTGATCACACCCACGATCAGCTCGACCTGCCAGACCACCTTGCTCGGCACTCCGCCCTGCACCACCACGACTTCGGGTTCTGTCGGCATCCTGGTTCCTTTCGTTGCTGAAAACCAGCCGTGTCAACGGTAGCGGTGGGCCCTGCGCACCGGGGGGATGCGCGCCCCCCGGTACGGCGCCGGGCCTACCGGCCGCCGGGTCGGCGGAGCCGTCGGTACCAGGGTCGCCCGTCGCCGGAGGTCCGCAGCAACGTATAGATGACCATGTAGACCACCGCCAGGAGGACGGCGAGAGCGCACCACCAGAACACCATCACCTGCTCCTCATCACGACAGTACCCACGACCCATCCTCCCACCCCGGGAGCCCCATCGGCGCGGGGGCGACCCCGACGAGGCTGGGCGGGGCCTTCCACGTTGTGCCACGATCAGCGGAACGGATAACGGGCCGTCGGGCTCGTCCGAGGAGGGACCGACCATGGAGACCCAGGCAGCTGTCCTGTGGGGGCAGAACGAGGACTGGAAGATCGAGACCATCGAGCTCGACCCGCCGAAGGCCGGCGAGGTGCTGGTCAAACTGGCCGCATCCGGTATGTGTCACAGCGACGAGCACTTCCGCACCGGCGACCTCGGGGGCATCTACCCCATCATCGGCGGCCATGAGGGTGCCGGTGTGGTCGAGGAGGTCGGTCCCGGGGTGACCGACCTGGCCCCTGGCGACCATGTGGTCTTCGGGTTCATCCCGGCGTGCGGCAAGTGCCCCTCGTGCGCACGGGGCCACTCCAACCTGTGTGACGTCGGGGCGACTCTCATGATGGGGACGCAGTACGACGGCACGCACCGCCACCACTCGATGAGCGGCATCGACCTGACTACCGCCGTGTGCCTCGGCACGTTCGCCCACCACACCGTGGTGAACCAGGCGTCGTGCGTGAAGATCCTGCCCCATTACCCGCTCGACAAGGCCTGCCTGATCGGCTGCGGCGTCACGACCGGCTGGGGCTCGGCCGTCTACACCGCCGAGGTCAAGCCGGGTGACGACGTCGTCATCATCGGCATCGGCGGCCTCGGCATCTCGGCCATCCAGGGTGCCAAGCTCGCAGGCGCCGAGCGGATCTTCGCCGTGGACCCGGTGGCCTTCAAGCGGGACGAGGCCCTGAAGTTCGGCGCCACCCACGTGGCCGCCAGCATCGAGGAGGCCACGCCGCTCGTCAACGAGGTCACGTGGGGCAAGAACGCCGACAAGGTGATCATGACCATGGGCGTGGGCGACGGCTCCCTCATCGAGAGCGTCATGCAGCTGACGGCCAAGCGGGGCCGCGTCGTGGTGACCAACATCCACCCCATGGCCGAGACGACCGTCAACCTGTCGCTGACGTGGCTCACTCTCTTCGAGAAGCAGCTGGTGGGAACCGTGTTCGGCTCCGCCAACATCCGCTACGACATCCCGCACCTGCTCCGGCTGTACGAGCAGGGCCAACTGGACCTCGACAACATGGTGACACGGACGTACTCGCTCGACGGAGTGAACGAGGGGTACGCCGACATGCTCGAGGGCCGCAACATCCGCGGCGTCATGATCTACGACTGACGGGACACCCGGGCCGGGCACACGTTCGGCCCGGGCACCAGTTCTGTTGTTCACCTGTAACTGACCGGGGTTCCGCGGCTCGTAGGCCATTTAGGCAAGTAGCCGGGGGGAATCTCACCCCCCGGCTCTCTCAGAACCGGACGTGACAGTCTCCCGTCATCCGGCTCCCACAGGTCGGCCGTTTGGTGATG
>PLRX01000158.1 GCA_003164095.1 Acidimicrobiaceae bacterium | reverse complement strand
CGGCCGACTGGAAGATGAAGCCCCGGCGCTTGCACAGGCCGACCACCTTCTCCATGAGGTCGGTCCGCTCGGACACTGCGTCGTCTGGTGCTTCCGGCTCAGGCATAGGGGGGAATCGTACCGGGTGGCCCGCGGGCGCCGTCCCGCACGTCGCTGTGACCGGCACGGGCCGCGGCGGTGGGTGTGGGGTGCCGGTCGACGGATCAGGTCGGTACGACGAGGCGGCGGGTGACGGCGTTCGCCAGCAGGCGCCCCCGCACCGTCAGCACCGCCCGGCCGGACGACCGGTCGACGAGCCCGTCCAGGTCCGGATCGTCAGGGAGCGCCCCGTCGGGCACCCCGGCGGGTGTGCGCAGGGCGAGGGCCAGTGCCTCGAATTCCCGGGCCGGGCCGTCCAGGACCTCCTCCCCCGCCTCGGTCGACCGGTCGTCGTCGATCAGTGCGACGAAGCGGTCGGGCGTCCGGACGTTCCACCAGCGACGGCCGTCCCGGTGGGAGTGGGCCGCCGACCCGATGCCGCGGTAGTCGCCCTGCTCCCAGTAGAGGTGGTTGTGGCGGCACTCGTGCCCGGGGCGCGCCCAATTGGAGATCTCCTCCCACCGGTACCCGGCCCCGTCGAGCACCCGGTCGGCCGTCTCGTACCTCGTGGCCTGGACGTCGTCGTCGGGATGGCGGTCGGGTGTGCGGGCGAGCGGCGTGCCCGGCTCCACCGTCAGTGCATAGGCACTCAGGTGGGGCGGCGGCGACGCCAGGCCCAGCAGGTCGGACAGGCTCCGCTCCCAGTCCTCGTCGCTCTCCCCCGCCCCGCCCATGATGAGGTCGAGGTTCCAGGAGTCGAACCCCGCGCCCGCCACCAGAGTGGCGGCCGTGGTCACGTGGTCGGGACCGTGCCTCCTGCCCAGGCCCTTGAGGACGTGACCGACGGTGGACTGCACCCCGAGGGAGACCCGTGTCACACCGGCACTCCGGTAGACGGCCAGCAGGTCGCCGGTCACGTCCTCCGGGTTACACTCGACCGTCACCTCGGCCCCCGGGCTGCGCGGGACGGCGTGGAGCACCGACACCAGGAGGTCGGCCGGTAGACGCGACGGGGTCCCGCCCCCGAAGAACACCGAGGTGGCAGCCGGGAGGCCCTCGCGTTCGACTGCCCGCTCGAGCTCGGTCACGCAGGCCGCGGCGTAGGCCTCCATGAGGTGGTCCCGGTCGGTGTAGGTGGCGAAGGCGCAGTAGTCGCACCGGTGGCGGCAGAACGGCACGTGGACGTAGACCCCGAACGGTCGCCCGGTCGGGTCGCCCGAGCCCTCGGCACCACGATCGGCACCACGATCGACGCTGCGATCGGCCCCGGTGTCGCCGGCGAGGTCGGCGGGGGTGCTCCCCATCATGCCGACCCGGCCCGGGCGGCCGTCTCCTTGGCCTCCTGCCAACGGTCCAGTGCCTCCGCCCGCTCGACGGCGTGGTCCACGATCGGCGCCGGGTAGTCGGGGGTGCCGTGCTCGGGCACGTAGCGGGCCACGTAGGCGCCGGCGGGATCGAGGCGCTCGGCCTGCCGGTCGGGGCTGAACACCCGGTAGAAGGGGGCGGCGTCAGTGCCCGTCCCGGCCACCCACTGCCACCCGTGGTTGTTGGAGGCCAGGTCGCCGTCGACGAGCAGGTCCAGGAAGTGGGCCGCCCCCCGCTGCCAGGGCAGGTGGAGGTCCTTCACGAGGAACGAGGCCGTGAGCATCCGCAGGCGGTTGTGCATCCAGCCCTCGGCCGACAGCTGGCGCATCCCGGCATCGACGAGCGGGTAGCCGGTGCGCCCCGCCACCCATGCGGCAAACCGGGCGTCGGCCTCGGGGCCGGTGTCGGTCCGGAGGTGGGCGCCGACGGGTGACAGCGGGGCCCACGCCGAGTCCGGCCGGTGCCACAGCACGTCGGCGTAGAACTCCCGCCAGGCCAACTCGGAACGGAACACGTCGCCCGACGTGCCGGCCGGCACCCGGTCCAGGATCTGGCGGGGGTGGATCGCTCCGAACCGGAGGTGGGGCGAGAGCCGGGAGGTGCCGGCCAGGTCCGGCCGGTCGCGGTCCTCGTCGTAGGTGGCGAACGGTCCGCCGAGGAACGCGCCCGACAGGTCGGTGGCGGCGGCCTCGCCGGCGGTGGGCAGCGTGGCGGTGATGTCACCCGCGTCGGGCTCGAGGTCGGCCGGTGCCAGCTCGCGGCCCGCCTGCGCCCACCGCACGCCGGCAGGAGCGTCCGTCGGGGCGGGCCAGCCGTGCGCCGCCCAGGCGCGTCGGAACGGTGTGAACACCCGGTACGGGCCCCCGTCGCCGGTGAGCACCCGACCCGGCGACACGGCGTAGGGCGAGCCGGTGCGCACCAGGCGGCGATCGTCGCCGGCGAGGGCCTCGGCCACGCGGGCATCGCGGCGTCGCCCGTAGGGAGCGCAGTCGCCGGTGGCATGGACCGTCGACGCCGACACTTCGGCTGCCACCTGCGGGACGACCGCCTCCGGCCTGCCCCGCCTCAGCACCAGCCGGCCGTCGAGCGCTCCGTCCAGCGCGGCCAGGGTCCGGGCCAGGTAGGCGCGGCGATTGGGTCCACCGGTGGCGAGCAGCCCTTCCTCGACGACGAACAGGCCGAGCAGCGAGCGGCCCAGGGTGCGCGCCTCGTCGGCCGCTGCCTGCAGTGCCGGGTGGTCGGCGAGTCGCAGGTCGCGTCGGAACCACACGACGACCGCGGACGGGGTCATCCGGCCGCCGTCCCCCGGCTCAGGTGACCTGGCCGGCCCGGACGGAGCGGAGCCGGCGGTCGAGATGGGCCTCCATGGCCTCGGTGGCGAGTGTGGTGACCTCGTCGGTGGTGGCGGTCCGGGGCTCGGCCAGCACGCCGGAGAGCCCCCCGCCGAGCGTCCGGCGCAGGAGGTCGAGTCCCTCCGGCGACAGTGGCCGACCGCGCCGGCAGGCCCGGCACAGGACGCCGCCCTCCACGATGTCGAAGGCCACGAGCTGGGTATCGTCGTCCTGGCCGCACGAGACACAGCCGTCGAGGAACGGGGCCGACCCCTCGAGTGCGAGCACCTTGAGGAAGAAGGCGGGCGCCACCATGGGCGAGTCCTGACCGGCGAGCGCGGCCAGGGCCCGGACGGACATCTCGTAGAGGCGGGGGTTGGCGTGCCGCTCCTGACCCACCTGGTCCACGACCTCCAACATCGACAGGGCGGCCGACATGCGGTCGAGGTCCTCACGGACGGGCCGGAAGGTGTCGATGACCTCCACCTGGTTGATCGTGTCGAGGTCGCCCCGTCCTTGCCAGCCCAGCAGGGCGACGTGGCTGAGGGGCTCGAGGCGCGAGCCGAACTTGGAGGTGGTGCGGCGCACGCCCTTGGCGACGGCACGGACCTTGCCGTGGTGCTCGGTCATCAGGGTGACGATCCGGTCCGCCTCCCCCAGGCGGATGGTGCGCAGCACCACTCCCCGGTCGCGGAACTGGGTCATCGTCCGGGCCCGGGACCCCCGCCGGAGCCGTCGCCTCCCGGGGCCACATCCTGGTCGCCCCGCAACGTGGCCAGCGGCACCGGGTCGGGTCGGTTGAACCTCGGCGCCGGACGCCCGGACCGCCGACCGCTGATCAGGTTGCCCGCCCCGATCATGACGAGGAGCAATGGGGGGATGACGACGAACACCGTCGCAGCGGTGAAGCCGGCGTGCCAGGCGAGCAACACGCATGCGTAGACGAGGAAGCCGAGGACCCAGCCGGTCACGATCCACACGCCGCCGGCGTCGTCGCGGACGCGCCCGGCGGCCATCAGGTGACGCCCCCGTAGCGCCGCTGTCGGCGCTGGAAGTCCCGCACCCCGGCGAAGAGGTCGGACCGCCGGAAGTCGGGCCAGAGCACCTCGGTGAAGACCAGCTCGCTGTAGGCCAGCTGCCACAGCAGGAAGTTGGAGATGCGGTGCTCGCCGGAGGTTCGGATGACCAGGTCGGGATCGGGCTGGTCGGGGAAGTAGAGGTGTGACCGGATCGCCTTCTCGGTGACCTTCTCGGGCTTCACGCCGTCGCGGACCAGTTCACGGACGGCGTCGACGATCTCGGCACGGCCGCCGTAGTTGAAGGCCATGGTCAGCGTGCAGCGCCGGTTGCCCTTGGTCAGCTCGATCGACTCGTCCATGCGCTTCAGGACCCGCTTGGGGACCCGCCAGTCGCGTCGACCGGCGAAGCGGATGCGGACGCCCTTCTCATTGAGCTCGTCGCGGCGGCGCATCAGGAGGCTCTCGTTGAAGCCCATGAGATACCGGACCTCCTCCGGAGGGCGTCGCCAGTTCTCGGTGGAGAACGCGTACATCGTGATCCAGGGGATGCCCAGCTCCAGGGCGCCCTCGACGGCGTCGAGGAGTGCCGCCTCGCCGGCAGCGTGGCCCTCGGTCCGGGGCAGCCCGCGGCGTGCCGCCCATCGACCGTTCCCGTCCATCACGCAGGCGACGTGGACCGGGATCGGCCCGTCGGCCACGTCGGCGGCGGTCAGGACCTCGTCCCGCCCGGGTGCGTCCCCAACCTCCAGTTCATCATCGTGCACCCTGCGAACCTATCCCCTCGGCTGCTCCGGGCGAACCGTCCCGACAGGTGCCGCCGTGCCTGCGGTGGTTGAGTGACGGTCCCCCGACGACTAGACCCTCCCCATGACCCCGTGGGCCGCCCTGGCCATCTTCGCCGCCGGGCTCGCCGCCGGGACGGTCAACGTGATCGTCGGATCGGGGTCCCTCATCACCTTTCCCACCCTGCTCGCCCTCGGCTACCCGCCGGTGCTGGCCAACGTGTCCAACAACGTCGGACTGGTGCCTGGCAGCGGCAGTGCCGTCGTCGCCTACCGCCGGGAGATGGAGGGCCAGCGTCCTCGGCTGGTGAAGCTGGGAGCCGCCTCACTCACCGGCGGGATCACCGGGGCCGTCCTGCTCCTGGCCCTCCCCTCCAGCGTGTTCAAGGCGGCCATCCCCGCCCTGGTCCTGCTGGCGACGGTGCTCATGGCCGTACAGCCCCGGGTGAGCGCCTGGCTGGCCGCACGCGGCGAGCGCCAGGTCCACGGGGGCGCACCGCTCCTGGTCGGCGTGTTCCTGACCGGTATCTACGGCGGCTACTTCGGGGCCGCCCAGGGCGTGATCCTGATCAGCCTGCTGGCCATCTTCATCGACGACGACCTGCAGCGGCTCAACGGCACCAAGAACGCGCTGGCCCTCCTCGTGAACGGCGTGGCCGCAATCGTCTTCGTCCTCTCCACCCACATCGACTGGTCGGTAGCCGCGCTCATCGCCGCCGGGTCGATCGTCGGGGGACAGCTCGGCGGCCACTACGGCCGGCGGCTGCGGGCCGACATCCTCCGGGTCTGCATCGTCGTGGTCGGCCTCGGGGTCTCGATCGCGCTGTTCGTGGAGTGGCATTGACGGGGCCGCCGGCCGACGGTCACGGGCCGGGACAGCCGTCCGGGCGGGACGGGGACGG
Source organism: Acidimicrobiaceae bacterium (assembly GCA_003164095.1). GTDB lineage: Bacteria > Actinomycetota > Acidimicrobiia > Acidimicrobiales > RAAP-2 > Bog-756. Next base: position 38,213 of record PLRX01000158.1, on the reverse strand, counting down.
GGATGGGGACGGGGTCACCGAGATCGTGGACGGCGACGTCACCTGGCGGTTCGACGACGCCTTCCTGACCTCGCGGTGGACGTGCCTGTGGGGCCGGGGTTGCCTCGGCATCCACGAGGAGCCGACGCCCGAGCTGGGCGAGGGGTGCTGTTCCGTCGGCGCCGAGCTCGACGGTGCGGACGAGGCCATGCGGATCGCCGCACTGGCCGACACGCTGTCCCCGGACCGGTTCCAGTTCCATGCCGAGGCCGCAGCCGGCGGCATCTTCGCCGCCGGGATCGTGACCGACGGCGGTCCGGCGGCGACCCGGGTGGTCGAGGGCGCCTGCATCTTCCTCAATCGGCCCGGGTTCGCCGGCGGTGCCGGGTGCGCGCTGCACCTCGCCGCCGTCGACGCCGCCGAGTCCCCGATCGACTGGAAGCCATCGGTGTGCTGGCAGCTCCCGGTCAGGGTCGACTGGTCCGATGACGGCCATGGCGGCGAGGTGGCCGACGTGCGTGCGTGGCGCCGGGCCGACTGGGGCCCCGAGGGCGACACCATGGCCTGGTGCTGCACCGAGGGCGACCGGGCCTACGTCGGCGACCGGCCGGTGGTCGAGTCGCTGGCCGAGGAGCTCGATGCCCTCGTGGGCACCCCCGTGTACGTGGAGCTCCGCCGTCGCCTGACCGGTGGGTAGGCCGCGGTGGTGCCGCACGGCCGACCGGTAGTGTCGGCGGATGCCCGACGAGGTCACCACCACGCTGCAGCGCGTGGCAGCAGGACTGCCCGGGGGCGGTGAGTCCCGCCCTGGGCAGGTCGAGATGGCCGGGGCCGTCGCATCTGCCGTCATCGGGCGACGCAACCTGGTGGTCCAGGCCGGCACCGGCACCGGCAAGTCCCTCGCCTACCTCGTCCCTGCCGCGCTGTCCGGAGAGCGCATCGTGGTCGCAACGGCCACCAAGGCGCTCCAGGACCAGCTGGCCGACAAGGACCTTCCGATGGTGGCGGCCGCCACCGACAACGACCTGACCTTCGCCGTCCTCAAGGGACGGAGCAACTACGTGTGCCGCCAGCGCGTGAGCGAGATCGGCGGCGTGGGCGGCCAGCTCACCCTGGCCACCGGCTCGGCCGATCCCCCCGACGCCGACGACAGCCTGACCCCGGGCGCCGACACCGACACCTCGGACCCGGCGACCATCGCCGACCAGGTACGGAGCCTGGTGCGGTGGGCCGAGGACACCACCACCGGCGACCGTGCCGAGCTGCCCTTCGAGCCCCACTTCCGGGCGTGGGCCATGGTCTCGACCACGGCCCGCGAGTGCCCGGGAGCCTTCCGCTGCCCGTCGGGGCGCGACTGCTTCGCCGAGGACGCCCGTGCCCGTGCGGCCGAGGCGGACATCGTCGTCGTCAACACCCACCTCTACGGCGCGCACCTGGCGAGCGGTGGCGCCGTCCTTCCCGAGCACCAGGTGGTCGTGTTCGACGAGGCCCATGAGGTCGAGGACGTGATGACCGACAGCCTCGGACTCGAGGTCGGGCCCGGACGGTTCCGGGCGCTGGCCACCGCGGCCCGACCGGTGCTGGGCGACGACGACGGCGCCTCGCGTGCCGTCGAGGCAGTGGCCGATCTGGCTGACGTCCTCCACCGCGTCCTCCGCCCGTGGTCGGGGCGACGGGTGCCCCACGGTGACCTGTCCGACGGCTCCGACACCGACGGTTCCGGTGGTGGGATCGCGACCGATGTCGGAGGCGTGGGCTCCGGCACGGACGGCACGGACGGCGGCAGCGATGGCGGCGGCGAGAACGAGCCGGCCGGCCTCGACCTGGGGCTCGCCCCACTGCCCAGGGCCCCGAGACCGACGCCGAAGCTGGCATCGAAGGCCCGGACCGCCCGGGCGGCTCCCACCGGAGTCGGGAGCGACCCCGACCTCGCCACCCTGCTGGCCCTGGCGACGGGCCGGGTGGGTCGATTGGTCGACCACCTGCGGCGTGCAGAGCGGGAGGCGGGCGACACCGGGGCCCCGGCCGATCGCTCGCGCCGGGACCGGGTACTGCTGGCCGCCGGGCACCTGGCGGCGGACCTGGCCAGGCTCGCCCTGCTGGGCACCGAGGAGGTCGCCTGGGTCGAGGACAGCTCACGGGCGCCCGCGCTCCGGGTCTCCCCCATCGATGTCGGTCCGATCCTGTCCGAACAGCTGTGGGGCTCGGTCACCGGCATCCTGACCTCGGCGACCATTCCCATCGGCCTGGTCGAGCGCCTCGGGATGCCGAGCAGCGCCACCGACACCCTCGACGTGGGCAGCCCGTTCGACTACCGGGCCCACTCGCTGCTCTACGTGGCGAAATCGCTTCCCGACCGTCGCTCACCGGAGGCGGAGCCGGCACTGCACGACGAGCTCGAGACGCTGATCAGCGCGGCGGGTGGGCGTACCCTGGCCCTGTTCACCAGTTGGCGTGCCATGCGGGCCGCCGTCGAGGCGCTCTCCGACCGACTGCCGTTCCCCCTGCTGTCGCAGTCGGACCTGCCCAAGCCCGCCCTGGTGGAGGCCTTCCGGTCCGACGAGTCGGCGTGCCTGTTCGCCACGCTCGGGTTCTGGCAGGGGGTCGACGTTCCCGGCCGGACGCTCAGCCTCGTCACCATCGACCGGATCCCGTTCCCCCGCCCCGACGACCCGGTCCTGGAGGCCCGCCGGGAGCTGGCCGGACCGGGAGCGTTCGGTGCCGTCGACCTGCCGCGGGCCGGTACACTCCTGGCCCAGGGTGCCGGTCGGCTCATCCGGTCGACGTCCGACCGGGGCGTGGTGGCCGTACTGGACAGCCGACTCGCCACCGCCCGCTACCGCGGCGCGTTGCTGGCCCGGGTCCCACCGATGAAGCGGACGCTCGACCGTGACGAGGTGCTGGAGTTCCTGACCGACATCGCCGCCGGCTAACTCGAGCCGACCAGCGGGGTCGGGCAGCTCAGCGGGGCCCGGCGGACTTCTGGGGTCGGGCAGCTCAGTGGGTCGGCGAGTTCAGAGGCCGAGGCGGTCGAGCTGGTCCTCGCGCTGCTGCCAGTGCTTCTCCACCCGGACGAACAGTTCGAGATAGGCGCCGGGCTCCATCTGCTCCCGCACCGCTGTACCGACCGCCTTCAGGGTCTCACCGCCCTTGCCGATCACGATGCCCTTCTGGCTGTCGCGCTCGACCAGGATCTCGCACCGCACGCGGGGCCACTCCCACTCGGTGACCCGGCAGGCGATGGAGTGCGGCAGCTCGTCGGCCACCCGGTGGAGCAGCTCCTCTCGTACGAGGTCGGCCACCCAGAACGCCTCGGCCACGTCCGTGACCATCCCCTCGGGGTAGTACCGGGGCCCTGCAGGCAGCACGTCGACCAGGGCATCGACCAGGTCGGGCACCCCCGTCCCCTTGGCCGCGGACAGTGGGAAGTACTCGACCGGCACCGGATCGCCGCCGAGCTCGGCGTCGAGGGCGTCCACCACCGCCGACACCCCGGTCAGGTGGCCGAGCACGCCGTCGCCCCCGACCCGGTCGATCTTGTTGACCACCACGAACAGCGTCGGTCGGCCCGCCTCTTCGGGGTCACCGGACCCCAGCTCGACGGCCAGCGCAGCCGAACGGGCCATGGCCCGCACCCGCTTGACCGAGTGTTGGAGGACCATCCGATCGCCCGGGCCCACGGCCCCGGTGGCCTCGACGAGCGCCACCACCGCGTCGACGTCGTCGAGCGACGAGGTCGCCGACTCGTTCATCCGCTCACCCAGTGCCGTCTTGGGCTTGTGCAGGCCGGGGGTGTCGACGAACACCACCTGCGCGTCCGGCCGGTTGAGCACGCCGCGCACCTGCGCACGGGTGGTGTTGGGTCGCGGCGACACGATGGTCACCTTCGTGCCCACCATGGAATTGACCAGCGTCGACTTGCCCACGTTGGGCCGGCCGACCACGGCCACGAAACCGGAGCGGAACGTCGTCACCGGCGCTCCGAAGCTGCATCCGCGGGCGACTCCTCCGGTGCGTGCCCGGCCACCCGGACGATGGAGACCCGCTCGATGCGCCGTCCGCTCACCCGGTCGACCTCGAGGCGGAGACCGTCGGAGGTGACGGTCTCACCGGCTACCGGCACGTGGCCCAGCAGGTCGAACACCAGGCCACCGACGGTGTCCCACGCGCCGGTCGGGAGATCGGCGTCGAGCAGGTCGTTGACCTCGTCGACGGCCAGCCGGGCGCTCACGCGGAGCCCACCGGACGGGAGGTGCTCGATGGGCGTCTCCTCGACGTCGAATTCGTCGACGATCTCGCCCACGAGCTCCTCGATCAGGTCCTCCAGGGTCACGAGGCCGGCCGTACCGCCGTACTCGTTGACCACCACGGCGAGGTGGAACTTGTCCGACTGCATCTCCCGCATCAGGTCGGATACCCGCTTCGTCTCCGGGACGAAATGGGCGTCCCGGACGTGGGATCCCACGGGATCGCCCCCGTTCCCGGCACGCACCACCCGGATCATGTCCTTGGTGTACACGATGCCGATCACGTCGTCGATCTGCTGCTCGATGGCCGGCATCCGGCTGCGCCCCGCCGCGAGGGCGATGTCGAGCGCCGCCTCGACGGGCTCGTCGGCCCCGATGGTCATCATGTCGGGACGGGGCACCATGACCTCGCGCACCACGGTGTCGCCGAACTCGATGATCGAGTGGATGAGCGCACGCTCCTCCGTCTCGATGACGTCGCCCTCGAGGGCCACGTCGGCCATGGCCAGGAGCTCCGACTCGGTGATCAGGGCCCCCGCGTTGGGCCCCTTCTTGCCGATGATGAGGTCGGCCAGCCCGTTGAGGCCTCCGGACACCCACCGGACCGGCCAGAAGCCGACGAGGGCCGAGACGATCGGCGCGCTGAACAGCGCAGCCCGCTCCGGGTGGCGGACCGCCCAGTTCTTCGGCACCGCCTCGGCGAAGACGAAGATGACCACGATCTCGAACACGGTGGCCGCCACGACGCCCCAGGCACCGAACCACCGGACGGCCAGGATGCCGACCAGGGTGGCCACCACGAGCTGGCAGATCAGCACCAGCAGCAGGACCGGATTGAGGAAGCCCTGCGGGTCCTCGGAGAGGCGGACCAGTACCTTGGCGCCCCGCTTCCCCTCGTCGGCGAGGCTCTTCGCCTTGGCCCGACCGGTGCGGACGAGGGCCGTCTCGGACAGGGCCAGGAGCGCCGACGCGGCCAACAGGACCACGATGACGACGGACAGGACGGCGTCCTCGGGCGTGAAGGCCGCGGCGAGCGTCATGTCGCCCGTTCGGCCGGTGACTGGTCGAGCAACGGGGGGACCCGGTAGAAGCGGTCGAGCAGCTCCTGCTCGCGCCGCTCCATCCGCTGGGCCTCCTCGTCGATCTCGTGATCCATGCCCAGGAGGTGCAGGATCCCGTGGACGACCAGGAGGGCGATCTCGTCGTCGAAGGTGACGCCGTGCTCCACGGCGTTGACGGCCGCCACCGTGGGGCAGATGACCACGTCGCCCAGCAGGAGCTGGCGTCCCGTCGGGGCCTCGATCGAAGCAGGGCCCGTCCCTCCCTCGTCAGGGGACCGACCACTGCGGTCGATCTCGTCCTCGATGGGGAACGAGAGGACGTCCGTCGGCCCCTGCTTGTCGAGGAACCGCTCGTTGAGGGCGGCGATCGACGGCTCGTCGATGAAGAGCAGCGACACCTCGGTGTCCGAGGTGATCCCCTCGGCCACCAGGACCGCCCGCGCCAGGGCCGCCCACCGGTCGACGGCGACCGGGTGGTCGGCCTGCTCGTCGGCCGCGTAGATGTCGAGGGTCACGACGGGCTGCCGTTGTCGCCGTGGGCGCTACCGCCGTTGTCGCCGTGGGCGCTACCGCCGCTGCCGCTGCCGTTGCCCGAGGCAGTGCCGTAGCCGCCGGCGGACGAGGGTGGCCCGATGGTGCCGCCGGCGCCGGGGGCCCGGTCATATGCCATGACGATGTCGGCCACGATCTTGTGGCGCACCACGTCCTGGGCCTTCAGGTGCACGAAGGCGAGGTCCGGGACCCCGCTGAGCATGGACTCGAGTCCGACCAGCCCGGACCGGCCACCGGGGATGTCGACCTGGGTCATGTCACCGGTGATGACCGCCTTCGAGCCGAAGCCGATGCGGGTCAGGAACATCTTCATCTGCTCGGGAGTGGTGTTCTGGGCCTCGTCCAGGATGATGAACGAGTTGTTGAGGGTCCGCCCCCGCATGAAGGCCAGCGGGGCCACCTCGACGGCTCCCTTGTCGATGAGACGTTGGGCGCCTTCCGCTTCGAGCAGGTCGTGCAGCGCGTCGTAGAGCGGTCGGAGGTACGGGTCGACCTTGGCCAGCATGTCGCCGGGTAGGAAGCCCAGGCGCTCCCCGGCCTCGACGGCCGGTCGGGTCAGGATGATGCGGCTGACCTGGCGGGCCTGGAGGGACTGGACGGCCAGTGCCACCGCCAGGTACGACTTGCCGGTGCCTGCCGGGCCGACGCCGAACGTCACGATGTTCCGGGTGATGGCGTCTGCGTAGGCCTTCTGCCCCGCCGTCTTGGGGCGCACGGCACGGCCGCGTGTCGACCGCACGAGTTCGCTGGTCAGCACCTCCGACGGTCGGACATCGTCCCGCATCATGTCGATCGTCCGTCGGAGCTGCACGGCGTCGAGACCCTGGCCCGACTCGAGCAGGATGATCAGCTCCTGGAAGAGGGATGCCACCCGCTCGGCGTCCGGTCCGGCATCCGGTCCGATCGCCTCGACGGAGACCTCATTACCCCGGACGGCGATGTGCACGTCGGGGAAGGCGCCCTCGATCAGGCGGAGCAGCTCATCGCGCTGGCCGAGGAGACCGGCCATGAGGTGGTTGCCGGGAACGAGGATCTTTACCGGGGTGCCTGCCACGTGCGCTCTGCCTGCGACCCTACCAGCGGCCCGGACGCCTCCGGACGCACACAGCCGCGCACAGGGGGTCGGACACGGGTCGGCAGGGCGCCGCCGGACGTACCACCACGCGGCGACCGATCGGACGGCTCAGCCCGGGGGCCAGCCCAGCGAGCGCCCCCCGAGCACGTGGAGGTGCAGGTGGGGCACGCTGTTCGAAGCGTCGGGTCCAACGTTGAAGGCGAGTCGGTACCCCCGGTCCTCGGCGCCGATCCCCTCCGCGTCGGCGACGGCCTTGGCCGTCACCAGCAGGGCCACGACGTCGTCCGCGTCCTCGGGGACCACGGTGCCGGCGTTGGCGATGTGACGGGTGGTGACCACCAGCACGTGGATGGGCGCCTGTGGGGCGATGTCCCGGAACGCGACGGTGCGTTCGTCACGATGGACGATGTCGGCCGGCACGTCGCCGGCGACGATGGAGCAGAAGAGGCAGTCGGCCATGGCGCTCATCCTCGCACGCCCGGAGCGGGGTCGCCCGGCGTGCGGGCAGCGCCTCGCACCTCCCGCGGGGTCGCGCTCAGCCTTCGGCGGCCAGGCGCCCCGGATCCATGGAGTGGACCACGCGGCTCGGGCCCTTCACCTCGGGATAGAGGTGCTCCAGGCTGCCCGGACGGATGCGGCTCGACTCGATGAACGACTCGACGTCCGCCTCCTGGAGGCGGATCACCCGCCCGAACTTGTAGGCCACCAGCCCGCCCTCGTCGATGAAGCGGTACAGGCTGCGCAAGGTGACCCCGAGCCGCTCAGCGGCCTCCTTGGTGCTCAGCCAGCTGATCGGCGCGTCCCGGCCGTCGCCCATCAGACTGCGACGAGCAGCCCGAGCTCGTCGAGCCGGGCACCCATGCTGTCCGGCGTCACGCCGAAGAGACAGGCGATCGCCCGCACGTCCTCGGCCCGGATGGTGATCATCCGGCCGTTGAAGTCCTGGCGGTGGACCTGGATCATGCTGAGGAACCGTCGCAGCAGGTCGCGCTCGGGGCCCGACACCGTGTGCAGCTTGGTCAGGTCGATCGCCACCTTGTCCGGCACGCCGGACGGGGCGGCCGCACGCCGGCCTCCCAATGAGCCGTCCTCCGACGAGCCGCCGCCCCAACGGCCGCCCGCCACGGCGTCGTCGTTCGGGAGCAGCTGGTCCACCGGCACGTCGTAGAGCTTGGCCAGGCGCTGCAGGCGCGGTACCGAGATCGCCCGCTCGCCCCGCTCGTAGGCACCGAGCACCGACGCCTTGAACTCCTGGTCGGACATGGCCTCGACGGCCTGCAACGACAGGCGCATCTGCTTGCGCATCGCCCGCAGCCTGGAGCCGACGGCCCGGGCATAGGCGACTCTCGCCGCCTCCTCCTGCTCGTCGTCGTCCACTGCAACGACTGTCTTGTCGGTCACCGTCATGGCCACGTCTCCGCTCCCCACCTGTCGCCCCTCGAGCTCCGGCCGGGTTGGTCCCCCGTCGCCGAGCATGTTGTACTCACGATCCATGACGGGCACTCAGGGTGCTCGTTGTCACGTGAATTCCTGTCAGGTTCCAGTTTTCCTCACGGAGCGTGGTTACGCAAGGGGTAGAACCACACTGCAACGCAGCGCACACAGGAGTGCACCTGCGACCACCGCCGCCGTCTCGGCCCGCAGAACGGTCGAGCCGAGGCCGACGGTGCTGGTCACAGCAGTGCGCTCGTCATCGTCCCACCCACCCTCGGGCCCCACGGCGATCACGGGCCGGTCCAGGCCCGGAGGGTCGCCTCCCGGGTCGGCGAGTGCGGGTGCGGTGCCGGTGACGTCGACCAGCCCGTCGAGCCGGCACACGCCGCAGACCTCGGGCAGCCAGACCCGACGGCACTGTGCGGATGCCTCCCGCGCCACTCTCCGCAGTCGATCCACCTGCTTGTCGCCGCGCTCCCCCTCCCAACGGACCACCGATCGAGCCGTCCGCAGCGGCACGATGCGGTCGACCCCCAGCTCCGTGAGCTTCTGCGCCACCCATTCGGGGCGGTCGCCCTTCGTCGGCGTGAAGGCCACCGTCAGCTCGGGTCCCGGTCGGGGCACGTACACGACGGGGCCGTCCGGAACCAGCAGTCCGGTCCCGTCCACCCGGCGGGACCCACGCGACGGGGCACCGGCCGCCACCCGGCAGGGGGTCCACCGCCCGGCTCCGTCGGACACCGCCACCGGCTCGCCGGCGCGGAGGCGCAGGACGTCGAGCAGGTGGCGCACGTCGGCATCCTCGACCGCCGGTTGCAGGGGGTCGGCGACGAAGACCATGGCGGCCGCCGCCACCAGCACCGGGTCGGGTCCGTCCGGCGCCGGACGGCCGGGCGCGTCGTCGGCGCCCCGCCCTGGTGTCACGGTCAGCTCAGCGCTGAGCGCAGCTTGGAGAGGAATCCCTCCGCGTGCGGCGCCTCGCCGAGTTCCTCGGCGCGGAGCTCGGCCAGTCGGACGAGCAGCTCACGCTGCTGGTCGTCGAGCTCGGTGGGCGTGTCCACCTGCACGTGGAGGTAGAGGTCGCCCCGGCCCCGGCCGCGCAGCTTCGGCACGCCCAGGCCCTTGAGGGTCAGGACGGCGCCGCTCTGGGTCCCCTCGGCGATCGACAGGTCCCGTTGGTCGTCGAGCGTGTCGAACGGCACGCTGCCGCCGAGCGCCGCGAGTGCCATCGGCACATGCACGGTGGCGTGGAGGTCGACCCCCGACCGCTCGAAGTCGTCATCGGGACGGACCGCCAGGTGCACGAAGAGCGCACCGTTGGGGCCACCCCGGAAGCCGGCGGGGCCGTGGCCGGCGAGCCGTAGCGTCGACCCGTCGTCGACCCCCGCCGGGATGTCCACGGTCAGCGTGCGTGGCTCGCTGCGGCGGCCCTCGCCCCGGCAGTCCGCACACGGCGACTCGATCGACTGGCCCGTCCCCTGGCAGCGTGGACAGGGCACCGCGGTGATGACCTGCCCGAGGATGGACTGGCGCACGCGGCGGAGCTCGCCCGCACCCTGGCACTCGGGGCACCGGGTGACCGACGTGCCCGGCGTGGCACCCGATCCCTCGCAGGTATCGCAGTGGACGGGAACCGTGACATCGACCTCACGCTGGACGCCGAACACCGCCTCACGGAATGCGAGGTCGACCGTCAGCTCTGCGTCGGGCCCCGGTGTCGGCCCCGGACGTCGCGCACGGCCGGCCTGCGCGCCGCCCATCCCGCCGAAGAAGGCGTCGAAGAGGTCGCCCAGGCCGCCCGCACCGAACGGGTCGCCCTGTCCGGGGCCGCCGGCAGCCTGCCCGAAGACGCCAGCATGGCCGAAGCGGTCGTAGCGAGCCCGTCGTTCGGGGTCACGGAGGACCTCGTAGGCGAGGCTGATCTCCTTGAAGTGCTCGTCGTCCTCCGAGCCGGCGTGGTTGGTGTCCGGGTGGAACTGCCGTGCCTTCGTCCGGTAGGCACGCTTCAGCTCCTCGTCGGTGGCGTCACGACCGACGCCGAGGAGCTCGTAGAGATCGGTGTCGGTCATCGGGTCGCCTCGCCGAGGCGCTCACCGAGCCGGTGCCCGACCACCGTGGCCGCGGCCAGGGCGAGCGGGTAGTTCATCCGCGTCGGGCCGAGCAGTCCGATCGTGCCCGCCTCGACGCCGTCGACCGACACCGGCATGACCACGATGGCGCACGAGGCGAGCGGCTCGACGCCGTGCTCGGTGCCGATGGCGACCGTCAGCCCGGTGTCGAGGATGTCGCGTAGCAGCGAGACCACCACCAGCTGCTGCTCGAGGATGGTCAGCACCGAGCGAACGGTGTCCACCGCGTCGAAGGCGGCGGCCATGCGCGACGAGCCGCCGACGAACAGCTGCTCGGCCCCGTCCGCCTCGCCCAGCGAGTGCAGCGCGGAGACGGCTGACGCCATCACGATGTCCACCGTCGGGTTCCCGCTCGGCGGGACGGTGGCACCCACCTGGGCCAGAGGCACCCCGAGGGCGTGGGCGGCCACCCGGGCACCGGCCTCGGCCAGCACGGAGTCGTCAGCGTCGTCGGGCAGTTCGACGGTCTGCTTCCGGACGGCCCCGTCGGCCAGGACCACCACCACCAGGCAGAGTCGGTGCCCGAGTCCGACGAGCTGCACCGACCGCACGACGGCGGACTCGTGGGACGGGCCGACCACCATGGCGGTGCAGTCCGTCAGGTCGGCGAGCAGGCCCGAGGTGCGCTCGAGCATCAGCTCGATCTCCCCGTGGGCGTGATCGAAGAACTGTCGCACCTGCTGGCGGCCGCCCGGGTCGAGGGAGCTCGTTGCGCCGAGGTGGTCGACGAAGAAGCGGTAGCCCTTGTCGGTCGGGATGCGGCCGGCACTCGTGTGCGGCTGGACCAGGAAGCCGTCCCGCTCGAGGGCGGCCATGTCGGATCGCACGGTCGCCGACGACACGCTCACGCCGGGAGCGTCGACCACGTGCTGGGACCCCACGGGCTGGGCAGTCCCGATGTACTCGGTGACCACGGCCGTGAGGATCGCCGCCTTGCGGGAGTCGAGGTCCGCGTCGGTCTGCGGCGTGTGCTCGTGTCTGCGGTCGTCGACGGTCGGCATGGGGCTCACCAGGGAGAGTTCGTGCATGGGCGGGCGCCCACCGGGCACCCGGTCTGGTCTGGTCTGGCACTCCACTCTAGTGAGTGCTGACGGCACCCGACCGTGCACCCTCCGGGGGGCGATCCGCTCGGCCGCTCCGTGACGTGGGCTCCGGCGGCGGCGTCCAGCTTCCCGTGCTTCGGCAACGTCCGCCTACCGGGCGGAGGCGACGTGGCCACGCGGTGAGGCGGAGACGTGGTCAGGCGGTCAGCGGGTCAGGGGGTCAGGCGGAGGCGATGAACATGCGCTCGGTCATCGCCGGTCCGAGCGCGATGGCTGCGTCCCCCAGGACCAGGGTGAGCGTGCCGTCCGGGGCCCTCGACTGGACGACGGCGCTCGTGCCGGGGGTCAACCCGTGGTCACCGAGGTAGCTCAGCGAGTCGGCCTCGTGCTCGACGCTCTCGGTGATGCGCAGCAGGCGCACGTGGTCGCCCGGTTGGGCCTCGGCCAACCGCTTCTGTGTGGTGCCGTCCGGACCGGCTCCCGGGATCGGGTTCCCGTGGGGGCACGTCGTCGGGTTGTCCAGGAGCACCACGAGCCGGGCCTCCACGTCGTCGGAGATCACGTGCTCCCACCGGCCGGCCTCCACGTGGGCCTTGTCCCAGTCGAGCCCGATGATGTCGACGAGCAGGCGCTCCGCCAATCGGTGCTTGCGCACGACCCCCTCGGCCAGCGACCGCCCCGCCGGGGTCATGGAGATGCGTCGGGCGCTGCGGGTGATCAACCCGTCGGCCTCGAGCCGGTCCAGCATCTCGGACACGGAGGGGGCGGCCTTGCCGAGCCGTTCGGCCAGGCGGGCCTGGATCACCGGGATCCCCTCCTCCTCGAGGGCGAAGATCGTCTCGAGGTACTCCTCGACGGGTGGGTGGAAACGGTCCTGCACGTGCCGATCCTACGGCACCGCCGTCCGGGGTGGGTCGGCCGTCCATCGCACCTGCGCTGCGCACAGGTGCGCCGATAGGCTGTTCCCATGGGCGACCCGGCGGCGACTGTGCTGATGGCGACGCGCAACCGGGCCGAGCACCTGGCTCCCACGCTCGACCGGATCCTGGCCTCGGTCAGGTGTGCCCCCTTCGAGGTCGAGGTGCTCCTCGTCGACAACGGATCGACCGACCGGACACCGGTCCTCCTTGCCGAACTGGCCCGGACGTCCCCCGAGCTGGTCGTGGTGTACGACCCCGTGCCAGGAAAGTCAGGGGCGCTCAACCGCGCGCTGGGTCACGTCCGCGGACGGGCGATCGTGTTCACCGACGACGACGTACATGTGTCGGAGTCCTGGGTCGAGGACATGGCCGGCCCGATCCTCGCCGGGATGACCGACGCCGTCTGCGGCAAGGTCGTCCTCGCCGCCCACCTCGATCGCCCCTGGCTCACTCCGGCCCTCCGCACCGACCTCGCCGAGTTCCTCGACGTGTCCGGGTCCGCCCCGGGGATGGTCGGGGCCAACATGGCGGCGTCGACGGACGCTGTCCGCAGGATCGGGTTCGACGAGGAACTGGGGCCGGGCGCACGCGGGTTCGCCGACGACGTGCTGCTCAACCTCCGACTCAAGGCTGGCGGGTTCCGGCTCACCGGGTGCACGGGCCCACCCGTCGAGCACCACCTGTCCCCCGACCGCCTCAACCACACCACCATGCAGCGCCTCGCACGTTCGAACGGCTCCAGCCACGCGTACCTCTGGCACCACTGGCTCCACGCCGACCTGCGTTGGCTCCGGCTGCGCAGGCTCCGTGCCCAGTTCGAGCTGGCACGGCTGCGTCGGCGAGGGCCCAAACTGCCGGACGGCATCAGCCAGCGCGAGTACGAGCTCTGGTACGCCTACAGCTTCGCCAGGGAACTGGCTGTCGAGCGTGGCACGCCGCGCAACTACCCCGACGGCTCAGGGTCGGGCGCCGACGACACCGGCCGCGGCACTCCCGCACACCCCTGACCGCACCGTCGGAGTGCCGCCCCAGCGCGCCGAGGCCGCCACCGGCTCGTCCCCCGGGGTCTGCCGACCGACGGTCGTGGGCCGAATCGCCGCCCGGCGACGGGTCGGGCGGCCGGTCGGGCGGCCGGTCGGGCGCCACCCGGTACCGTGGGACGGTGGAACGCCCCCCGGGTCCGGTGCCAACGGACGGCACGCCTCCCGTGCCGGACCCCGGCACGGGAATCAGGGCGGATGGCCGGACGGACGACGTCGCTGACGGAACCGGCGACGACGTCGTGGGCGGATCCGCGGACGATGCAGTGGGACCGGACGATGTCGCTCTCACGGACGGTGCAGTTGAACCGGGCGATGCAGTGGGACCGGATGGTGCAGTGGGACCTGACGATGCAGCTCTCCCGGACGGTGCCGGCTACCGGGACGGATCGGATGACGACGACGAGACCGAGGACACCCCGTCGGAACACGACCCGCTCCGCTTCCACCGGTGGATGCGCTCGTCGGCGTCCGGTGGGATCCTGACCGGCATCGCCCTGGGCCTGCAGCACGCCCTCGAGGAGCGCCGGGAACAGCCGGCGTTCGTCATGGAGGCCCCGGGTGAGCCGGACGATCCTGACGCACCGATCTCGTTGCACTTCGACCCCGACGACCCCACGAAGACGGTTGCGGTCATCCGTGCGCCGCAGCCGAAGGCTCCGGACGAGGCTGACCGACCGGAACCGGGTTGACCGACCGGAACCGGGCTGACCGACCGGAACCGGGCTGACTGCGGACTCATCCGATGAAGGTGACGCCGGACGGCGTCGTCCGACCGCCCGGACCCGAACCCAGCACCCATTCGTCGAGCACCTGTAGCGCCTCGCGCCGACCGCTGGCCACGTGGAAGTTGTGGTCCAGGTTCGGGACCAGGGCCATCGAGAACACACCGTTGCGGGCCACCCGTTGCAGCTCGTGCCTCCGTCCCCGACCGATACCGGGCCACTCGTCCGGACCGAGGATCACGAACAGCGAGGACCCGCTGCCGACCACCCGTTGCAGTGCGTCGACGGGGCGGCTGGCATGGGACAGCGTGTTGGCCGCCCACCACACCCTGTCCGGGATGTGCCGCGAGATCGGCTTGAGGGCGCCGCTGTCCCGGAGTGACCCGAGGAACCGACGCTTGGGGCGGGCCGCGACCGGTGGTTCGTCGCTGCCGCCGGACCAGTTCCCCATCGGGGCGCCGGCGATGAGGTCACCCATCGAGCCCGGCTGCTGCACGAGGGCCGACGGGAGGCGGAGCGGGTTGAGCACGGCCACACCACCGACGTGGGTCGAGGGAGCAGCCAGGAGGGAGTGGTACGCGCCCGAGCACAGCCCGAGCAGGACCACTTCCCGCGGATCGTCGGGAGCCATCATGTGCACACCCTCCGCCACGTCGCCGAGGCCGGTCGGCGGGTAGCTCGACAGCTCTCCCGGTGGTCCGACCAGCGGGCTCTCCCCCACCCCACCGAGATCCATGCGGAGACAGCGGACACCGGCGGCGGCCCAGCGGCGGCCCAGCTCCACCCACTGCCGGCCCGGGCCCACGTGGTGGAGACTCCCGGCGTTGAGGAAGATTGCAGACGCGAACCGTGGCACCGGACCCCCCGCTGCCCGGATCCGCGCCCGGCCCGGCCGTGGAGCATCGTCTGACCCGTCGTCCCCGCCTACGTCCGCAGGCTCGGTCACGATCCCGAACAGGCGCCGCGTCCCGAAGAACACCGGTCGCTCGATGACGGTGCCACCACCCGGCGCGGCCATCTCGGTGGACGACCGGATCGTCGGCCGGATGCCCGAGGTCGGCGGAGGCGTCGGCGTCGCAGTGGACAGGATCGACTCGATGATCCAGTCGATGTCCTGACGGGACACCGCCGCCCGCATCAGCTCGACGCCGAACAGTTCATCGGCATCGGTGCCGGCCCGGCGCACCGCGTGGTCAGGCCCGGCCCCGGGGCGCAGGACGACCCCGCTCTTCGGGTCGGCCGCATCGATGATCAGGACGGTGGACGGCACATCGGGCCCCGTGGCGGAGCCGTCGAGGTCCTTCAGGTCGACGGTGACGGCGGCGTCGAGGACGAACCCGGGGATCTCGGTACCTCCGTCGGCCGACACGGGGTCGTCACTGACGGCGTACATCCGTCGCAGCGCACGCTGGTAGCGCAGGAATTGGCTCCCCTTGGTCCACGGGTACCACAGCGCCAACGACTCGACCGCGCCGTCGATCTCGGCAGCCCGGACGGCGAACGCTGCGCCGAGTCGCGCTCCCACCAGGTGGATCTGCGTGGCACCGGCCTCCCGTAGGAGGGCGATCGCCGCGGCGATGCCGTCGAGCCAGGCCTTCAACCGGTCGGGGTCGGACAGTTCGCCGGCCGAGTCGCCCGTGCCGTCGTAGTCGAACCTGATCGCAGCGCACCCTGCGTCCGCCAGCCCGGCGGCCAACGAACGGAAGGCGAACTGACTGGCCTCCCCCTCGAGGCCGATCGACGGGCACAGCACGGCCCCCCGGCCGTCGGGGGTCTCGGGGATGTGGACCCACCCGAACAGGGATCGATCGACCGGTCCGAACCAGGTCGGGACGGCAGTGGACCCGGGTCTGTCCGAATGGTCCCTGTCCATGGTCGTGTCGCCGGCCGTCAACGTGCCGCCTCCCCCGTACTCGCATGCTTCCTACCCGCCAACAGGCGGCGGTAGGCGTCCGAGGTGGCCCGGGCCGTGTGGTCCCAGGTGAAATTGTCGAGCACGTGACGGCGGATGTCGGGTCCGGGCTCGCAGTCCCATGCCTCGTCGACCGCCCGCCGGATCGATGCCGTGTCGGCCGGGTCGCAGTAGAGCGCACCGTCGCCGAGGTAGGCGTGGGCATGGCCCCGATCGGTGGACACGAGGCTGCAGCCGCTGAGCGCAGCCTCCAGCGAGACGAGTCCCGTCGTCTCGAACCAGCTGGGGACGACGTGCACCCGGGCCGACGCGAAGAACGGTGGGAGCTCGTCCGGAGGGTGTCCGCCCGCGAATTCGACCCACCCGGCACCGGCCTTGCGGCATGCACGCACGTAGGCGGGATGGTCGGGATGGTCGTACCCGACCAGCACGAGCCGCTTGCCGCTGCCCCGCATCGCTTTGATGAGGCCCAGCTGGTTCTTGTGCGGGTCGATCCGCCCTACGTACAGGACGGTGTCCCGCTCGGCGAACGGCAACCCGGGCTGGTCGAACCGGTCGGGATTGACCGCGTTCGGCACCGAGACCATCGGTGTCGAGACGCCGAGGTCGCGGCGGATGCTGTCCGCCTCACCCTCCGAATTCGGCAACAGCAGGTCGGCGGCCTCGAAGAGGGCCAGTTTGTTGCGCTCCAGCGCGATGGACTGCAGGCTGACCTCGGACAGGCGGGACTGACTGGTCATGGCCGCGGCGGCGAACGTTGCGCTGCGCCTCACCCGTCCGAGGAACGAGTGGAATGTCAGGTCGGTGAATCCCTCGGGGCCGTAGCGGATGTCCCAGTAGATCGGCGAGATGACGACCGGCAGACCGCGGTCCCGGCACTCGTGGACCTGCTTCGGCTCCAGGTCGAAGCCGTGGACCAGGTCGATCCCGCTCAGGTCGGCGACGAGGTCGAAGCATGTCGTGGCGGACACGCCGTAGCTGCGGAGCGCGCGGGCCGTCTCCTCGAGCTGGACGATGTGACCGCCACTGACCCGGTTGGCTCCCGCCATCCACAGCAGCACGCGGAGCTCCTCGCTCCGGGCGGCGGCGCCCGGTCCTCCCGGATCGGCGCCGTCGGCGGGCGGACTGGGGTGCGTGGCCACAGGCAGAGACTATCGGCAGCGGACACGCACACCTTGAGCCGCAGACGGACCCGCTCACGTGGTCGTATGCGTCGACGCGCCCCGATCGTCCCTGGTGGGCGACGTGCCGGTGCCGGAGTCGCTCAGGAACGCCGCCGGCGGAGCCTTGCGACGAGCGGGTCGCGGAACTGGGGCTCGACCCGGAAGAGGACGGCAAGGAGCGTGGCCAACGCGGCGACCACGACGATCGTCGCCGAGGCGGCGGCCTGCACGCCGTCGCGCAGGGTGGAGCCCCCGTGGATCGGGTGCACGACCAGGAACAGGGCCGTGAGGATCCCCGCGACGAGCGCGCCCGGGACCACCGGCAGCAGTGCGCCGCGCGCGTACGCGGCGAACGGGAGCTCGAGGTGCCGGCACACCAGCACCGGCAGCACGAAGAAGTCGAGCACCAGTACGACGGGCAACGAGCCGATGGCGGGTCCGACCGGACCGAGCCAGAACGTCGCGGCGACACTGCCGGCCAGGTTGAGGGCCGCGCCCAGGAGCGAGAGCCGGATCAGGACCTGATTCCTCCCGACCCCGGTCAGGAAGATGAAGCACTGGTGGCCGGGTAGCTGGAGGGCGGTCACGAGGCCCAGCGCGATCATGATCTTGTAGGTCTGCGGGGGGACCGTCCCGAGCCACAGTTTCAGGATCGGCTCGCCGAAGGCGGCCAGGGCGATCAACATGGGGATGGAGATGGCGAGGGAGGCCATCACCGCCTTGGAGAACAGCCACCCCTGGCGTCCCGCGTCCTCCGCCGTCTCGAAGTGGGCGTAGGTGGGCAGCAGCATGTCCGTGCCCTGGGTGGTGAGGTTGCGCGTCAGGTTGGCCGTGCTCAGCGCGATGTCGTACGGCGCCACCTGCGCCACCGGCAGGATCAGACCGATCACCAGGGCATCGAGGCTGTAGGCGATGATCCCGCCGACGGCGATGGCCGTGTTGCGGCTACCGAAGCGCAACAGGTCCACCAGGAGGGCGCGCCGGAACCGCCCGTCGTGGACGGAGGATCCCGTGGCCCGGCGGATCAGGCCCGACATGGCGAAGAGACTGAACAGCGCCCCGCCGACGGTGACCAGCGCCAGCCCGACCAGGCCGCCCCCGGCCAGTACCACCACGACCTGCGCGACCTGGGTGACGATGAGGCCGACCCCACCGATCTGCGCCTGTCGGTCACCTCGGCCCGCACCGAACAGGACCGCCGACGGGACCGAGCCGATGAACTTGACCAGGGTCATCACCCCGAGGATGACGAGCGTCCGTTCGGCCACGGTGCCGCTGACGTCGCCGAGGTGCAGGAACGACGAAAGATAGGGGGCCACCGCCACGGTCACCAGCACGGCGATCGTCCCGGTGGCACTGAAGAACACGAGCGAGGTGCGGATGACGTCGGCCGTCTCCTCACGGTCGCCGACGGCCGACAGGCGGGCCACCCGTTGGACCACCGCGGTCGACACCCCCGTGTCGAGCAACGCCAGGTAGCCGACGATGGAGAGGAGGACGATCCACAGGCCGTAGGTGCCCGCTCCGAGATGACGGAGGATCACCCGGGTCAAGACGAGGCTCAGGATGATCCCGATCACCAGGTTGGCGTAGGACGACGCCGCGTTCCGGACGAACTGGCGCCCGCTGGCGTTGGCCGGTGGCTGGTCCGCGGCAGTCACAGCGGGCGCTGATCTGAGGGACGCATGCTGGACGAAGCGTACTCCGGTTGCCCTCCGGTACCGGACCCTCGGGGTGCCTGCGGGAACGGCTCTGGTACCGTGCCCGATGGTGCGCGTGCTCCACGTCCCCCTGCCGCTCTCCCGCCGTGGGAACACGCTCGTGGGTGTCACCTCGGAGCTCGGCCGGTGCCAGCTCGCGGCCGGCGACCACGTCGGCGTCGTGGTCAGCGACAACCGCGACGTGCACCTCGACGGCTTCGACAACCTGGCCGTCGACTACACCCGCCACTGCCCCCGTGAATGGTTCAGCCGGACCGAGCGGTTGCGCGACGACGTCGCCGGACGGCTCGACCGGCGCCGCAGGTACACCGGTGACCTCTACCTTCCGGCCATCGAGGCCGCAGCCGGATGGCGACCCGACCTGCTCCTCCTCTACGAGGGACTGTCCACCGCGACCACCGTGCCGGCCTGGCGCCGGGCCCTCCCCGACGCACGGATCGTCCTCTACATGCACAGCCCGCTGGCGCGCGGCTACGGGCGTGCCGAGCTGGTGCGCTCGCTGTCCGATGCCGACGTCGTCGTGTTCGTCTCGGCCTTTCTGCGCTCCCGCTTCGTCGAGCGGGTGCCTGCGCTCGCCGGGGTGTCCGTGGTGGTCGAGAACGGGGTCGACCGGACCCTGTTCCGTCCGGATGGGGGATCCCCTACCGGTGCGGCGACGGGGCCTGGAGGCGACGGACGCGGGAACGAGCACCCGGGTGACGCACCGTTCGAGGTCCTCTTCGTGGGCCAGATGGCACCCCACAAGGGTGCTCACCAGCTCCTCGAAGCCATGGCCGTCGCCACCCGTCAGACCGACCGGCCGCTGCGGGCCACCTTGATCGGCAGCAGCGCCTACGACGCCGGCGACCGGCTGACCCCGTACGAGCAGTCACTCCGCGCGCTGGCGGCATCCGGGGACCTGGACGTGGAATTCGTGCCCTTCATCCCGAAGGAGGAGCTGGCCGATCGGTACCGCCGTGCGTCGGTATCCTGCGTGCCCTCCGTCTTCGACGAGCCGTTCGGCCTGGTGGCCGCCGAGGCCATGGCCTGCGGCACCGCACTCGTGGCGTCACGGCGGGGCGGGCTGCCCGAGGTGGGGGGCGACGCCGCCCGCTACGTCGACCCCGAGGACCCCGCATCGTTCGGTGCGCTCCTGGCCGAGCTCGCCGGGGACCCTGACCAGGTGGCGTCCATGGCGGCGGCCGGACTGCGGAGGTCGGCCCGTTTCACCTGGGAGCGCGCCGCACGCCGCATCGCCGAGGTCGCGGGGCTGGACTGAGCGGGATCGCCTAGTCGTCGAGCTTGAGAGCGGAGACGAACGCCTCCTGGGGGACCTCGACGCGACCGATGTTCTTCATCTTCTTCTTCCCCTCCTTCTGCTTCTCCAGCAGCTTGCGCTTGCGGGTGATGTCACCGCCGTAGCACTTCGCCAGCACGTCCTTGCGGCGGGCCTTGACCGTCTCGCGTGCGAGCACCCGACCGCCGATGGCCGCTTGGATGGGGACCTCGAACATCTGCCGCGGAATGAGTTCCTTGAGCTTCTCGGTCATGCGACGCCCGTAGAAATCGGCCTGCGACCTGTGGACGATGGTGGAGAAGGCATCGACCGGCACCCGGTTGATCAGGAGATCGACCTTGACGAGGTCGGCAGTGGCGTAGCCACTGGGCTCGTAGTCAAGGCTGGCGTATCCCTTGGTCCTGCTCTTCAACTGGTCGAAGAAGTTCACCACCACCTCGGCCAGGGGGATCGTGTAGACGAATTCGACCCGTTCGGGCGAGAGGTAGTCCATCTTGAGCATCTCGGCGCGCTTGGCCTGACAGAGCTCCATGATCGTGCCCGTGTACTCGGCCGGGGTGAGGATCGTCGCCCGCAGCATCGGCTCGTCGACGTGGTCGAGGCTCGCCGGGTCGGGCAGTTCGCTCGGATTGTCGACGGCCACCTCGGTCCCGTTGGTCAGGAATGCCCGGTAGGCGACGGACGGTGCGGTGGCGATGAGCGAGAGGTCGAACTCGCGCTCGAGGCGCTCACGGACGATCTCCATGTGCAGCAGGCCGAGGAATCCGCACCGGAAGCCGAAGCCGAGTGCCGTCGACGACTCCGGCTCGTAGGTGAAGCTGGCGTCGTTGAGCCGTAGCTTCTCGAGGGCGTCGCGCAGGTCGGGCAACTCGTCGCCGTCGATCGGGAACAGTCCGCAGAAGACCATCGGATTCGGGTCGCGGTAGCCGTCGAGGGCAGTATCGGCCGGGTGGGCGGCCGTGGTGACCGTCTCGCCGGAGCGGGCCCCGCCGACGTCCTTGATGCCGGCGATGAGGTAGCCGACCTCGCCCGGACCGAGCTCGTCCACCGGCACGGTGACCGGGGTGCGGACACCGATCTCCTCGATCTCGTGGTTGGCGCCGGCCTGCATGAATCGGAGCCGGTCGTTCGTGTGGAGCGTCCCGTCCATGACCCGGATGGAGCTCACCACCCCCCGGTACTGGTCGTAGGCGGAGTCGAAGATGAGCGCCCGCAAGGGGGCCGAGGCGTCGCCGGTCGGTGCCGGGATGCGGGCCACGATGGCATCGAGCAACGCCGGGACGCCCTCGCCGGTCTTGGCCGAGATGTGCATGATGTCGTCGGCCGACAGGCCGAGCACCTGCTCGATCTCGGCGGCGCACCGTTCGGGGTCGGCAGCCGGCAGGTCGATCTTGTTGAGCACGGCGACGATCTCGAGGTCGTTCTCCAGTGCCTGGTAGCAGTTGGCCAGGGTCTGGGCCTGGATTCCCTGGGAGGCGTCCACCAGGAGCACTGCGCCCTCACAGGCCGCCAGCGACCGGCTGACCTCGTACCCGAAGTCGACGTGGCCAGGCGTGTCGATCAGGTGCAGCGTGTGCTCACCCCACGGCACCCGGACGTTCTGGGCCTTGATGGTGATGCCCCGCTCACGCTCGATGTCCATCGAGTCCAGGTACTGGGCCCGCATCTGACGCGGGTCGACGGCGCCGGTCAGCTCCAGAATGCGGTCGGACAGCGTCGACTTGCCGTGGTCGACGTGGCTGATGATGGAGAAGTTGCGGATACGGTCGATGGGGAGCACGGGTCGCCCAGCGTACCCAAGGCAGGCGGACCCCCACCCCCGACCTGCACCGCGGGTTACCGTCGGGCCCGATCGGGCCCGGGCTGCTATCCTTCACTGTCCCCCGCATTGCGGTCCCCTACGGATCCCGGGGCACGAACACCGCCCGGGTCGACGGCGCACGCTGCCGCCCCGACCCGACGCACGAAGACGACGAGGAACCCCAGTGGCCAATATCCGTAGCCAGATCAAGCGCAACCGCCAGACCGTCAAGCGCCAGGCCCGCAACAAGGCCGTTCGGTCGGAACTGCGCACCCGCACCAAGAAGGCGAACGCGGCGATTGCCGAGGACGTCACGTCTGCCGACGATGCGATCCGCCTGGCAGTGAAGCGCATCGACAAGGCCGCCGCCAAGGGCGTGATCCACAAGAACCAGGCCGCCAACCGCAAGTCCCGGCTCATGAAGCGGGCCGCCAATGCGTCCGCCGACGCCTGAGCCGGACCGGTTCGCCTGACGACCCGACGACCCTGTCACCCCTCCGGCTGCGACGGGGCCCACAGCACGTGCAGTCCCCGGATCCCGCCACCGGCGGGATCCGGCGCGTCAGGGACCGTGCCGGCCCTACCGAGGCCGATCAGGTTCCCGCTCAGAGCCTGTTCACTCCTCGACCGGCTCGATGAGCTCGGGGCCGTCGTTGCGCACATTGCCTACTGACCGTCCCACCGCCCGCCGCACCAGCGTGCCCGCGGGCGACGGCACCAGCAGCGACTCCAGCTCCGGCTTGTCCCTGTTGTCCGGGTCCAACCACTCCTCGAGCACCTCGGGCTCGAGCACGACCGGCATGCGGTGGTGGATGTCCCCCATGTCCGGTCCTGCCGTCGTGGTGATGACGGTGCAGGTCCGCAGCGCCGGTCGTTCGACGGGGTCGGGGTCGGCGGGGTCGAGGGCACCCGGGATGTCGGGGGCGCCGGCACGGGAATCCCTCGCCGCGGGTCCGCCCCGCCAGACCTCCCACAGTCCGGCCAGGGCGAGCGGGTTCCCGTCGGAACGGGTGAAGTAGTAGGGCTGCTTGCCCGTCCCCGGACCCTGCCGCCACTCGTAGAAGCCGTCCGCCACCACGGCGAGCCGGCGGGCCGTGAATGCGGACCGGAAGGATGGCTTGGATGCCACCGTCTCCGCCCTGGCGTTGAAGGTGCGACTGCCCATCGACGGGTCCTTCGCCCAGGAGGGCACGAGGCCCCACCGGTAGCGGCCGAGCTCGCGGTGGACGGCACGCACACCCCGGTCACCCGGATCTTCGCCACCGTCACCTCCCTCGGCGCCGGGTGCGCCTGATAGGTCGGGTACGTCCGCCACGGCCAGGATCGACCGCGTCGGCGGCACGTTCCAGCTCGGCCGGGCGTCGCGATCGACATCGGGGCCCAGCTGGCTGTCGAAGATCCGGGCCAGGTAGTCCGGGTCCGAGTAGAGCGAGATCCGTCCACACATGGTGGTCCAGCCTACGGCGGGCCGCCCCCGGTCACCCTGGAGGGACCATGACCCTCACTTGGGCGGGTAGTAGTAGAACTTGCCGTCGCAGCGGTAGCCGTGCTGGGGCCCATTGATCGGGGGATCGTCGACCCGGGTGATCTGGCCGTTCTCGATACGGGCGATCACGTAGCAGTAGGCGGGTGCCTTGGCCGCAGGGTTCGAGCTGGCGATCAGGTAATTGCCGTTGAATACGGTCACCTTCTTCAACTGCTGGAGGACCGAGCCGCGGGTGGGATGGGCACCGGCGGCCTGCAGGGCCTGGGTGAACAGCTGTCCGGACAGCCAGCCGAACAGGGTGTAGAGGTCGGGCTTGAACCCGGGGGACGCCTTCTGGACCCACGTCTGGAACGTCTTCGCCGCCGGCAGCTGGGCGGTGTCCTCGCCCAGGAACAGTGAGTTCACCATCTCCATGTAGATGCCCTCGGTGGCCGAGGCACCCCCCGAGTCCGGCACGAGCTGCTCGGAGTAGGTCGAGGCGCCGAACACCAGCTGCGGGTGGTAGTTCTGCTCGTTCAGGGCCTTCACCACCGCCGCTGCGTAATTCTCCGGCATCTGCTCGAGGAACAGGATCTTGATCCCGGCCTGGCGCATCGCCACCACGTTCTGGGTGAAGTCGGTCTGGGTGATGTCGAACTGCTTGTCATAGGCGACGTCGTAGCCGAGCGACTCCATCGCCGCCTTCTCGCCTCCCCACTTCGTGATGGCCGAGGGCTGGTCGGCCACCAGTGCCCCTGCGTGCTTCACGTCGGCCGGGAACTTCTGCTTGAAGTACATCAGCGGGCCGGTCGGCCAGCCGATGGCAGCCGGGTCGGGGCTGAAGCTGTTGGGCAGGTCGCCCGCCGACTGGCTCAGCGAGACCGTCACGTTGGGCACGCCGGGGTTGGCGGCGAGCACCGTCTCGCCGTAGCTGTCCTCGAGGGAGAACCCGCCGACCGCCGCGAAGTCCTTCTGGACGACCTGTTCGGTGGCCTGCTTGTTCGGCGCCCCCTGGTAGCCGTCGTCGTAGGAGTCGACGACGAGCTTGCGACCGTTGATCCCCCCGGTCGAGTTGACGTAGTCGGCCCAGGCCTCGGTGCCCACGTCAGCTCCCTTGAACAGGCCGAAGGCGAGGGTCGAGACGTTGCCGACGGTGACCGTCGACGAGGTGAGACCGGTGGTGTCACTGAACGCCGACGACGGGATCCCCGTCGAGCCGCCCGAGGATCCGCTGGAGGTGCTCGTCGCGGGCTGCGCCTCGGTCGACGAGCAGGCGGTGAGTGTGCCGGCGAGGACCAGGGTGACCAGGGCCACGGCGACCGTGCCGCCCCGCCGTCGTCCGACCGTCCCGCCGCCGCGGATGGTGTGGCTCTTCATGGTCTCCCCCTTGGTCAAGGTGCCCGGCGGGTCACTGACCCGCCCCCCGGGCGTAGTCCTACGTTGCAGACTCTAGAGAACGGCGCAGCCGCTCGCGTGGCAGCTCGATGACCGGGCTCACCCCTCACGGCCGGCGAGTCGGTTCCGGTGCATGGCGTTGATCCGCTCGCGCGACATGTTGACGAACTCGCCGGTCGCCTCGACCTTGACGACGCCGTCCTGGAGCAGGCGGCCGGTGCTGAACGTCCGCCGGTCGGTGACCTCGGTGACCCACGACTCGAACACCGTGTCGATGCCGACGATCGTGGGCTTGCGGTAGCGGATCGACAGCTCCACCGTCGGCCCCGCCGCATCGGCGACGACGTTGGCAGCGGTCAGGATGATGTCGAAGGCGGCGGCGATGGCGGCACCGTGCACGCACCCGGGGGCGCCCTCGTACTGTGCCGTGAAGTTGACCCTCCCAAAGGCCTTGGGAGGTTCGAACCAGAGCTCGATGGGCGGGGCCACCGGGTTGCAGGAACCGACGACCATGTCGAACGGCATGGCCGCCGTCAGGGAACCGAGCCCATCGGGGCCGACCGACTCCTCGGCGAACCGCCCGACCGGCACCGGTCCGTCGTCGGGGACCCCGACCGCCAGTTCGTCCGACAACGCCGCTATCCGCGCCGCGGCGTCGGCGAAGGCGCCGGGAGCGGGGGTCGACGTGACGGTCAGCTGCATGAGGCGGCGAACGGCAGCGGCCAACTCCTCGCGACCGCCTCCGCTCCAGGGACGTCCCGGCGGCCCGACCTGACGCGGGGCCTCAGCACCCGCACGCTCAGGCACCGGGACCTCCGAACCGCTCGACGAATCCGGCATGTGCGTCGAGCACGGCCAGTACTTCGGCCGGGCTCCCACCTGGCACGCGCAGGACCACCTCGTCGATGCCCAGGCTGGCGAAGTGCTCGAGCTTGGCGTCGGTGGGGACGGTGCCGAACGGGAGCACCCGGAGCAGGCCCGGATCCCGGCCCCGCTCCTCGAAGGCACGACGGAGCTCGGGCAGGGCCTCACCCAGGCCCGATCCACCGATGGGCATCCAGCCGTCCCCGTACTCGGCGATGGCCGCGAAGTTGCCGGCGGTCGCGGCCCCGCCCAGCAGGACCGGGAGGTGCGCGCCCTGCATCGGCTTGGGCGCCGACCAGCACGCGTCGAGGTCCACGAACTCGCCGTGGAACTCGGCCGGGTCGTCGCGCCACAGCGCCCGCATGCACAGCACGTGCTCCCGGGCGATACGACGCCGGTCACCGAAGGGGACACCATGGTCGGCCGCCTCGTCACGGTTCCATCCGAAGCCGATCCCGAGCTCCACCCTTCCACCGCTCAGGTGGTCGAGCGTTGCCACCTGCTTGGCCAGCACGATGGGGTCGTGTTGCGCGGCCAGTACCACCCCGGTCCCGAGTCGCAGTGTGGAGGTGACGGGCACGGCGGTGGCCAGCGCGACGAACGGGTCGAGGCTGCGCTTGTAGTCGTCGATCCGCACCCCCTCGACCAGGGCCGGTGGCGTGTCGGCCCGGACGGGCAGATGCGTGTGCTCGGGCAGGAAGAGCGACGTGAAGCCGCGTTCCTCGGCGGCCCGCGCCAGGTCGGCGGGAGCCATGTCCCGGTCCGTCAGGAAGCAGGTGACACCGAACCGCACGGTGGTCAGTCCCCCAGTCCTGCGGTCAGGCCGTCGCCCGGGTTGACCGCCGGGTCGGCGAACAGCGCGGCGAAGGCCACCTCCTCGCGGCGACGGGCGTCGGCGACGGCCGAGCCCCTGCCGGCCAGCATGAGGCGCTTGATCTGACGGGTGGCGTGGGGCGGGAAGGAGGCGATGGTCTGGGCGAGGGCGAGGGTCTCCTCCAGCACGGTCCCGTCCGGGCACGTCCTCAGGGCGAGGCCCGAGGCCACGGCCTCGGGGGCCGTGACCCATTCCGACGCCAGGAGGACGCGAGACGCCTCCTGCCAGCCCATGCGAGCCGGGAGCAGGTAGCTGCTGGCCGCCTCCGGAGGGACACCCATCTCGGCGAACGGGGCCCGGAGGCGGGCGGACTCGTCCATGAGCACGAGGTCGACATGCCCGACGATGGTGCAACCGAGGCCCATCCCGACGCCGTGCACCGCGGCCAGGAGCGGCTTGTCGAAGGTCACGAGCAGGTCGAGCAGGTCTCCGAAGCCGGAGCCGAGGGCCGACCCGTCACCACCGGTGGCCACCGCCGCCATCTCGCGCAGGTCCTGGCCGGACGTGAATGCCTTGCCCCGACCGGTGAGCACCACGCTATGCACGTCGTCATCGCCGAGCGCGCCGGACAGGGCCCCGGCCACCGCCCGGTACATCGCCGAGTCGAAGGCGTTGCGGGCGGCGGGACGATCGAAGGCGACCACAAGGACGTGGTCCAGGAACTCGAGTTCGATGCGGTGGTCGTCGTCGGTCGCCCGACTCTCCGTCACGGACGGACCACCTGGCCGCCGTCGACATTGAAGATGTGCCCGGTGATCCAGGAGGCCTCGTCGGACAGGAGGAACAGGCACATGCCCACGAGGTCGGAGGTCTGCCCCATGCGCTTGAGTGCGAGGCCGGCGAGGATCGGCTGCATGAAGGCATCCGGCACCACTGTCCGGGACGCCTCGGTGTCGATGGGCCCGGGAGCGATGGCGTTGGTGCGGATCTTGTCGCCCCCCAGCTCGTGGGCCAGCTGCTGCGTGATCGAGTTCACCCCGGCCTTCGCCAGCCCGTAGAAGCCGGCGTACAGGTAGGCCGCCGTCGACGACTGGTTGACGATGGCGCCCCCGCCCCGGGCCTTCATGGCGGGCCAGCAGGCCCGCACACAGTTCAGCGCACCGAGCATATTGACCGACAGGAACCTGTTGAGGTACTCCCAGTCCACCGTGAGCAGGAGGTCGAGCTTCATGCCGCCGAAGATGGCGGCGTTGTTGACCAGGTAGTCGATGCCGCCGAACTCGTCGACCGCCGCCTGGGCCATGGCCACGGCGGAGGCCGGGTCGGCCACGTCGACGGCCACGCCGAGGGCGGAGCCACCGGACGAGCGGATGCCTGCGGCAACGGCATCGGCCTTGGCCACGTCGATGTCGGCGACGACCACCGAGGCACCGGCAGCGGCCAGGGCCTCGGCGTAGGCCTGGCCGATCCCGCCGGCGGAGCCGGTCACGACGGCGACCTTGCCACTGAAGTCGAAGGTCGTCGTCGGCGTCGTGGGTGCGGTCGAGGGGGACTCGTTGTCGGTCATGGTGAGGACTCCTTGGTCTGTTCGGTTACGTCGGCTGCAGGAGCCGTGGCGGCGGCCTTGGCCGCCTTGGCCCGCTCGGCGATGATCTTCTCGGCGGAGGCGTTGACCCCGGTCGACAGCGGCCACCCGATGTAGTGGGCGAGATGGAGCACGAGCTCGCGGACCTGCTCCTCGGTCAACTCGCCGCGCTCGAGGGCCGAGCGGAACTGGATCTCCAGCAGGTTGGCCTGACCCAGGGCGGCCAGCACCCCGATGGTCACCATCCGACGGTCGCGGACGTCGAGCGCCTCACGGGTCCAGATCGACCCGAACAGGTGGTCGACCGTCACGTCGACGTAGGGCCCGGCGATGGTATCGGGATCGACGCTGAAGCCGTAGACCTCGTCCATCTTGGCCATGCCCGCGGCCCGCGGCCCGGTGGTTCCCTCTGACATCACGCCTCCTCTGGTGCTGTTCGCGGACGGTGGCCCATGTCGCTCTGCCGACGGTGGCCCGTGCGGCCGTGACGGCCGGTCACGCCGGCTCGGCCAGCGACTTGATCTCGAGGTACTCCTCGAATCCGGCGACGCCCGACTCGCGGCCGACGCCCGACTGGCGGTACCCGCCGAAGGGGACGTCAGGGCTGAACCACAGGCCACCGTTGATCCCGATCGTGCCGGTCCGGATCCGGTTGGCCACCCCCACGGCCCGTTCCCGGTCGGCCGACCACACCGAACCCGACAGCCCGTAGGCCGAATCGTTGGCCAGCGCCACGGCGTCGTCGTCGTCGTCGAACGGGATGACGACCAGCACGGGACCGAAGATCTCCTCCTGGGCGACGCGCGCGTCGTTGCCCACCCCCACGATGAGCGTGGGCTCCACGAAGAACCCCCCGTCGAGCCCTTCGGGCCGACCGCCGCCGAGTGCGAACGAGCCGCCCTCCTTGAGGGCGAGCTTCAGGTAGCCCTCGACCCGGTCCCGCTGGCGGGCGCTGACCAGTGGGCCACAGATGGTGCCGGGGTCGGTCGGGTCGGCGGCCGGCAGCTTGGCCATCACCCGCGACGTCGAGTCGACAGCCTCGTCGAACAGCGAACGGGGAACGAGCAGCCGGGTGGTGATGGCACACCCCTGGCCGGCATGCGTGCACACGGTGAACGCCGCCGTCGCACAGGCACCGCGCAGGTCGGCGTCATCGAGGATGACGAAGGCCGACTTGCCACCCAGCTCGAGGAAGACCTTCTTGACCGTGTCGGCTGCGGCGGCCATGACCTTGCGGCCGGTGGCCGTCGAACCGGTGAAGCTCACCTGGTCGACGCGTGGGTCGGTCGACAGCATGGCCCCGAGGGCATGGTCGGACGACGGGACGACGTTGACGACCCCGGCGGGGATGTCCGTCTCCTCGGCGACGAGGCGGCCGAGCGCGGTGGCACACCACGGGGTGTCCGGTGCCGGCTTCAGCACCACGGTGTTGCCCGCGGCGAGTGCCGGACCGAGCTTGGCGAGGTTGATCTGGTGGGGCACATTCCACGGCGTGACGGCGCCGACGACACCCGTCGCCTCACGGCGCACCCAGCGGTGGGACGGGATGCCCAGCGGCTCGGCGTTGCCCAGGTCGGTCTCCCACTCGTAGGACTCGGCCAGATCGGCCACCCAGCCGAGCGACCCCACGGGCGTGTCGAGCTGAGCTGAATAGGTGAGCGAGAGGGGCGACCCCGTCTCGGCGACGGTCATGGCCCTGATCTCGTCCGCGTGCCGCTCGAATGCCTGCTGGAGCTGACGGAGACCGCGCACCCGCAGCTCGACGTCGGTGGACCAGTCCGTCTCGTCGAACGCCCTGCGGGCCGCCCCGATGGCGTCGTCCATGTCCTCGGCGGTGCCGTCGGCGGCCACGCCGAGCACCTCACCGGTGGCGGGGTTCACCGTCTCGAACACCTTTCCGGCGCGAGCTGTGCGAAGCCTGCCGTCGATGAGGAGGCGCTCCTCCCCCGTCACCGGTGTCGCCTGCGTCGTACCCTCGGTCATCGTTCCTCCTCGTCCCCGGCCACACCGAAGATGAAATCGGTACGGGCCTCGGTCATCGCTGCCAACGGCAGGGCCACGTTCAGCTCGTCGCCCAGGGCCAGCGCGGCGAGCAGGTCCTTGTGGGCCAGATCGGCCCCGTTCCGCATCGCCCCGACGAATCCCGGGTCGTCGTCCTCGGTGAACTGCGCCACCGTAGGCCGGAACATGAGGGTCGCGGCGCCTCCGATCTTGGCGTCGCTCGCCCGGATCACCTGGGCCAGCTTGGACAGTTCGATACCGGCGGCCTCGGCCAGGACCTGACCTTCGTAGGCGGCCAGCCACCCTCCGTACTGCACCAGGTTGCGGGCCAGCTTTGCCGCCAGCCCGGTGCCGAACGGGCCCATGCGCACCGTCAGGGACCCCATGGCATCGAAGACCGGTCGGAGGCCGGCCACGACGTCCTCGTCGCCGCCCACCATGCAGATCAGCTCGCCCGATGCCGCGGCGGCCGGGCCCCCGCTCACGCCGCAGTCGACGAGGTCGACGCCTGCAGCTACGGCCTCGGCGCCGACCGACCGGACACACCCGGGCGTGATGGTGCTGACGATCACGAACGTGGTGCCCGGTCCGGCAGCCGCCAGGGCGCCGTCGGGACCGGACAGGACGGCGTGGACCTGCTCGTCGTTGACCACCGCCACGACCACGACGTCCGCCGCCCGGGCCAGGTCGGCGGGCGAGGCCGCCACGGCGCCGTGCTCGCCGTGCCGGGCCGTGGCCTCCTCCCGGATGTCCGAGACCACGAGCGGGAATCCTGCGGCATGGACACTGCCGGCCACCCCGTCCCCGATGGCCCCGAGCCCGATGACACCTACGGTCGGGAGGTCGGCCGACTCCTCGTCTACTGCACCCGTTGCTGTGGTCACGACCTCTCCCCCGTTGCTGGACACGTGTCTGGACTATAGTATGGACACATGACCGACACCACCTGGAGCCGGACCACGGCCAACGAACACCGCGTGGCCGCGTGACCTCGTCCGCGGCGCTGTCCGATCAGAGCCCGGGACTCGTCGACATCGAGGCCACGCGGCGCCGCCTCACGGCCCGCCAGGCCGAGGTGGTGGCCAAGCTCGTCCTGGCTGCCGAGGAGGAGACCGAGGAAGTCGGCTACGCGGGTCTGACGGTCCGGGGCGTCGCCCGTCGTGCCGGGGTGGCGCCTGCCACCGCCTACACCTACTTCAGTTCGAAGGACCACCTGCTGGCCGAGGTGCTGTGGCGTCGGATGGAGTCACTGCCACCCGTCGACGCCGACCTGACCGTCCCCATGCCCGAGCGGGTGGAACATGCCGTCCGGGAGATGACCCCGTTCGCGGCCAGCAGCCCGGCCCTCGTCGACGCCTGCACCGTGGCGCTCATCAGCCCCCATCCCGATGTCAGCCACCTGCGCGACCGGATCGGGGCGCAGACGCACCGCCGCCTGACCGCTGCACTCGGGCCCGCACCCGATCCCCGGGCCGTCCGGGTACTCGAGGCCGCCTACCGCGGCGCACTGCTCAC
This sequence comes from Acidimicrobiaceae bacterium, assembly GCA_003164095.1. Classification (GTDB taxonomy): domain Bacteria; phylum Actinomycetota; class Acidimicrobiia; order Acidimicrobiales; family RAAP-2; genus Bog-756. The sequence continues at coordinate 6,496 of PLRX01000158.1, read as the reverse complement.
CGCCGGCATCGGGCACATGTCGTTCCTCGACGTGCCGGCCTTCGTGGCCGAGGCGGCCACCCTGCTGTTCGACCACGACGGAGGCGCCACATGACGATCACCGGGGTCGACGGACCCGTCACCTACAACCCGTACGCGTACGAGATGCACGAAGACCCGTATCCGACGTACGCCCGGCTGCGGTCGGAGGCACCGGTCTACCGGTCCGACGAGTTCGACTTCTGGGCACTGTCGCGGCACGAGGACGTGATCGGCGCGTTCCGCAACGTCGACGCCTACTCCAATGCGTACGGGGTCTCGCTCGACCCGAGCGCGTTCGGTCCCGATGCCCACCGGATGATGTCCTTCCTGGCCCTCGACCCACCGAAGCACACCCGCATGCGGTCGCTGGTGGGCAAAGGGTTCACCCCCACCAAGGTGAACGCCATGGAGGAGCGGATCCGCGAGATCACGCTCCAGCACCTCGAGCCGGCGCTCGAGTCGGGCTCGTTCGACTTCATCGCCGACTTCGCCGGCAAGGTCCCGATGGACGTGATCTCCGAGCTGGTGGGCGTGCCCGTGGCCGATCGGGCCGAACTACGCCGACTGGCCGACCTGGTGCTGCACCGCGACGACGGCGTCTACGACGTCCCGCCGGAGGGCATGGAGGCGGCCCTGACCCTCGTCGTCTACTACCAGGCCATGGTCGACGAACGCCGGGCGTCCCGCCGCGACGACCTCACCTCCGCCCTCCTCGACGCCGAGATCGACGGCGACAAGCTCACCGACGAGGAGATCGTCGCCTTCCTCTTCCTCATGGTGGTCGCCGGCAACGAGACCACCACGAAGCTGCTCGGCAACGCCTGGTACTGGGGCTGGCGCCATCCCGACGAGCGGGCGAAGCCGTTCGACGACGCCAGCCGTGTCCCGAACTGGGTGGAGGAGACCCTCCGCTACGACACCTCGAGCCAGATGCTGCTGCGAATGACCCGACAGCCCCTCCACCTGCACGGCACCTCGATCCCAGAGGGCGACCGGGTCCTGCTGCTGGTCGGATCGGCCAACCGGGACGAGGCCGTCTTCCCCGATCCCGAGCGTTACGACCTCGACCGCGACACCAAGGCCCTCGTGAGCTTCGGCAGTGGTCGCCACTTCTGCATGGGTGCGCCACTGGCCCGGCTGGAGGCGAGGATCGCACTCACCGAGCTCGTCGCGCGGGTCGCCACCTACGACGTCGACCCGGCCGGCGTCGAGCGCGTCCACTCCATCAACGTCCGCGGTCTCGCCGCCCTGCCGACGACAGTGACGCTCCGCTGATGCCGAAGTTCCCTCCGAACCCCGACCGACGCCCCGCGGTGGTGACGGGCGCCTCGTCCGGGATCGGCCGGTCGACAGCTGCCGCCCTGGCCGCGCTCGGCCACCCGGTGGCGCTGGGGGCGCGACGCGTCGCCGACTGCGAAGACGCAGCGGTCGCAATCCGTGAGGCGGGCGGCGAGGCGGTCGCCATCCACCTGGACCTGACCGACGACGACTCGGTCGAACAGTTCGCCGCCTCGGCCGTCGACACCCTCGGCGAAGTGGAGATCGTGGTCTCCAACGCCGCCATGAACATGGCCGGCGCCGTGCTCGACACCGATGCCTCGTCGCTCGACGACGTGCTGGCCGTCAACGTGACCGGTACCCACCGGTTGGTCCGGGCGCTGCTGCCCGACATGATCTCGCGTCGCCGGGGTGATGTCGTCTTCGTCACCTCCGATGTGGCCGAGCGACCCCGACCGGCCATGGCCGCCTACGTCACCTCGAAGTGGGGTCTCGAGGGCTACGTCCACTCGCTGCAGATGGAGCTCGAGGGCACCGGCGTGCGCGCCACCATCCTCCGCCCGGGGCCGACCATGACCGGCATGGGCTTGGACTGGGACCCGGTGGTGACCGGCGAGATCATCGAGCAGTGGGCGGCCTGGGGATTCGCCCGCCACTCCAATTTCATGCGGCCCGACGGCGTGGCCCAGGCCGTCTGCGCCGTGGTCGCACTTCCCCGTGGCGTGCACGCCACCGTCATGGAGATCCAACCGGAGGCGCCCATCGTGCCGCCGGACAACGAGCAAGGAGGCCAGTGATGGCTGTCGACACAGGAGTCAGGGAGCCCGCGCGGGTCTCCGGGGGCGAGGGGGCCACGGGCCACCTGGAGGAACTGCGCACCGACCCGATCGCCCTCATGGAGCGGGTCCGGTCCGAGTGCGGCGACGTGGGGATGTTCCGTCTGGCCGACCGGGACGTCGTGCTACTCAGCGGGGCCGAAGCAAACGAATTCTTCTTCCGCTCACCGGAGGACGTCCTCGACCAGGCCGAGGCCTATCCGTTCATGACCCCCGTCTTCGGCGAGGGTGTCGTGTTCGACGCGTCGCCGGAGCGCCGGAGGGAGATGCTGCACAACCAGGCGCTGCGCGACAAGTTCATGCGCGGCCACGCGGCCACCATCGCCTCCGAGGTCGAGCGGATGGTGGGCGACTGGGACGACGAGGGCGAGATCGACCTCCTCGAGTGGTTCGCCGAGCTCTTCATGTACACCTCCTCGGCCTGCCTGGTCGGGAAGCGCTTCCGGGAGCAGCTCGACGGGCGCTTCGCCAAGCTCTTCCACGACCTCGAACAGGGCACCGACGCCATCGCCTACGTCGACCCCTATGCCGACATCGAGAGCTTCCACAAGCGCGACGCAGCCCGTGCCGAGCTCGTGTCGCTGATCCAGGGGATCATGGAGCGTCGGGCGGCCGGACCGCCCGTGTCCGACGACGACCGCGACCTGGTCGACGTGCTGATGTCGATCAAGAACCCCGACGGTACCGACCGCTTCCTTCCCGACGAAGTGACCGGGATGTTCATCTCGATGATGTTCGCCGGACACCACACGACCTCGGGCACGGCCGCCTGGACGCTCATCGAATGGCTCCGCCACCCGGAGGTCCTGGCCCGCGTCGACGACGAGCTCGCCGAGCTGTACGTCGACGGCGCCGAGGTGAGCTACCAGGCACTGCGCGAGATGCCCCTGCTCGAGTCGTCGATCAAGGAGGCACTCCGGCTCCACCCACCGCTCATCCTGCTCCTACGGGTGGCAAAGGAGGAGCTCGAGGTCGAGGGTTATGCCATCCACGAGGGTCAGATGGTTGCGGCCAGTCCTGCCGTCTCGAACAGGATCCCCGAGGACTTCCCCGACGCCGACGCCTTCCAGCCCGACCGGTACCTCGACCCGCGTGATGAGGACCGCCTCAACCCATGGACATGGATCCCGTTCGGCGCCGGCCGTCACCGCTGCGTCGGTCAGGCCTTCGCCATGATGCAGCTCAAGGCCATCTTCAGCGTCCTGCTCCTCGACTGGGAGTTCGAGCCGGCCCAGTCGCCAGAGACCTACCGCAACGACCACTCCAAGATGGTCGTCCAGCTCCAGCAGCCCTGCGTCGTCCGCTACCGCCGGCGGGCGGTGGCCCGGAGCACCGGGGGTGCCGCCTGATGCGCATCGTCGTCGACAGGGACCTCTGCCAGGGCCACGGCGTCTGCGAGTCCGAGGCCCCCGGCGTGTTCGAGGTCGGCAAGGATCACCAAGTGGTCGTGCTCGACACCGCTCCTTCCGAGGACCGGCGATCCGAGCTCGAGGCCGCCGTCCGCTTCTGCCCGACACATGCCCTTTCGCTGGTGGACGACTAACACCGTTCCATCCCACCTTCACCCCGCGTACCGATCATCCGACACGACAAGGAGTCGCCCCGTGCCGACGTACCCACGCAGTGAGCTCGAAGAGACCATGCAGCTCTGGCTCGACCTGAACAAGAAGTGCGAGGAGGAGCTCAACTGGCTGCCGCTCGCCGACATGTACACCGAGGACGCCACCTACGGATGGAACGTCGGGCCGAACGACGAGTTCATGGCCGTGGGCCGAGACCAGATCCGGGAGTATGCGGTCGGCCTGGAGATGGAGGGCCTCGGCGGGTGGACCTACCCCTACATGCGCATCCTCATCGACGACCTCCAGGGTGAGATCCTCGGCCTCTGGAAGCAGGTGGCCGATGCCACCCGGGCCGATGGCAGCCACTACGAGATCGCCGGGCTCGGCGGCAGTTGGTTCCGCTACGGCGGCAACCACCAGTGGAGCTGGCAACGCGACTTCTTCGACGTGGGCAATGCCACGGCCACCTACATCGAGATGATCCAGGCCGACGCACTCAGCCCCGGCATGAAGGCCCGTCTCGAGACGATGGGTTCAGGACGCCAGCCCGGGCACTACCCGGTCGGCAAGTCCACCGTCGGCCTGTGGGACGGCGTGGAGCCGACAGTCCTGGGCGGCGCCTGAGCCGCAGGATTCATTGCTTCCGACGGAAGACTGACATCATTGCGGCGATGCCGTCGCCTGCCGTTCCCGACCGCCCGGTGCGTGCTGCCTTCGTCGGGCTCGGCCGGATCTACGACCTGAACCGTCTCGCCTACCGGGGCAACCCTGACGTCGAGGTCGTGGCCCTGGTCGACCCGAGCGAGGATCGACGACTCGAGCGGCAGGCCGACTGGCCGGACGCCGCCACGTTCGAATCGGTCGACCGGCTCGCCGCCGCCGGGCTCGAGTTCGACGCCGTCGAGGCCCTGCTCCCGATCGCCCACCATGCCGAGGGTGTGTCCGAGCTGCTCGGCAACGGCTGGCACGTCAACCTCCAGAAGCCGATCTGCAACGACCTGGACGAGGCGGTCGGGATGGCCGCCGCCGCCGGGGCGTCCGGACGACACCTACGGGTGATGGAGAACTACGTCTTCTACGAGCCGCTGCGACGACTGAAGCAGGTGGTCGACTCCGGCGAGATCGGGGAGGTGGTCGGCTACCACCTCAAGATGGTGGCCAGCGGCCGCGGCGGCTGGAACGTACCCGGTGGCACCTATGACCGGCAGTTCGCCCAGGCCCAGCGTGGTCGGGGCACCCTCCTGTTCGATGACGGCTGGCACAAACTCTCCACCGCTCTGTGGCTCTTCGGACCGGTCCGGGAAGTCCGGGCCTGGATCGGGAACACGGAGGTGATCCCGGGGATCGGCGTCGACGCCCCCACCACGCTCGTGTGGGAGCACTCGAACGGCGTGCGCGGCGTGTGGGACATCACCCTGGCCGTCGACATGTTCCTGCGCTCGGACTACTACACGAACGACGAGCGCTGGGAGGTGACGGGTCGCCATGGCTTCGCCCGCGTCAACCGCTGCACGGCCCGTGGGCTCCAGGAGCCGAGTCTCGAGGTCTACCGTGACGGCGAACTCCGCTCCCATCACGCCCTCGACGACGACTGGGCCAGCAGCTTCCGTGACTCGGGCCGCCACTGGTTGCGGTTCCTGCGAACGGGCGAGGGGCCGCTCCTGTGGGGAGCCGATCAGGCCCTCGACGTGCTGCGGCTCGCCCTGGCCGCCTACGCCAGCAACGAGTCCGGGGGCATCGGTATCGATCCGGCATCGCTGGTCTGACGCGTTCGGACCGGACTCGCGGGTGACGCCGCGGCGACCGGACGCCGACCGGACGCCGTTTCGTGGTCGCTACCCTCGGGTCACACGGCCCGGACCGCCAGGTCCTGCCGTTACACATGATCGGAGTCACGGATGACGACTGGACCTTTCGCCGCGGCCACGGCCGTCGCTCCGACCGGGGCCGGGACCTTCAGCGCCGAGATCCTGCCCGGTTGGGACATCGCCGGTAACGCCAACGGGGGCTACCTGCTGAGCATCGCCGCCCGTGCGCTACTCGACGCCACCGGGCGCCCGGACCCGGTCACGATTACCGGCCACTACCTCGCCCCCGGCAAGCCAGGTGCTGTAGAGATCGCCACCGACGTGGTCAAGGAGGGGAAGCGGTTCGCCACCGGGCGCGCAAGCCTGATGGCCAATGGCCGTCCGCTCCTGACCGTGCTCGGCACCTTCGGCGACCTCGATGAGGACCATGGTGCCCTGCTGGTCGACGGTTACCCTCCCGACCTCCCACCGGTCGACGAATGTGTGCACGTCGCGGCCACCGACACCTTCCCGCCCCCGTTCATGGGCAAGGTCGAACTCCACCTCCACCCGGACGATGTGGGATTCGCCGAAGGCGAGCGGAGCGGCATCGCCCGCGTCCGTGGTTGGTTCCAGCTCCTCCAGGGTGAGTCGACGGACACAGTTGCCTTGCTGTGCGCGCTCGATGCCTTTCCACCCACCATCTTCAACACGAACCTGCCGGTCGCCTGGACCCCGACGGTCGAGCTGACCTGTCACCTGCGCACGCGTCCCGTGCCCGGCCCGCTCCGCTGTCAGTTCACCACCCGGTTCGTCACCGGGGGCTTCCTCGAGGAGGATGGCGAGGTCTGGGATGTCGATGGTCGGTTGGTGGCCCAGTCGCGTCAGCTGGCGCTGGTGCCCCGGGCCTGAGCGCCCTCCGATCGGAGAGCGTCGCCCGCGGGGGTCAGCGCCTCGGGACGACCTCGGGCGGTCGGTCGAACAGGCTCCGTTCGTCGTCTGGTGGCGGGTG
>PLRX01000051.1 GCA_003164095.1 Acidimicrobiaceae bacterium | reverse complement strand
CCGGACAGGACGTAGAAGATGTCCACCCCGACGAAGCCCCCGGGCATGCCCGGGACACCGAAGTGGAACCCCATGATCAGGAGGAGGCCGACGGCCCGCAGCCCGTCGAGGGCCAGCACCCGGCTCTTGCCGGTGGCGGAGGTGCGCGGGTGGCGCCGGTCGCCGTGGGCAGCGGTGTCGGGCACGTCGATCATGGCCGCGTACCGCCGGTGCTCGGGCGTTCTCGGTTCCGGCGCGACTCCCCCGACACGGCGTGCTGCTCCCCCCTCGACGGCCCGGTCCGTCGAACGACACAACTTACCGGGCCGGGCCGCACCGCCAGCGTCAGGCGCCTGACGGCGCGTCCAGGATGCAGGCGGCGGACGATTGGATCGACGCCCTGGTGCCGTCGGCGGTGCCCACGGCACAGGTCGTGAGCTGCGCTGCGGTGCGATCGGGTGCAGGCGGGGCCCGGTCGACGCCGGTCCACACCCATGCATGGGCCCGGTAGTCGGGGGCCTGGCCGGTGGCCGCCGTCAACAGCACCACGGTCGAGCGAACGGCGTGCATCTGCTCGTAGTCGGGCAGCCCCTTCGGATCGGGCAGCACGATCCCGGTGACGCCCCAACCGTCGAGAGCGCTCCGCACCGCGGCGACCTCGCCGGCCACGATGTCCTGTGACCCGTTGGAGAACGAGAGGTCCGACAGGTACCGGTCGCCCACCTGCTCCTTGCCGGCCCGGCTGAGCAACGAGTTGGGGCCTCCGCCCCCCACCATGGCGTACCGCATGCGGGCCACGGCCTGCCACGTCATGTTGCTCTGGCGGAAGGCGAACGGGAGGACCAGGAGGACCTGGTTCGGTGGGAGCTCCGGTGCCACCGTCGTGAACCACTCCGGTGGTTGGACGGGCACCGCGGTCAACGGTAGGCCATCGGCGAAGTAGGTGACGATCGGCACGAGCGCGACGGCGGCCACCACGAGGCCGGTGCACCAGCCGAGTGCCGTCCGGGCCGTCGTGCGGGGCACCCGGCCGGCCGCGGCCCGTACGGCGTGGTCGATGATGATCGCGAGCATGGCGGCGGCACACAGGTAGACGAGGACCACGAACCGGCTCGGGACCACGTTGTCCATCAGCGGGGCCAGCACCAACAGCCGCCACAGCGTCCATCCGTGCATGGACAGGCCGAAGGAGAAGCAGGCACAGACGGCGCCCACGGCTCCGAGCAGCCACAGGCGCACGTCGCGGTGCCAGACGACGAGCCCGACGAGGAGGACGGCGAGGAGCCCGATCCCGAGGTACTGGCCGGACAACGACGCGCCCTGGTAGCCGCCGACCTGCCGGGTGAGTGCGGTCACCTGGGCCGAGGCCGCCATCGGGTGCACGAAGTAGTGGACCGAGGTGCCCCCGTAGCTGAGCAGCTTCGTCCCCCAGATGCTGCCCGAAAGGTGGGCGGGGCCGTCGAGGGCGAACCAGGTCGGCCAGGCCAGCAGGACGGCCGCGCTCACGACGGCGACAGCGGCCGCCTTCAGGGCGTACCCGGCCCGGGCGACGAGGGCATCGCGCCGGATGGCGGCGGCGCCCACGACCACCAGCGCGACCCCGATGGCCGCGGCAATGGCGGTGATGACCAGCAGCTCGGTGCCGAAGAAGAATTGGACGAACGCGAGCCCCCCGATGGCCACGCCCGTCACCCACCACCGCCACCGCTGACGGGCCACGAGTTCGTCCAGGCAGAGCACGATCAAGGGCGGGACGGCGGCCATCCCCAGCATCAGGTGGGCATCGGTGAGGCTCACCACGACGAAGGGCGAGAACCCGTAGAGGAGACCGCCGGCGAAGGCCGCCGGGGCCCACGAGACCCATCGACGGAGGAGCACGTACATGGCGAGCGCCGACAGGGCCGGGCTCAGCGTGAGGGCGACGTTCAGCGTGGCGATCGGCCCGAACACCCAGGTCACCGGAGCCAGCACGATGCCGAAGCCGACCTCGGCGGTGTTCGCCAGCAGGTTTACCCCGGTCGGGTGGAACAGGTATGTCGAGTACAGCGGGTCCATGCCGTGCTGGATCGCATAGGCAGGCCACTCGAGGAACCAGGTGAACAGCGACGTGTCGCCACAGCCGCAGGTGGTGACCGCGGTCGGGTGGGTGGACCACACCTGCCACCACAACCCGACCGACAGAGCGACGTACCCGAGCGCGCCGACCAGCAGCGACCGCCAACCACGGACCGGACCGCGATCGTCGGAGGCGACGGGACCGGTCGACCCCTCGACCCGCCCGGGACGTCCGGGGCATCCGTCGGCCACCCCGTCGTCGACCGGGCGGTCGATCACGGTCACCGGGACGACCCCACCAGGCCGACCGCTCCGACCCCGTCCTCCTCGACGACCGCTGCCTCCCCCGCATGGCGCAACGACCGGTCGTCGGCACCGGAGCCGGTCAGGCCGGCCACCGCCACCACCGTCCAGACGCCGACGATCCACCAGGTCTCGAGTGTCGGGTACTCGGTGATCCGGTGCGCGGTGGAGAGCAGCCAGGGGCCGATCGCCCCGGAGCCGGTCACCAGGGCGCTGGCCACGGCCACCAGGCCGGTCACGAGCGCCAGCCACGCCCACAGGTCGTTACCGACCTCCGCCCTGCGCCGGACGTCGCGCAGGACCAGGCCACCGAGGAGTGCCAGGGGGACGGCGAGCACCAGCACATGGAGGTAGGGGCTGAAGCCGTGGACGACAGCGTCCGTGCGGTGGGCGAGGTCCTGGGAGGCCGAGAACGTCGACGTGGCACCCCGGGCGTGGATGGCCTTCATCAGGACGGGCCACCACGCGAGGGCGGCCAACTCGCACACCGCCACGACCAGCGGTGCGACCAGCCGGTCCCGTGCGCCACGCAGGCCCGCCATCCCGATCGACCGCGCCGCCACGAGGGCGACCAGGGCGACCGCCGTCACGAAGCCCTCGTTCTTCGTCATGCCGGCCACCAGCACCAGGACGACGGCTGCGGCACGGCTCGACGGGTCGCTCCGCATCTGGAGTCCGTAGGCCACGGCGCCCACGGCAGCGAGCGACCACAGCGGATCGGCGTACCCGTTGGTGAGGAAGGGCTCGGTCACCCCGGCGGCCACCAGCACGAGGAGGACGGCGGCGGCGATGCCGACGGCGAGGGGCAGCCAGGCCCGGGAGGCGCGGGCGGCGGCGGCCCGCCCGACCTGGACGACGGCGAGGGCGGCGGCGGCCAGGGCGCAGGCGTCGAGCAGCGCCACCATCGTGACGCCCAGGCGGGCCGTGTGGATCCCGGTGATCTTCCAGGCGACGGCCACCGAGGCGCTCAGCAGCGGCGGGTACGACGACTGGGTCAGCACGAGGTCGCGGGTCCGCATGTCGACCAGCAGCTGGGTGTGACCGTGGAGGAACCAGCCCGGACGCATGAGCCACAAGGATCTGGCGTCGAAGCCGACGGTGGGCGTGCGCAGGCCCCGCAGGCTCCACGCACAGGCCATGACGACCAGCAGGAAGCCCACGATGCCCGCCACCCGGTCGAGGGCGCCTCGACCCGGCCCCGGTGGTCCGCCGCGCAGACCGAGCTCGGGACGGACGACGAGGAGGGCGCACACGCCGGCGGCGGCGGCCGCGGCGATGCCGAGCAACCAGTCGAGTAGCGACCCTCCGAACGTCAGCGAGGCCGTGGCGGCCAGGCTCGCCGCCACTGCGCCCGCCAGCGGGGCGAGCGGCACGGAGTACCAGCGCAACCCGACCGTGGCCAGGACCGGGAGGAGGCCGGCGGCCCCGAGGGCACAGATCCCGGCGACGGTGGCGACGACGGTGCTCACAGCGGAGGGGCCGGCGGTGGCCCCTGACCGGGCACCTGGGCGCCGGTGCCCACCCGTACGACGGTCCGCCCGTCGGGGCCGTGGGTGGTGGCGACCACGGTCGTGCCGAGGCAGGTACCCGGTCCGGCCGACCCGTCGTGGAGGGTGAGGACCACGTCGGCACTCGAGGCCGGGTCGGCCACGGTCACCCAGGAGCCGAAGCCCTTGATCATGGTGACCACGTCGGCGAGGTTGGTGCCGCCGAGGGTCACCGTCTGTCCCGGACGGACGAGGCTGTGGGCCTGGGTGTCGATGCAGGCGTAGAAGGCGTCGTCGACCGAGGCGTCGTGGACGGTGCGGTGTGCCAGCTGGACGTCGACCGTCCGGGTGCCGCGGACGGCCTGGCCACCCAGAGCCACCAGACCGACGACGGCCACGAGGGTGGAGACCACCGTCACCAGCACCGTCCGGACCGGGCCCCGTCGGTGCGTCTCCGCGGGAGATCCGACGTGCGTCACGGGCGGTGACGCTACCAGTCGGCCCCGGTCAGCCCGCAGCCAGGACGCACGTCGCCTCACGCCCGAGGGCGGCCGGTGAGCCGCCGACTCCCAGCGCCTCGCAGGCGGCGACTGCTGACGGCGTCGGCCCGGGACCGGTCGGCAGGTCCGAGGCAGCGTGGTCCCACACCCACGAACGGGCCTGCAGGTGTGGCGCCCGACCCGTGACAGCGGTCATGAACGCCACCGTGTAGGGCACCGAGGTGACCTGGTCGTAGGCGGGCAGCCCGGGCTGGTCGGGCAGGACCGCCTCGTCGACTCCCCACCTCACCAGCGCCTTCCGTGTGGCGACCACGTCGCCGGGTCGCAGGCGTTGGCCGGTGAAGGAGAACGACGCCCGGGCGACCGCGTCGGCACCGGGTCGCTCGACGCCGGTGCGCTCGATGACGCCGCCGGGGCCGCCGCCACCGACCATGGCGTAGGGGAACCCGGCCGTCGCCTGCCAGGCCATGGCGCTCTCGATGACCTGGTTCGGCACGGGAAAGACCAACAGGACCGTGCCGTCGGGCAGGTGGGGTGCGACGGAGCTGAACCAGGTGGGCGACCGGACGGTCTGGGTGACCATGGGCACCGTGGGGCTCAGGTACGCGGCGACCGGCACCAGACCCACGGCGGCCACGCCCACTCCGGCGACGGCTCCCCACCGGGCTGCGCCTGCGCCGTCGACGGGCGTGCGCCGGGCGACCACGGCAGCGCGGGCGTGGTCGACCACCATGGCGAGGATGGCGCCCAACGACAGGTAGGTCACCAGCAGGAAGCGGCTGGGGATGATGTTCTGGAGGACCGGCTGTCCGGCGAGGACCTGCCAGGGCAACCACACCGATCGGTCGGCACCGAGCGACAGCACCACCGACACGACGGTCATGGCGCCGAAGAACCACAGGCGCCGGTCCCTCCGCCAGACGAGCAGGCCTACGACGGACACCAACACGAGCCCCATCCCCACGTACTGCCCGGAGAGGGTGGGTCCCTGGTACCCGCCCACGCGGTGCGCGAACAACGAGTAGCCGGCCGACGCGGGCGTGGGCCAGAGGAACGCCTTGGCCGTGGTCCCCTCGAATCCGAGGTACAGCGACGGCCACACCCGGCCCGACACGTGGACCGGTCCGTCCAGCGCGAACCATGTCGGCCAGGCCAGCAAGATGCCGGTGGTCGCCGCTGCCGTGCCGAGTCCGACGAGTGCACGGCGGGCACGGCGGGCACGGCGGGCACGGGCCCGAGCCGCGTCGAGGCGGGCGAGGGCGGAGCACCCGAGGAGGAGTGCGGCGGGCACGGCGGCGATCCCGAGGATGAGGAGCACCTCGGTCCCGACGAAGAACTGGACCACGAGGAGCAGCCCGAGCACGAGACCCACGGCGACCGGACCCCGACGACGACCGAAGAGCAATTCGTCGACACAGGCCACCACGAGCGGGGGGACCACCGCCCAGCCCAGCATGAGATGGGCGTCCGAGAGGCTGACCAGCACCAGGGGGGAGAACCCGTAGAGCAGGCCGCCGACGAATGCGGCCGGCGCCCACCGCACCCAGCGGCGCAGGAGGACGAACATGGCGAGCCCGGAAAGGGCCGGGGCCAGTGTCAGGGCGACGTTCAACGAGGCCACGGACCCGAAGACCCACGTGACCGGCGCGAGCACGACTCCGAGCGCCAACTCCGACGTGTTGTCGAGGAGGTTCACTCCCGTCGGGTGGGACATCGCCGTGGAGAAGAACGGATCGAGGCCGTGGCTGATGGCGTGTGCCGGCCAGGCGAAGAACCAGAGGAAGAGGGCGCTGTCGCCACAACCGCACGTCGTCGTCGACGCGGGGTGGTTCGCCCAGACGTTCCACCACACCAGGACGGCCAGCACCAGATAGGCGACCGCCGCCAGGGCGAGTGCACGACCCGGCCGGCCGGCGGCCTTCTCGACAAGCGTTGTCGTCGGTGCTCCAGCATGCGATCGGTCCATCGTGCGGGTCATCCGACTAGCCGCCCGTCAGAGCCGAGACGTTCAGTACGCACCCGGGCACGGCCAACGCCCCGGCCGACGTCGGCGGACCTGTCGTGCAGAATCTGAAGGCATCGGTCGACACCGGAGCGGGAGGTGGCGCACCGCTCACGTTCTGCCACACCCAGGCCCGGTCCACATAGGTCGGAAGGGTACCGAGCACCGCCGTGAAGAACCCCGCACCGTAGGCTCCCCCTCTGCCCCTCTCGTAGACGGGCAGACCAGGATCATCGGGCACGACGACGGTGGTCACCCGCCACCGGCGCAGTGCAGTCCGCACCGCTGCGACATCCGCAGGCGTCGGAAGGGGCGCCGGTCCGAGCGGCAGCGAGGCGGCGGACAGCACCACGAACCCGCCACGCGCCCCGCCGGCCCGGGAGGGCTGACCCTGGGGTCCCCCGCCGCTCGCCTGAGCCCACCGCATGGCGTTCACCGCCTGCCACGCCTCTGACGACTGGAGGCCCGACGAGGGGATCGGGTAGGCGAGCACGACCCGGCCGGCCGGTAACGAGCCGCCGTTCCTCGCGTACCAGGTCGGCAATTCCACCGTCCGGGTCGTCAACGGCAGGTTCGGGCCGAGGGCGATGGCGGTCGGTGCGACGATCGCGATCACCAGGGCCCAGGACACCACGGCACCGGCCCTCCGGTCGATGCTCCCGTGCGCCTCCAACGCGGCACGGGCGTGGTCGACGGCGAGCCCGACGAGGACCGCCGCACACAGGGTCACCACCAGGGTGAAGCGGACCTCGACCACGTCCCCGATCCACGGCACGTGTTGGAGGGCGTCCCAGGGCACGGGATAGCCGTGACCCGGACCGAGGGACAGGACGGCGGCGCCCAACCCGACCGCGGCGAACAGGAGCATCCTCCGGTCCCGTCGCCACACGATGGTGCCGATCACCGCAGTCACGAGCACGCCGAGTCCGAGGTAGCCCAGGCCGACCAGCACCGGACCCTGGTACCCGCCGAATGCCAGCATCGATGCCCGGAGACCACCGAGCCCACCGGTCGACACGAAGTTGGCGAGCGACGTGCCGTAGCGGGTGGTGGCGCCCGCCGACCAGATGGGACCGACGAGATGGGCCGGTCCGTCCAGCAGGAACCACAGCGGGTAGGCGAGGGCCACGGCCGATGCGCCGACACCGACCCCGATCCCCCGTGCCGCTCCAGCCACGCGGGCGGACAGCTCCTCGGGGCGTCGGGCGGCTGCCCATCCGGCCAGGAGCAGCAGGCCCACGATCACGGCGAGGACCGTGATGACCAGCACCTCGGTGCCGATGAAGAATTGGACGATCACCAGCCCGGCGAGCGCGAGGCCGTCCACCCACGGACGACGGCGCCGGGTCACCACGAGGTCGGTCAGCACCAGGACGATCAAGGGGGGAACGGCCAGGAAGGCGATGTTCAGTTGGTTGAGTGCCAGCTCGGTCACCACGAACGGCGCGAAGCCATAGGCCAGCCCACCCACGAACGCCGCCGGCGCCCACCGCACCCACCGCCGGAGCAGGGCGAACATGGCGAGCGCCGACAGCACCGGCGCAAGCGTGAGCGCCACGTTCATCGACGCCACCGGCCCCGCCAGCCAGGTCACCGGTGCGAGCACCACCCCGAGGGCCACCACGCTGGTGTCGTCGAGGAGGTTGATGCCGCCGGGGTGGAAGAGGTACGTGGAGTAGAGGACGTCGTGACCGTGGGCCATGGCGAACGCCGGCCAACGGAAGTACCAGATGAAACGGGCGGCATCGCCGCAGCCGCACGTGGTGACCGTCGACGGGTGGGTCGACCAGGCGTTCCACCACAGGCCGACCCCGAGGACCAGATAGGCGACGGCGGCAGACACGAGGCCCCACCGTCCGCCGGCGACCGGTACCGGTGGACGACCCTGGGGCGACGTGGCGTCGGCGGGCGACACGCTCATGCCCGGCCCCGCGTCGGACCGCAGAGCTGCACCACGGCCACAGCGGGGTCGGCGCTGAAGTGCATGGTGGTGAATCCCAGGCTGTCACCGATGTCGGCCATCGCACGCGAGAAGGTGAGGGGCGCGGTGATCGCAGACAGGTAGGCATGCAGTGGGTCGCACGACAGCGCCTTCCTCGCCGAGGCGATGGAGGCCGCCGAAGGGCCACCCGACACCGCCGTGGATCCGGGCACGCCGAAGCGCGCCAGCATCCAGGAGGGCCCGATCAGCTTCTCGTGGCCCGGTCGGGCATGGTGGGTGACCGTGGTGTGGCTCCCGATCGGGTTGGCCAACGAGAACTCGTCGTAGACGTAGACGTCGGGGCCGGCCAGGTAGCCGATCACTCCGATGGCCGGGAGGTTGACGGCCAACGTGAACGGCAGTGGTGATCGGGCGGGCACGGAGGCCGCCGGTTCGACCGGTGCGAACGGGTTCGTGACCACCAGGACGCGCTGGTCGCCGGCCGGGACGGCACGGGCGGCTCGCGCCAGCACGGCGCCGGCCCTGCCCGACAGCGCGCGTCGGTAGTCGGCCGCCGTCACCGGGTGGGGCGACCCGGTTGCCGTGATCCAGCTGTTCCGCTCGTTGGAGATGAAGACGGTCTGCAGGCCCAGATGCAGGGGCGGGGGCGGGGGCACGAATCGCAGCCAACCGAGGCAGACCACCGACCACACCGCGATCCCGGCGACCGGCACGACGAGCGCGCCCCGGAGCGACCGGACACCGACGAAGACGGGCAGGCACAGTGCGAAGAAGGCGGGCAGGAGCAGACGGGCGTGCATGTAGTCGCCGCCGACCTCGACCACGTAGACCAGGTCGACGAGTCCGGCCACGATCGGCGTGCCCACGAGCAGCACCCCCGTCCGGTCACCGATGCCCCACCAACGGGACACGCGGACGATGACGACGACTGCGGCCAGGCCGAGCGGCAACCACAGCGTGTACGGGGCGACGAAGTTCCAGAGGTAGGTCGACCCCTGCGACCACCACGACGACCCCGCCGCCTTGGCGAGGGCCGTCGAGGGGACCACGAGGGCGTAGTAGGCCATCCGGAACAGCTGATACGCCACCGGGAGTGCGAGGGCGGAAGCCACCACGCCGATCGGGCGACGGACCCGACCGGAGCCGTCGCCCCAGCCCGGCGAGGCGACGACCACCACGAGTGCGCCCACGAACACCGCCGAAGCGAGCGCCAGCTCCGGGCGGATGAGCGTGCCGAGCCCGACGACTACGGCGGCAGGCGCCGCGCCCCGACGCCTGGAGGCCACCCGGACCAACAGCAGATAGGTGCATCCCAACCACAGGAACACCATCGACATCTCGAGACCCGAGGTCATGAACTCCCAGACACCGGCGACCACGGACACGATCAGGAGCCCGATGGGCAGCACGGTGCCCTCGTCGTGTCGGGCACCCAGCCGCGCGACGGCCGCTCCCCCGGCGAGGAACCCGCCCGCCGTGCACATGAGGCCGAGCACCACCGAGGTCCACTCCAGCGACACCCACGGGGTCACGGCGTGCACGAGGGCCAGGGTGAACATCCACAGCGGGTCGGAGTCGACCTCGACCCGTTCGCCGACGTTGAAGACCGGGCCGTGACCGGCCAGCAGGTTGTGGATGACCCGGAAGTTGATGAAGGCGTCCTCGTCGACCCACCGGTAGGTCCACGCACCGACCAGCACGATGACCAGCGGGACCAGCACCGGCCACCAGACCCGGACACCCGAAACGTGCCGCGGCGGCGGTTGCGACGCGGGATCGGGGGACCCTTCGCCACCGGACGCGGGCCCGATCCTGGCCTCGGTGTTCCCTCGGTGTGCGATGGCGGTGATGGTAGTGGAGGCAGTCCGGGGGACGGGGTCCCCTCGGGGCCCCGGTGTACCATCCTGGCGATGGCGACACGCGGTCGACGAGCCCCATGGTGGCCCGGCACCCGGCGCCCACAGGCGAGGGCCACCCTGGAGGAGCGTCATGGCTAGCCGTGGCGGGGCACACTCGCCCGGTGCCTCGGCCAGCCGTGCCCGGACAGCGCTCATCGAGGACGAGCCGGTCGCTCCGGCGGACGCGGCCCCCGCCGTTCCCGAGCCCTACCGGTTCCGGCTGGGCAACAGGCCGCCGCTCACCGGCATCCGGGCACTCGCCCTGTTCACCGTCCTCACCTACCACTCCAACTTCAAGACGTTGCCCGGCACCTGGGTGGCCCTCCAGGTCTTCTTCGTCCTGTCCGGTTTCCTCATCACCGCCATGCTGGCGGGCGAGGGCCAACGCAACGGCCGGATCAGCCTCGGCGCCTTCTATGCCCGACGAGGCGTCCGCCTGTTGCCGCCGCTCCTGCTCACGGTGGCGTTGCTGGCCGTCTACGCCCACTTCGTCAACGTGGCGGACGCGGCCCAGCGGCTCTGGGGCGACAGCTTCGCGGCGCTGTTCTACTACGCCGACTACCGCCAGGCGCTCGGACACGCGCCCTTCTTCGGCTACCTGGCGCAGACGTGGTCGCTCTCTGTGGAGGAGCAGTTCTACATCCTCTGGTCGCTCGCCATGGTGGCCGCGGTGGCGGTGCACAAGCGGCGGCTGGCCTACGCGTTCGCCATCGTCGGGATGCTGGCCTCGACCGCCGACCGACTGTTCCTCGTCTACCACGCCCACCACTTCGACAACGTGGTGTTCGATCGCATCTACTACGCCTTCGACTCCCGGGCGGACGCACTCTTCCTCGGCTGTCTCCTCGGCATGCTCGCGGCCGACGGGTACCTCCACGGGTGGGCCCGGTGGGCACGCGGGCTGATCACGGCGGCGGCGGCCGTGTCCGCGGTGTTCCTCTGCTGGATCCTGCTCTACGCCCCGCTCAACACCGAGAACCTGGTCGTCTGGTGGCTGCCCACGACGACCGTTGCCTCGGCGATCGTCATCACCTACTTCGTGATCTGTCCCTCGAGCCTCGGATCGAAGCTGGTCGGCCTCGGGTTCCTCGTCTTCATCGGCGACCTGTCCTACACCGTGTACCTCATCCACTTCCCCGTGTACCTCGCGATCCAGCAGGACCAGACCGGCTGGGCCTTCTGGCCCAACGAGCTGGTACGCCTCGTCGTGATCTTCGCCATCGCCATCGCCAGCTGGTTCCTCATCGAACGGCCGCTGATGCGTTGGCGGCAGCGATCCGCCGCAGCGCACTCGGCCAGCTGACCCCTGCGGGCCCGACGACGGGTCACCAGGGGCGCGGGGCTACCATTCGGCAGTGGGAGGAGCCGTGGAAGAGCAGGTCGCGGCCTCTTCGCGGGCCGACGGTGAGGCCGGCACGGTGGCCGACCACGCACCGGCGCCCGAGCCCTCGCTCGGGAGGATCCCGGCGCTGGACGGGATCCGTGCCCTCGCCATCGTCCTCGTCCTGGTGTTCCATGGCGGCTTCACCTGGGCCGGTGGCGGATTCTTCGGTGTCGACGTCTTCTTCGTGCTGTCCGGATTCCTCATCACCGGCCTGCTCGTCTCGGAGTACCGGCAGAATGCGGGCATCGGCCTGAAGCGGTTCTGGGGGCACCGCATCCGACGGCTGGTCCCGGCGCTGCTCGTGATGCTGGTGGGCGTCGCCCTCTACGGCTTCTTCCTGGCGTCACCCGACACCTTGGGTGCGCTGCGCAGCAACGCCATCGCCACCCTGCTCTACTTCAACAACTGGCACCAGATCTCGGGTGGCCAGGGCTACTTCGCCGCCCTCAACACCCCCCAGCCGCTCCTCCACACCTGGTCGCTGTCGATCGAGGAGCAGTTCTACGTCGTCTGGCCGCTCGTCGTCCTCGGGGTCCTGACCTGGTTCCGCTCACTCCGGTCGCTGCTCGTGGTGACCGTCGTCGGGACGATCGCCAGTGCCATCGACATGGCCGTCGTCTTCGGCAACGGCTCCGGCGAGAGCCGGGCGTACTACGGCACCGATACCCGTGCCCAGGCACTGCTCATCGGCGCGGCCCTGGCGGTGGTGCTCGCCCACCCGCTCCCCCGACGCAGGTCTGGCCCTGTCACCACGACGTCACTGGTGCGGTCCTTCGCCCTCGGCCGTGCGGCGAGGGTGTCCCTCGTGGTCCTCGGCGGTGCCGGGCTCGCGACCGTGCTGTGGCTCGCCCACTCGGTCGACAGCTCCTCGGCCTGGATCTATCGCGGCGGCTTCACCCTCGTCGCCCTGGCCACCGCCGCGCTCATCGCCAGCGTCGCCCTCCTGCCCCGGAGCCCGTGGGGAAGGCTCCTGTCATTGCGCCCCGTGCGGTACGTGGGTGCCATCTCCTACGGGCTCTACCTGTACCACTGGCCCATCTTCGTCGTCCTCACCCATGAGCGGACCGGACTGTCGGGCTGGGGACTGTTCGCACTCCGGGTCGCCTGCTCCGTCGCGGTGGCGGCGGTGTCGCTCCACTTCCTCGAACTCCCGATCCGCCGGGGGCTCCTCGGCGGTTGGCGCGGCTGGGTGCTCACCCCTTTGGCCGTGGGCGCGACGGCTGCACTGGTGGTGGGCTCCACGGCCGGCGCCACGGCGGCCGTCAACCAGGCACCGGCAACGACCCCGATCACGTTCTCGGTCCCGAAGGGCGAGGACCCGGGCACGGCTGCCGGTGTACCCGCGGTGCCGGCCGGCACCGGCGGGCCGATCCGGGTGCTGCTGGTCGGCGACTCCGAGGCGAGCTTCCTCGGCTTCGGGCTCGGGCCGGAGTCGGCCGACTACGACGTCCGGTACGCGGGCGACGGCGTGTTCGGCTGCGGCCTGCTCACGTACCCGACCAGCTTCCACGGAACCGTCGTGAACGGCAACGTGGGCTACCGCGGCGGACACGTGCCCGTGCCGTGCGACACGCAGCTGACCCGGTGGCAGGCGGACGTCGACGCGTTCCATCCGGACGTCGTGCTGCTGGCCGATGGCGAGTACGAGGTGCGGGACCAGCACATCGGCGACAGCTGGCAACACATCGGCTCTCGTCAAGTCGACACCCGGGAGCAGGCGGCCCTCACCGGGGCGACGGCGGTGCTCGGGTCGACGGGGGCCACCGTGGTGCTGCTGACCGCCCCCTACTACCAACAGGTCGAGCAGGCCGACGGTCAGCCGTGGCCGGAGGACGAACCGGCGCGGGTCGACCGGTACAACACGCTCCTCGGCAAGGTGGCCGCCGCCTCGGACGGGAGGGTCGTGGTGGCCGATCTCGGGGCGAAACTCGATCCGGGCGGCCACTTCACCACCACCATCGACGGCGTGGTCGTGCGGTTCGCCGACGGGATCCACGTGACCCCGGCGGGGGCCAAACTGGTGTCGCCGTGGCTGTTGACGCGGTCGGCGGCACTGGGCACCGCCAACCGGTCGGGCGCCTCGGCCACCACGGCCACCACGGCCACCACGACGACCCGACCGGGCTGAGGCCCGGTCAGCCGGTGACCGGAACCGCCCCGCCGGACCGGTCGGTCACGGTGACGGCCATGTCGCCGACCCGTCCGACATAGCCGGTCAGGGACGGTGACGCGGCGGTCCAGGTCGACAGTCCGACCTCCCGCGGTTCGGTGCCGTCGCTGAGGTAGCCGGGGCCGAACTGAGCCCTCCAGAACGCGTTGACCCTCGGACGGAACCCGGCACGGTCCAGCTGGTTCACCAGTCCGATGAACTCCTCGGTGTCGATCAGCTGCGTGTCGGCCGTCCCGGCACCGGCGTCCCCCACGGCCACCTCGCCCCCGACGACGAGTCGCGGCGACACCAGGCCTGCCAATCGGCTGACCCGGGGATCGCCGGCGTGCGACAGCGGAGGGATGGCGGCGACCTGTACGCAGGCCACGGCACCCGTCGCCACCGCCACGACGCACAGCGCCACCCGGAGCCCGGTCGCCGCCCCGCCCACCCGACCCGACCGAAGCGACCGAAGCGGCACCGGCGCGGTGCCGACGCCGATGAGGGCGGCCACCGGGAGCACGACGGCCCAGACCACCAGGTAGCCGAAGACGAACCCCACCACATGGGCCACGGCCACGACGGCGGCGACACACCCGACCAGGGTGAGCGCGCCCATTCCGATGGCGAACCGCCGGCGGTCACGGGCCGCAAGGACCACCACGGCTGTGGCCAGCGCCACCGTGGCCAGCGCCACGACCACGGCCAGCCCGGCGTGTGCGGGGGTGCCACCCAGGATCGAGGTCATCACCTCGGACGGCCCGACCACGAGCACCGTGGACGTGGCGGCAACCGCCCACAACGAGCCTGCGAGCGACTGACCGGGGTGCGTCGCCCCGAAGAACCGCACGATCAGGGTCATGTTGCCGGGAAGACCGGTCACCTGTTGGATCACCGGGGGGAGCCACATCACGGCCAGCGTGACCAGGCCGGCGACCGCCCACACGACCGTCCGGCGACTACGGGCGGCCCGGCCCGGCGCGTCGCCAGCCACCGCCGTGTGCGACGCTAGTCGCCGGTCCAGGACAGCGGTCACTCCCCAGGTGACGGCCGCCGCTCCCACCAGGGCTGCGGCCAGCGGAGTCGTGGAGATGTCGGTCTGGATCACGTAGGAGCCGACCAACAGGGCACCCACCAGTGACAGTCCGGACCGGTCGACGGCACCGGAGCACAGCAGGATCAGGAGGAGCAGGGGGAAGATCACCACCATCGGGTTCCACGGGCTGACCAGGGCGCCGAGGACGCTCTCCGAGTAGGTCGTCGCCGACGGGCCGGCGGTGGCCAGCACGGCGGCCAGTGCGCCCACCCACACGGCTGCCCACAACGCCCGCACTGGGGACGTCCGACGCCGCACCACGCCGACGCATGC
The DNA here is from genome assembly GCA_003164095.1 of Acidimicrobiaceae bacterium. Lineage (GTDB taxonomy): Bacteria > Actinomycetota > Acidimicrobiia > Acidimicrobiales > RAAP-2 > Bog-756. The sequence goes on along the minus strand of PLRX01000051.1, from coordinate 13,039 downwards.
CACGGCGGCCAGCCCGTTCAGGAGCGTCGCACCCACGAAGAGCGACCGGGCACTCGATCCGAGTACCCGGTAGGCGAGGGACACCAGGTAGAAGTACGCCGGGCCGGGGTGGTTCCAGTTGTTGTGGTCGAACACCCCGAGCTGCTGCTTCCACGCCAGGGCGCGCCGGACATGGAGGTCGATCAGGGCGAGGTCGTCGGGAAGGGCCAGGTGCGCGGCGGGTGCCGTGGCCAGTCGCAGTGCGGCGTAGAGGAAGGGCACAGCCACCACGGTGAAGGCCAGGGTGGTGAAGACCCCCGACGGCACAGCTCGCGGCGCGGCATGGACGGGGCGCCCGCGCCTCGTGCGTGGGGACTCGGCAGAGAGTGGGGTATCCGGGGACACGGCCTGGGCGGCAGGGGGAACCACGACCGCCTGATCGTACGGCACCGACCAACCGGGTAGCGCCGGTGCTGCGTCGCCTCAGAAGCTGGGGACGTACCCGCCGCGGCCCATGGACTCGCTCACGAACGGATCCACCGAGTCGTCGACGCCGCCCAGCACCTCGGTGACCCAGTCCAGCCGTTGGTGGAGGATCCGCTCCACGCCGCCCTGCAGCGTCGACGAGCTGACCGCGCACGAGCTGCATGCCCCCTGCAGCTGCACCTCGACCACGCCGGTCACGACGTCGGCACTGATCAGCGCGAGATCGCCACCGTCGGCCTGCACGGCCGGACGCATGAGCTCGATGATCGACGTGAGGGCGGCCAGCCGCTCGCCCCGCTCCTCGTCCGTGAGCGTGACAGGGGCCGGTTCGGCTGCGGCTTCGTTCTCGGTCGCTTCGGTGTCCATTGGTCGTCCTTCCACCGGCCCGGAGGCCGGCACGGGCGGATCGCGTGTTCCGCCTCCCCATTCTGCCGTGCCGCACGCTCTGTTCGGACACCGGCCCGGTCGGTGCGTCCGTAACGCGCCGCGCGGGGGCGCGATCGACCCGGCCACCGGGGGCGCGGGGGTACCATGCGGTGTGTCCCCGGTACGACCCACCGCCCCCCTCGGGCCCATCGGCCTGATCCTCCCGACGTTCGTGCAGGACACCGTCCCGAGCTGGGCGGAGCCGGTCGACGGTGCCCGCTCCGCCACGGACCCCCTGGCCGACCTGGCCGACCTCTGCCGGCGTGCCGAGGACGCCGGCGCCGATGCGCTGTGGGCGTGCGATCACCTGTTCTGGCACGGCCCGTGCCTCGAGTGCCTGGTCGTCCTGACCGTGGCCGCCACCGTGACCGAGCGTGCCGCCCTCGGCACCTGCGTGATCCAGCTGCCCCTCCGCCGTGCGGTGGCGGTGGCCAAACAGGCCGCCACCCTCCAGACCCTCAGCCGGGGCCGCGTGATCCTCGGTGTCGGCGTCGGCAGCCATCCCGGCGAATACGAGCAGGTCGGCGCGGCCTACCACTCGCGTGGTCATGACCTCGACACAGCGATCGGCGAGCTCCATCGGTCATGGCGGTCCGGGCACGGCGCGACCCATGGCGACACCGACTCGTCGGACCCGACCGAGCGCTACCTGCAGCTGCCGGCACCCGATCCCGTGCCGGTGTGGGTGGGCGGCTCGTCCGACGCCGCCCTCCGGCGCGCAGCCCACCGGGCCGACGGATGGATGCCGCTCTTCCTCAGCGTCGACCAGTACGGCGACGCCGTCGAGCGGCTGGCCAAGGAGGTCGACGCCGTCGGGCGCCCCCAGGATGCCGTGACCCCGGCGATGGTGCTGTTCGTGTCGCTCGACGCGGACCGCGACCGGGGCGTGGCAAAGGGCACCGGGTGGATGGGCTCCCTCTACGGACTGCCGCCCAAGGCATTCGAGCGTCACCTGGTCACCGGCACGCCCGACGAGGTGGCGGCACGTGTGGCCGAGTACCGGTCGGTCGGCGCGCAGCACGTGGCCGTCTACGTGACCGACGACGAGCCCATCGACCAGTTCACCCGCCTGATGGAGGCGCTGCCCGTCGCCGGCGTCCCCAGCGGACGCTGACGCCCAGAGACCGAGGACCCATGGACCGCATCGCACACATCATCGGCACCGCCACCACCAACATGCAGCGGCGCGACCTGACCGTCGAAGCCATGTCCCACCAGGTGGTCGACCATGCCCTTTCAGATGCCGGGCTGACTCCCGACCAGGTCGATCTCGTGGTGTTCGGCAACGCCACCGCCGGTCGCCTGCTCAACCAGGCGTGCATCCGGGGCCAGAGCTTCCTGCTCGACGCAGGACTGCGCAACGCCGGCATCATCAACGTGGACAACTCGTGCGCGGGTGGTGCGTCGGCCCTCCACCTGGCCGCCCTCTCCACCCTGGGCGGCGCCGGCACGGTGCTGGCCGTCGGGGTCGAGAAGATGTGGACCGGCCACCGCATGGAGACGCTGGCCGGCATCGAGGACGGCGTGCCGGAGGCCGACCGACACTTCATGCACACCAACTGGGAGAACCCGTCCGGCTCGGTGCTGATGGCGCTCAATGCCAAGTGGGCGGTCGAGCACATGGAGGCATGGGGCACCACGGTCGAGCAGTTCGCCGCCGTCGCCGTCAAGGCCCGCAAGCACGGGGCGCTCAACCCGCATGCCCAGTTCCAGAGCGAGGTGACCATCGACGAGGTGCTCGGATCGCCGCCCATCGTCCCACCGCTCACCCGGTTGATGTGCTCGTCGTTCACCGACGGGGCGGCCGCAGTAGTGCTTTCCCTCGAGTCCCGGGCCGGCGCACCGAGACTCCTCTCCTCCACGGTCCGCTCGGGCAACGGCGATATCGATTACCACGACCGCATGGCCGAGACGGCCGCCGCCGCGTGGGACGCATCAGGAATCGACCCGGCCGACGTCGACGTCGTGGAACTCCATGACGCCACCAGTGCCGAGGAGCTCTGCGCGCTCGAGTCCCTCGGCTTCTACAAGCCCGGCGATGCAGGGGCGGCCACCGCCGCCGGTGACACCACCCTCGGGGGCCGGGGCGTGACCGTCAACACCAGTGGCGGACTGGTCAGCCGGGGCCATCCCCTCGGGGCCACCGGCATCGCCCAGGTGGTCGAATTGGCGACCCAGCTGCGCGACGAGGCCGGCGCCCGCCAGGTCGAGGGCGCCCGCCTGGCGATGGCGGCCAACTCGGGTGGCATGATCGGGTCCCATGCAGGCACTACAGACGCGGCATTCATCGGTATCCACATCCTCGAGGCGGGCTGAGTCATGATCGGGCGCGGAGGCGTGATCACTGGGTACGGCATCGGCCTGCCCGACAAGGTGGTCACCAACGACGACCTGTCCCTGACCCTCGACACCAACGACGCCTGGATCCGCGAGCGCACCGGGATCAGGGAGCGCCGCATCGGCGGTACGACGTCGGGACTCGCCATCGAGGCCGGTCTCGCCGCTCTGAAGAAGGCCGGCCGTCGCCCCGACGAGATCGACGCCGTCATCCTTGCCACCACCACGCCGGACCAGATCGTGCCGGGCACCTCGGCCACCGTGCAGGACGGGATCGGCATCACGGGTGGGGCCTTCGACGTCAACGCCGCGTGCTCGGGCTTCGTCTACGCCCTGACCGTGGCCCACGGCATGATCGCCATCGGGGCAGAACGGCTGCTGGTGATCGGCGCCGAGACGCTGTCCAAGATCACCGACTGGGACGAGCGGTCGGTGTCGATCCTGGTGGGTGACGGCGCCGGCGCCGTGGTGCTCGAGGCCGTCGACGGCCCGGGTCAGTTGATGAGCTACAAGCTCGGCGCCGACGGATCGCTCCGGCACCTCCTCAAGTGCGACCACGGCGGCTACCTCTACATGAACGGCAAGGAGATCTTCCGCAAGGCGGTGGCGGTGGTCGTCGAATCCGCACAGCAGGCCATTGCCGAGGCCGGCCTGACCCCGGACCAGATCGACCTCGTGGTCCCCCACCAGGCCAATCTGCGGATCATCAGTGCCGCCTGCCAGCGGCTCGGGATCCCCGAGGAGAAGGCCGTGGTGGTCATCGACCGGTACGGCAACACGTCGTCTGCGTCGATTCCCCTGGCCCTGGCCGACGCCCTCGATACCGACCGGCTCCAGGCCGGTCAGCACGTGCTGCTGACCGGGTTCGGCGGCGGCATGACCTGGGCAAGTGCCGTGCTCAAGTGGGGCGGCTGACGGTCGATGGGAAGAGCATGACGGAATCTTCTGCTGTCGCGCCCTCACTCGTGGTCCTCGCCGCCGGCATGGCCCGGCGCTACGGGGGCTGCAAACCCCTCGCCCCGATCGGACCCCACGGCGAGGCCGTGCTGGACCTACTGGTCAGTGACGCCGTCCGTGCCGGCTTCGGCCGGATCGTGTTGGTCCTCCACCCCGAAACCGGGCCGGCCATCCGCTACCACGTCGAACAGTGCTGGCCAGAGGCCGTCGATGTGTCCTTCGCCACCCAGCGCCTGCCGCTCGGGACGGTGCACGCCGTGCTCGCCGCCGAGGAGGCCCTCGACGGAGCCGAGTCCTTCGGCGTGTCCAATGCCGACGATGTCTATGGCGAAGTGGCCATGGGACTGCTGGCCGGGCAGCTGTCGTCGTCCGCACCCGAACACGTGCTCGTCGGCTACGCCCTCCACTCCACGGTCGCCACCGACGACCCGGTCACCCGGGGCATCTGCACCGTGGGCGGCAACGGCCTGCTGGTCTCCCTCGACGAACGCCGCCACGTCCACACCGATCCGGCGGGCGGCTTCGTGTCCGAGGACGGGCTCGAGCCACGGGAGCTTTCTGGCGACCTGCCTGCGTCGGTCAACCTGTGGGGCTTCCGCTCCGACATCTGGAAGGTCTTCCACGCCGCCATGGACGCCTCCGGCCTCGACGAGGAAGCACTGCTCACACGGGTGGCGGCGGGTGGCGAGGTGCCCAAGGCCGAGGTGCTGCTTCCGGACGTCATCTCGACCATGGTCGCCGACGGGGGCGGCCTGCCCGTGCGGGTCCTGACCACCGACGCCAAGCTGGTCGGCGTGACCCATGCCGCCGACCTGCCGATCGTCAGTGCCGAGTTGTCACGGCAGGTGGCCTGGGGCGTGCGCCCGGCCAACCTCTGGGCCGGCGTGGAATGAGCTGAGGGCGACAACGTTCGCGCCCTGGCTGACCGGGCGGACACCCGACATTGCCCGACGCTCGACCCGTGTGGTGCTCCGTTCGCTCGCGATCGGCATCCTGTCCGGCCCAAGGTTGCGACGGACGTGACCATGGACTCCGATGTCAGGCGCTGCTGCTCCGCTTCGCCGCTCGAGGGCGACCTGGAACTCAGCGACCGAGTAGCCAGGCGCCGATCTGGCTCGTGCGCAGCTTCGCATCCTCCACGCTGACCTGATGCAGCCGGCGGAGCATCCTCCGTCGAGTCTCGATCGTCGTGAGGAGGAGGCCTCCGGCCAGCAGCAGGCTCATCCCGAGGACGAACAGCAAACCCGGGTTCGTGCCCGTGAACGGCAGCTCTTTCGATCCAGCGACCGTGGAGGCGGTCGACCCACCGGAGCTGGTGAACGGGAGTGCCGACGATCCATTGCCGGTCGAACCCGAGGATGCGGCGACGTGTGGTGCGATCGTTGTGCTCGTCGACGTGGTCGTCGTGGGATTCGTGGTGGTCGACGTGGTCGACGTGGTCGATGTTGTGGTGGTCGAACTGGTCGACGTGGTCGTCGTGGAGGTCGACGTCGTGGTGGTGGTCTCGCAACCCGTGATGGCGGTACGGATGCCGACGCTGGAGTGCCACGGGAAGGGGACGCGGATGGCGTCAGCCTGGATCACTCCGCAGAAATCTGGGTACGCCACGCTGAGTACGCCGGACCGACCCGAAACCAGTCCCACCTCCGGCTTGCCCGGAGCTTTCGGCTCATTGACGTAGAGGACCCACTCACATCCGGGATGTGATGCCGGACACGCCGGCGTGGGGATGACTAACTCCGCCTGTCGGATACCAGGATGGAACCTCAAGACGGGATAGGGGAAGCCATGAGGACTTGCCTCGGCGGTACCGGCCGTGACCAGACACAGTCCGAACACCATCGTCCCAATCGCTACGACAGTTCCCGTCCTCTGCCGCCAACTGCTTCTCATGTGCCTGCCGTCCATGGAGTGTGGTTTGCCAAAAAGGCTACGTGAGACGAGGTGATTTCGCCAACGCGGCCCCCGCTCCACTACGGCGGAGGGATGCCTCCGGATGCCGGTGACCAAACCATATTACTTCGAGTCTCCCTATTCTATTAGTAGGAATTGCAGGTAGATGGCATAGAAAGCCTCCGGCGCCATCTCATGTCACCCGCTCGGACTGCGATCGCGGGTCATGCGCGACCCCCAGGCCGAAGGCATGGCTTGGAGGACCGATTCCGATGCTCGTGACCGACACCGCGATCGGACATGCGGTAGTCATTGAGCCGGCAGTATGATTAGCCGTCTGCTGTGCAAGAGACCGGAGCACTCGTTCCGGTAGCCATCCGGGGGGCACATGAACGGTTCTGACAACGATCGGAGTTTGTCGTCGCCCCAGCGGCTACCAGACCCGGAAGCCGAGGGAGCGCTCCCGGAAGCGACTGGTGGAGCCACTACGGCGGTCCTCAATGTCGAGCGACTCGAGAGCCAGGTGGCCTCGCTCCGTACGGAGTACGCATCAGCCACCCCGTTCCCGCACCACGTCTTCGAGGACTTTCTTCCTCAGTCCGTCATCGACGAAGCCATCAAGGAGTTTCCGGCACTCGACACCGAGCAGTGGAACAACTACATCCATGTGAACGAGCGCAAGTACTCCAACACGGACCCGTCGACCTGGGGGCCGACACTCCGAGCAATCCTCGAGACGCTCAATTCGCCAGAGTTCGTCAAGTTCGTCGGCGAACTCACCGGGATCGACGGACTCATTCCCGATCCATCGCTCGAGGGCGGAGGGTTGCACCAGTCGCCGGCAGGTGGCTTCTTGAACATCCATGCGGACTTCACCGTGCACCCGCATCACCGCAATTGGCAACGGCGGGCCAATCTCCTGCTGTATCTGAACGACGACTGGAAGCCGGAGTACGGCGGCGACCTCGAGCTGTGGACCAAGGATATGAAGCACTGCGCAAAGAAGGTCGCACCGATCGCAAACCAGGCGCTGATCTTCACGACGGACTTCGACTCGTTCCACGGACTGCCTGACCCGATCACCTGCCCCGAGGGCGAAGCACGTCGGTCGTTGGCCCTGTACTACTTCACCATCGAGGACAGCCCGCTGCCGCGTTCCACCGAGTACCGCGGGCGACCAGGCGACGGCCTCCACGGCATCGCAATCTACCTCGACAAACAGATCCTCCGCTCCTACGACTGGGCGAAGCGTCGCCTGGGCCTCTCCGACGACTTCGCCCGAAAGGTCCTCGGACTCACCGACAGGATCCGTCGGAAGGGACCTCCGGCTTCATGACGGAGACTTTGGCATCGGTCCAGGCAGCAGGGCCGCAGGCACCGTCCACTGATCCTCTGAGCAAAACGACGGAAGTGGACCCGGCCGAGCTGGGTCGCAAGCGGTTCACCATCGCCGTGCTCATCGGCGTCATTGTCATCGCCGTTCCCTACGTTTGGATTGCTTGCGACCAGTGGACCGGGAAGCTCGATCCATTCCGATCAGTCAGCCCCTCCAATTTCTACGAGTTGCAGGCACACGCCCTCGCCGCCGGCCGACTCTACATGCGTCCTGGCTCGCTCGGGATCGAGGCATTCCGCCACGATGGCCGTCAGTACACCTACTTCGGGCTCTTTCCTTCGTTGATCAGAATGCCGATCATGGCTGTCACCCAGCGGTTGGATGGCAAAATGACCGGGCCGTCGATATTCCTGGCCTGGGTGATGACGGCAGTGTTCAGCTCGGTCCTGATCTGGCGCATCAGGGTGATCGCCTGGGGCGAGGCGGTCGTGACTCGGGCCGAAGCCGCCGGCCATGGCATCCTGATGGCCAGCATCATGGGCGGCTCAGTACTCATGTTCCTCGGGGCAGACCCGTATGTGTACAACGAGGACTTCGCCTGGAGCGTCGCCCTGACTACGGGAAGCATCTTCGCCCTTCTCGGCGTCCTCGAGCGTCCGTCGTGGCGAAGGGTCGCTGCCTGCGGGCTTCTCGTACTGGCCACCATTCTCGATCGAAGCACCACTGGCTACGCGTGCGTGATCGGAGCGCTCATCGTCGCAGGCTGGTTCGCGTTTGCCCGCTCCAATCGCGAGAGTCGTCGTTGGGCCTTCCCGATGTTTCTTGTCGGGATGGTTCCACTCGCCGTCAGCTGCGTCGTCACGTATGCGAAGTTCGGGATCCCCTTCGGCCTTCCGATGGCCGACCAGGTCTGGACTTCGATCAATGCCCATCGCCGCTACTTCCTGGCAGCAAACGGGGGCAAGGCATTCAGCGTCGCGTTTCTCCCGAGCACCTTGACGGCCTATTTCCAACCGGCGGGGATTCACCTGACCTCGGTGTTCCCCTATGTCGCTCTTCCGACGTCGCCGGCCCGGGGGGTGGGCAGTGTGGTGCTGGACCAGACGTATCCGACGGCCAGCGCTCCGGCATCGATGCCCTTGTTGTTCCTCCTTGCTTGCTGGGGTGTGGTCACGTCGTTCAGGCGGCATGGTCCAGGACGGGTCTACTTGACCCGCGTCGTGATCCTGGTCGCCGGCGGGGGAGCGGTCGGGGTGCTGGTGTGGGGCTACATCGCCGAGCGGTATCTCGCGGACATCTTGCCGCTCTTGATCGTAGGAAGTGCAATCGGCATGGTGGAGCTGTGGCGGCTACTCGCTACTCGGAGTCGGGGCCTACGGGTTGGTGCTCTCTGCATCATCGTCGCACTCGGGGCGTACGGCGTGGCGGCGAACGTCAGTATCGGTTCGGCGCCTACTGCACAGTTCAACCAGAACCAGCTGCAGAACTTCATATCGGCACAGGAGTCGTTCTCCGGCGGAGCACTTGCGAGCCAGGTCATCACCGGGTCCACGATGCCCTATTGGGCACCCGCAGGAAAGCTGTTCATTGCAAATGGATGCTCCGGTCTGTACTACTCGACCGGGTTCAGCTACAACAACAGCCCGGGTCAGCAGCTCCAGCACCAGACATGGCTTCCGGTCGAACTGGCGCCCGGGATCGACCACCTGTTCAGGGCCGGGTTCAACACCCCACTACAGGCAGGCGCCCAACCGGTCACGTTGCTCACCTACGGCAGCGCTTCTGTGCTGATGCAGCCTGTCCGTCGATCTGCGATATTGATCAGCGTTCTCGATCCAGGCGCTCCCTCGGTGACGTGGCCGGTGCCGTACAGCGGGGTGGTCGCGGTCGAGCCCCACAGGCAGTACCTGATCGACATCAGGACCGATCCCGTCCAACGGGAGATCACGGTCACCTTCGGCAAAGAGGCGGTCATCCACCACTACCTGGCCGGAACCGGCCCTGCCATTGTCCACACGTTCGACTCGGCAGCCGGTAGCCAGCCGCCGTGGGTCGCCATCAAGAACCTCCCGCCGCACAAGCCACGTCTGCAGCTGTGCCGCTCGCTCGCACAATCGGTCGCGGCACAGCACACCTCCGGGAGCTGAGGCCGTACTCCGATCGAGCGGAGGACTCGCGTCAGCCGTCCCGACCACGTCACTCCGATTTCGTCGGCGACCTCACTCGCACGTGGGCCCGGCCTACGAGCCACCGAGCACGCCGAGTCACACGGATCCGCCGGGACTCCGGTCGGACCTCCAATGCCGCTACTCCGACGGTTCGGAGTTCCTCGGCCATCCGCAGGTAGTTCTGCCGCTGGTAGTGCCGGATGTTGTACGTGAAGTCGTCGCGTTGGTTGACGAACGTGCGGACGTCGCAGATGCTCGCATTCGGGAGCTCGGCCACGACCTCTTCCAGCGCGGCGTTCATCGTGGAATGACGCAGGTGGCGGTCCGGTTCGTTCGGATTGGTGAAGGGGAACTCGGCCCCATTCAGCAGAACGAGGTGCGACTGGGGCGGGATCGCCTCCGACAACCATCGGATGTTCTCCTGGAACCGTTCCGGAGCGATGCCGCCCAGGAACTCGAACTCTTCGGCGAATGTGGCGAGGAACGCTTCGTCGACCGAGGGTGATGCAACGCGCTGGATGAGCGCCAGCCACTCATGCTCGTCGGTGGCATCCCGGGTAAACTGGTCCCAGGCCACGATGAGCCCGGTGGCTCGATGCCGATAGAGGCACTGGGTGTAGTCGGTGAGGACGCTCAGGATCAGGGCGTCGTATTCGGGATCCACGATTGCTGCCGACCTGTACGTCGATTCGTCGACCATGGGGAGTCGGGCGACGACTTCCCGTTGGTCGTCGGTCAGGGGTGACGCGGACAGGCGCAGTGTCTCGGTGTGCCCGACGAACATGTGAGCGCCCGTCGACAGTGTCCGGGCGAACTCGGTTGCGATGTCACCGCTGAGGAAGTCAGCGGTGGCCTGGAGGTCGCAGCCTCCGACCATCAGAATGCGCTCCGCACGGGCGTCTTCCGGGCTTGCGGATGAGTGCCGGGCGCCGCCGACAGCGCCGACCTCGTCCCCGAAAGGCGTCCAGACAGACTCCGCGATCCAGTCGACGTCCACGGCGCCGTCCAGCTCCGACGCCACTTCGCCGACCACATCGAGGTGCGGGCGCCCCAATCGTGCGTAGAGCCACTGCTCGATGCCCATGTTCATGATCCGGCAGGAGAACGCGAAGTCGGAGAGTTCGCCGTGCGCATCGTCCACGGCAAAGAACCCGCAGATCCCGTAGTCGCCATACCGGTCGCGCACCCGGACGTACCCCGTAGTGCGGCCGGGATCACACAGCAGCTGTGCGAACTCGGCTCGGTCCAGGCGACGCTTGGTGAAGTTGAGCTGGTTCGTCCGCATCGCCAGTTCGAACAGGCGCTCTTCTTCGTCGACCGATTCGCCGCAGATCTCTACCTGGATGTCACACGATCTGAGGAAGGACTCATTGGAGAGCGTGGACGTGCGTTGATCACTGAGCTTCTGCTCGAGCAATCGGTACTGCTGCAGTCGGGAACGTGCTGCGTCGTCCTTGCCGGTCAGCTGTGGGAGATCGAGCAATGTGTCGAGGATCTCCGGTCCGGCGACCTGCAGTTCGGGTGAGAAGTACCTGGCCTCTGCGAGGTTCGACGGCAGGTCGTCGACAAACAGGACGTTCTCGGCCCGCAGTTGGGCGTCCTCGATGAGGCTCGAGATCCGCGGACCCTTTGGCGTCCAGTCGATTCGAGCGAAGACGAACTCATCCCACAGTCCCGCCTCCTCCAATCGCCGCCGGGCGTGTACGTCATCGTTCTTCGAGCAGATCGAGTTCACGATTCCGCGACGATTCAGACTCCTGATGAGCTCGCAGCGCGACTCGGTCAGTTCGACGGGGCCCTCGCTCAGAGTTCCAGCCCACAATGTGTCGTCGAGGTCCCAGATCACCAGCTTGACGGGTGACGAAAGCACATCCCCCAGACGTGCGTCGGACACCGTCATCGGCTCGCCGGCTTGGGACGGTCGAAGGCAGCCGTCACCACGGGAGGAATCAAGCATCGACGGCTGCCGGTCACGTGTTCAGTATCCCACAACAGCCATTGATTGCTCAGTCCGCGCATCCGATGGAGCGCCGCCCACGGAATCCATTTAGTGGTCCTGAGCTGGGATGTCGTCTCCGCCTACCATTTTTGGTCCAGCTGTTAGCATCGAAAAATGGCGCATAGGAGCTCGGGATCCGACGCTGGACGCACGGACCCTTCGAAGGAAGCGAACCGACGGGGCGTCCCGTCGAAATCGTTGCGCACCCGAGCCGCAATTGCGGTGACTGACGCCCGCACCGAGGCAGAACTGCTGTTGGATTCCCGGTACCGAAAGCTGGCGAAGGACTACAGATTCCCCGACGGCAGTCGACGCGTCTACTGCCACCACATTCGAAAGACCGCGGGTACCAGCCTCTTTCTGGCCTTTCTCTCCCTCGGGGGTGAGGACCCCATGGACGTGTGGCGCCGGATCAACCGCAACCAGCTACTGCGCACGACCAGTGGCAAGTACTCCTTTGCCTCCATGAATCGACGCGTGCTCAGGGAGGGCGCCTACTTCTACGGCCAATCACACGGGAGCGCAGAGCAGCAGGTGCTCCCTCCGTCCACCTTCACGGTGACGATCCTTCGTGACCCGGTGCGGAGGGCCCATTCGCTCTTCGATTTCCTCGTAGCGGGTGACCCTCCTGGCTCACCCGGTCAGGTCGGGCTGAAGGAGCGAGATTGGGCATCTGACGGATTCGATGCGTTTCTCGACCGGGTGCCCGAGCGGCACCTCCTCAACCAGCTCTCGATGTTCTCCATGAAGATGGACGTCGCCGAAGCGGCCGCACGAGTTGCCCGGTGTTCGAGCGTCTTCTTCACCGAGGACTACGCAGACAGCCTGCCCAAACTCGGTGAGCGGCTCGGCCTCTCGTTGCCAGTCCTGCGTGCCCGGGTGACGAGCACCCGATCCGAGTTGACCGAACAGCAGATGGAGCGCCTCTGCGAACGGATGGAGCCCGAATACAAGCTCCTCAAGCGTTTGGCAGACATGGGGATCGCGCCGACCGGAGGCTGAGTCCAATCGGAAATCGAAATCCCGCTTCCATGACGGCGCCGAATGATGGGGTCGTTGGTGCTGCCCGATTCCCTGTGAGCACTTACCTGGTAGCGGTCCACGAGCCACGCCAACGCAGACTTGCCGGGCGCGTTTCTGAACGACAATTAGGGCGGAGGCCCTACTATTCGGCAAGTGCCTGCTCGATAATTTTCCGGAGTAGGCCGTTGCCGCGAAGCTGACGGACGAACGTGTGCCCACCGGGGTGGGAGACCAATTTGACGTCGCTCTCGCCCTCCACGCGCAACGCGTGCTGAGTGTCTTGGCGATCGTCCCTTCCGTAGTGGATTTCGACCGGGCGTTCGTCTGGGTACGAGCGCAGGACCGCAAGTAAGTCGAGGTGCTGCCGGTCGACGCAATGTGACCGGTACCCGATAGCTGTTCCACCAACTAGTAACCATTCACCAGGCGGTGTGA
>PLRX01000130.1 GCA_003164095.1 Acidimicrobiaceae bacterium | reverse complement strand
ACGCTGCGCCCTCGTGGATTCGACCTTGAGTTCGGCGTCGAGACGGAGCGTGCCATCGGAAGGACCAGAATCCGCCGGCTGGCCGTCGCGTCGACCCGGTTTCCGGCGGACCTCTCGGAGCGTCGAATGTTGAGCTACCCGATCTTCCGTTGCGCGGACTTCACGGAGTCCCGGGCGTCTGTCAGTGCGCCGCCGACTGGGGCGTGATCTCATGTACAGCATGGCGCCCAGATCGGGCCCTTCCGGGCGATTGCAATCTTCGCGAGCGGCGGTGCCGTGGATGACAAAACAGTCACTCCATCCCAATGAGATGCTCACCGAGCAATGGGCCATCCTCTGCCGCCGTCCCTCCGGTCCGGAGGTTGCCCAGCAATCAGTTACACCAGGGTTCCCGCTCAGGGTACGAAACACGGCTTCGAGGCGTGGAGCCGCAGTTCAGGGCTCCGATGGGCCCGATCTGCTCCGGTTCACTGGGGAAGTCACCTGCGGGTGTGGTGAGGCCGCCGGAGAGCTGGCGGTAGTAAGCGTGCCGTCAGCTGAGCCCGAAATGTTGCGGTGCATACCCGGTGTTCGGGCAGTCCGGCGGCGGACCGGCCGCGACTGTGGGCATCGGGACCGCTCAGCGTCGAGACGAGAACATCTAGGCACCGCCGTTCGCGAGTGCTGCAATCTCCTCGCTCGTGGCGGGTTTCAATCCTCACGTTGGGTTAGCTGCGTCAGCATCTGGACGAGATCGTCAAGCCGCTCAGCACCAAGCTCACTTACCAAGGACTCCTCCATGGTCTTTACCGCCTCTCCAATGAGATCGGCAGCCTGCCGCCCTTTGGCCGAGAGCCGAAGATCGCTTCTACGCCGATCGACAGTGTTGGGCTTTCGATCCACGAAACCCAGCGTCACCAATGCGTCGACGAGTCTCGACACGGCCTGTTTGCTGACACCCATTTCGGTGATCAGCTGGCCGGCGTCGCTTTCCCCCCTCGACAGAATCATCAGCGCCCAGTAGCCGGGCTGCGGCAACTCGTCGAACCCACGCTCCGACAAACAGTCGCTGATAGCAGTCCGGTAGCGCTGGCTAGTTCGACGCAACAGCCACAGCAATGGCTCGTGTCCAATCAAGGGCTCACGGCCCACGGCCGGCGTGGAACTAACTCGATTCGTCATAATAGTTGACAGTCTACTACCGAGACTAAATGATACTGTGGTCTAACAGCTAAGGAGCAGCCTGATGCCCTACGGCACTGGTCCCATCATCAGACAAGCCCTCACTGGAGCGACCCCGTGGCAGCGCTACCTCATCGGTGTCGCAATGGTCGTCGGTGGCGTCGTACTCGTGGCGCTCGAGCGTGTCACCGGCGGGTTGCTGGCTGTCGCCGGCGCTTTTCTGCTTTGGCGCATGGTTCGCGGCCAGCTGCGTCGCCCCCAGGCGACGCCAGGTTCAAGTCCCCCAGGTGAGTGAGCGTGATCCGCTCATTTCACCCCTCCCTCGTCAATCGGCGTGAATACGGGCGGCACCCCGGGGCTACTCCCGAGCCCGAGGACGGTGCGGCAGGGCGATCGTTGCTGAGGAAGGTTCGGCGTGGTACAAAGCTCTCCGCGGTACGCCGCAAGAGCGCACTCTTGTTGTGGTTGACCATGGTCCTCACCGCCATGACCCTGGCCGCCTGCTCGTCGTCGACCACCACCTCGACCACCACCTCGACGACTCCGGTCGGCACCAATGCAGCCTGGGTCAAGGACAGCACGAACGCCCTGAATGTCTTCCTGCCCGACGAGGACAGCATCTACTGGTTCGATGGCTACGGCACCGCCAACGGCGCACGTACCGTTGTCAGCGGCCAGGTGCCAACGACGCGGTATTGGTCGTTCACGGCCTATCCCGTCCCGCAGAACGATCAACGTCAGCACCTCCACGACATGCAGATCGACCAGTCCGACGGGCGATACACGCTCACCATCGCCCAGAAGTGCACCGGAGTGAGCGGTAGCTGCATGACCATGGGGACAACGAATGGCGGCATCCTGGTGATGCGCCTCTATGTGCCGGTCGACATCAACGGGGCCGGCACCGGTGGCGTACCGCTCCCCAGCATCGGATTCGTCGACCAGTCGGGCAAGGAGATCTCCCTCGATCAGGCCACGGGGAGCCCTGCCGTCGGACAGGCCATCGCGACGTACCGTGACCAGCACGGAGCGCTGCCGACTGCATTGACCCAGAGCTACCCGCTGCCGGCACCCGTGCCCGTTCCGGTCACGAGCCCCACTCCGGTCGGCGGTGTCACCTATGGCACCGGCCCCTATGCAAATCCCGACAACATCTACGAGCACATCGCCTATACGACGACCCGAGGCAATCTCGTGGTCTCTGCGCAGGCTCCCACCTACCAGACCGATTCCAACCCGAAGACGAACGATCTGGCCCGCGCGGCCGATCAGCACCCACAGGTGCGCTACTGGTCGCTGTGCACGACACTCAAGGGCCGCCACACCGGTGACTGCCTGCGCGACGAGCAGGTCTCGATCCCGGCCGGGGGCGACGTCTTCACGGTCATCGTGTCGCCCACCTGCCCGGTCGCCGGCTACGCCAACTGCCTGCTGGCAGGGCCCGAGCCGCTCCAGAGCTCGCTCGCCTATCGCAACCTCCTGCCGAGTGCCAGCTTCAAGCAAATCGCGTTCACCGGGCCGTACCGCATGACCGCCACCTACGTGGCTCGAAGCAGCTGACCTTCGACCCAGTCCGGGTCCAAGGCGCCTCGGGTCCGGTGGCCGATCAGGTGACAGGTTGAGTTAGGCCGCTCGGAGTGCCGGCGCCGAGGGGGAAGACGCACTGATTTGGTCGAACGCAACAGCCACTGAGGCGTGGGCCATCCTCTACTGCCATCCCCTGGGTCCGGAGGTTGCCGAGGATCGCCCAGGCT
>PLRX01000154.1 GCA_003164095.1 Acidimicrobiaceae bacterium | reverse complement strand
TCACATCAGGTTGACACAGAGGGCCGTCTCCACCGGCGTCAAGGCCGACACTGTTGTGTTGGGACCCACAGCACTCACTGACGAGCACCCAGAGAGCAGGACTAGAGCGACCACGATGGTTCCGCTCAGCCTCGGGTATGACACATCGTTGAGCCTACGGGACTGCCGCCAACGCTTGAGGTGTTCCCGATTGCCAGAAGTAAGGCGGTCTTCAGGAGATACCGACCGGCACTTCTGCGATGGCGAGGCTGCCTGAGCCTTCCGCCAGATGTGGAGCAAGTAGGAGCTTCGGACCCGGACCCGGCAATTTGAGGCGTTCGTGACTTGAGTAGACATGGTGGCCACGGGAACCGACGAAGCGGGGCAGCTGGTGGATCTCAGTGAGGAGCCCGAGTCGTTCGACAGTTGGTACGCACGGGAGCACCCCCGGCTGGTGGCGACGCTGCTGCTGAGCACAGGCGATGTCGAGTTGGCCGTCGACGGTGTCGACGAGGCGTTCACACGCGCCCTGGAGAAGTGGGACCGGGTCAGCGCCATGGAGTCTCCCACCGGGTGGGCCTTCCGAGTGGCACTGAACCATGCCCGTCGGACGGCTCGAAGACGGGCGATCGAGTATCGCCTCTTCATCAAACGAGCGAAGGATGTCCCAGTCCCCGCACCGGCTGGCGAGATCTGGCAGGTCGTCTCGGCACTCCCACCTCGACAACGCGAGGTTGTCGTACTGCGCCACATCGGGGACCTGCGTGAAGCCGAGATCGCCCATGTGCTCGGCATCTCGCGAAGCACGGTGTCGAGCACCCTGTCCGACGCCCATGACCGTCTCGGACACCTGCTGGATGACGAGCCCCCGACCGAAGAGAGGCACCATGTCTGAACTGAGCCGCATGGCCCAGCCGTTGCTTGACCAACCTGTTGTCGCTGCACCCCCGGTCGCTGTCCTGCGACGTCGAGGTCGGCGTCGGCGCCAGCGCCGCCTCCTGGGCGGTACCACGGCGGTCCTACTTGTCGCCGCGGTGGTGATGGTCGCCACCCTCGCTCCGACTTCACCGAAGCCCATCGGCGGCTCGGGCTCGTCGCATCTGACCGCCTACATCGAGAAGGGGGTGGCGGTGTCTGACCCGACGCTCGAGGCAGTCGGACTGCCGTCGAACGTGCAAGCACCCAACTCCGTCCCCGACGGCGCACCCCTCATGAAGGACGGCAAGCCAGTGGTGGTCTTCGTGGGAGCTGAGTTCTGTCCCTACTGCGCCCTGGAGCGTTGGGCCCTGGTCGTCGCACTCTCCCGTTTCGGCACATTCTCCAACCTGGGCCAGACGATCTCGTCGTCATCCACCGATGTTGATCCCGGTCTTGAGAGCTGGAGTTTCAAGGACTCGACGTTCACGAGCCCATTGTTGGCGTTCGCGCCGGCCGAGGTCTACTCGTCTACCCCGAACTCGACGGGAACCGGGTATGAGCCCCTCCAGAGTCTCACGCCCCTTCAGTCGCAAGCGTTCGGTGTCTACAGCGACAGGGGCTACCCCTTCGTCGACATCGCGGGGAAGTACGTGGCCCTCGGTGCGAGCGCGGACCCGGCGGTTCTCCAGAACCTCACGCTCGACCAGATCGCCTCGGAGCTCGACGACCCGTCGAGTCCAGTTGCGCAGTCGGTGGACGGTACGGCGAACGACCTCATCGCAGCGATGTGCTCGGTCACGTCAACCTCCGCAGCACCGATCTGCACTTCCCCTGTTATCGCCCAGGCTCAGACCACGATGGCCGCCAACCCCTACAGCGCTGGCGGCCCCTCGGGCGGGTAGCTACCGTCGAACCGGTTGTCCCCATGAAGAGCCTGTCCCCGATCAGGGCAGGCAGGACGGGATCCGGACAGGTAGCTTCCCGTCTCAGACCTTGCGGAACTGGGCGCTGATGACGACTCTGTTCTTCAGTCCCGCTCCGAACGGCGTCAGCGTGAGCCCCCACGCGCTCCGGTCGACGTCCACCTCGACAGCGACGGCTACCGAGTCGGTGGCGACGCTGACCTTGGCCGGCGCGGCGAGTGGTACAGCCTGTCCATGGACCGTGAGGATGCCGTCCAGGTGAATTGAACCAGATCCCGTCGGACGGCCGCTCGTCACCTCGTAGGTGATGGTGGGAAACGCATCGACCTCGAAGAAGTCGGCTGTCCGCAGATGGGCGTCCCGCTTCTTGATCTTTGTTTCGACCGATGCCGCGTCGATGACCAGCGTTCCGCTGATGCTGCCGTCGGCGGTGACGGTTCCCCTCCCCTCGAGCGACCGGAACGTCCCCTTCATCGGGAACACCCAGAGAGCCTTGGTGTGGAATTCGATCGATGTCCGATCACGATCGAGTTCCCAGTTGCCGGCGAACCCGCTCCAATCCAACGAGCTCTGGCTCGGGGATGTCATAGGTATGCCTCCGCAAGGTTGACGACCGCTTCATCTGACCACAGGCGAGGCCCAGCTACCAGCGGGAGATCCGAGGGCAGTCCACTCCTGCCCTTCGATCCCCGTCGAACGCTCCCCGCTGCCGCCGACCCAACCTAGGTCGGCGACCAGGGCAACAGCCATTACTCAGAGGGCCTGGTTGGAAATCAATCGGGCGTGTTGGGGCTCGGCCGGATCTGAGGCCGGCCTGCGCTATGAGGGCTGCGGCTCGGTCGCCCATCCCTCACCAGGCGACGGTCTGGCCCAGGTAGTCGAGGAAGTGGAGGCCGGAGCGGCCGCGTTGGGCGTCGATCGTCGTGACGAGGTTTGGGATGCTCTCGCTGACGGTGAGGCGGGCGCCGGGGCCGCCGAGCTCGGTCTTGACCCAGCCAGGCGCCATCAGGAGCAACGTTCGGCTGTCGTCCCGGTGACGGGCTGCGTAGCTGCGCATGAGTTGGTTGAGGGCGGACTTGCTGGCTCGGTAGATCTCGAAGCCGCCACGTTCGTTGTTGGCGATGCTGCCCTGGCCGGAGGACATGATGGCAATGGTGCCGCTCGGATCGATGAACTCAGCGAGCGCCTCGATGACCCGCATCGGGCTCAGCGCGTTGGTCACCATCAGGCGGGTGAACTCTTCGGTCGTGACGTTCGCGGTGGTCTCATCCGGGCCGTTGGTGACGCCCGCGTTGACGAAGAGGAGATCGAACCTTCGAGCGCCGAGCCGGTCGCCGAGAGCTTGCACCTGCTCCGGCACGTTGATGTCGACGTGCTCGATCTCGAGCCGACCGCCGGCGGTGTCCTGCAGCTCGTGTAGCGCGGTGCGGCCAGGGCTGCGGACAGTCGCCACGACGCGAGAACCCCGGTCGAGGTACTCCGCTGCGATCGCATAGCCCAGGCCGCGCGAGGCGCCGATCAGGAGAACGGTTGCGTTGTCCGAGACCGAACTCACGACTGTTCGGCTGAGGTCATTGGCTGTGTTCCGATCTGCTGCATTCGTCCAGTCTGCCCATTCCCACGTAGCCTGCCCTACACCCCCACTACGCATGTGATCCTTCTGGCACCCCAGCGCATTCCGTTCCGCGCCGAGAGCATGCCGCGGTGAACCCGTTTCCCGTCCTCGTCCGCACGATGTGGTCAGACGGCAAGCAGATCAGTCGGCTGGCGTCCTGGCTCCTGCGTCGCTGACCGGCATTTGTCACCTTCCTTGCTGGGTATCGCGTTTGGTGAGCCGAGCGAAGGGAGTTCCTGATGGGAATCGTTGACAAGGCAGAGGACAAGGCCCAGCCCTCGGAGCGACCACACCGCTCGCCGTGGCGTGAGGCCGAGAGACCGCCGCGCATCGAGGCTCGCACTCGCAGGTGGCAGCCACCGCCCCGGACCGCCGGCGCGGGGAGCCAGTGGGAGGGACTCGGCCGTGCCGTAGCGTGAGGCCATGCTGTTGGCCGAGCGGACGTCCGAGCAGGATCCGCCGCCGGAAGTTGTCTTCGACGCCTTCGTCCGCGAGCAGTCGATCTGGTGGATCTCAGTGGCGGGCGAGCGGGAGCCCTCGGTCATCACCGCCTACGAACCCGGCAAGGTCATCTATGCCTCGCCGTTCCTCTGGCGACCTCGTGATGTGATCGAGATTTCCATTGAGCCGCGCGGACACGGATCCATGGTTCACGTGCGACACGAGAGCGACGAGTCGTTTGTCCCGCTGGAAGCCGAGGCACTACGTCATCGCTGAGGAGAGCACATCGAACGTGACATGCGGGACCGGTTTGACTGCGGAGGCCGTCCGTCATGGTACGAGGCGAGCCTCTATCGAGGTGACGTCGCTGACTGGTCGATCGTCGATCGAGTCCTTGACCGGTCCTGGCAGGTCGTGGAGCGGATACCGGTCTTCTCGAGATCAGTTGATCGCGGAATGCGACCGGCCTCTCCCTTCCCCAACGAGCTTCGTACCGGAGACATCGTCTGGGCCGGAGAGATGGGTCGGCATCGGACCTCGGTGGGATGTCTTCCAGTTGCTCCACCTGAATTGGAGATGCGGATGACGGTCGGCTCCGAGATCCTCGTTCCCCTTTCCGAGTTCGATCGACGACTGCAGGCCGTCGACTCCACGGCGCACCCTCACACTGCTTCGTAGGTCGACACCGCGACCTGCCACCAGTCGCCGGACCGGTCGGACAGACCCGCACGTTCCCATCGGAGGACTCTGGGCGGGTACCGGTGGAGCTCGGACGTGACACCCTCGCCCGAGAGCAGGACGCCGGACATGGCCGCCACCTGCATGTACCCGCCGATCGCCGCCCGGGTCTCCGCGGAGGGCAGGATTCCTTCCTCGAGCTACTGGGCCTCGTAGAGCATCATCGTGTATCGCATTGCGGGATCTACTTGCCTTCTGTCCCCGGTCGCAGCCCTGGTGGCGGCGAGCTCAGCGGTGGTGCCGTTCGACGTATCCGAATGGCGACACCGGAGCTGCGAGCAATTCGAATCTCCCGGTGCGAGGGGTCGTCACCAGTCCGAGGGTGCCGTCTCAGCGCTCGAGGTAGGCACGGAGCTTCGTCAGCGACTGCCGGGTGCCGAGCTCGTTGTCCTCCTGGCGGACGCCGACCGGGAGGTGGTCGTGGCTGATGGTCACCTCGGTCGTCCCGTCGGTCTCGACGAAGGTCGTGGTGACCGTCATCGGGCCGGCCAGCCCCGGGTCGCCGGTCTCGAACTCGATCACCTCGACGACCCGCTCGCCGGGCACGAGGCTGACGAAGGTGCCCCGGAACGTGTCCGTGTGCTCGCCCGTCTTGCCCGCCACCTCGTGGTCGGCGGTCGCGTACGTCAGCGACATGCGGTAGCGGCCGCCCACCCGGGCGTCGAACTCGTGCACCTCGCCCGTCATGGTGTCCGGAACCCGTCACCTCCGCCCTCCGACACGTTGTCAGGCGCGGCGTCGTCCACTCGTCCGATGGTAGGCCCCGTGACCCAGCTGCGTCCCTACGACTCGGCGTTGCCGATGTCGGCCAGCACGCCGATCATGGACTCCATGCGGGCACGCGAGCTGCGGTAGGTCGGGCCCGTCGTCAGGCCCCCGTCCACGGCGATGGCCTGACCGTTCACGAAGCTCGACGAATCGCTCGCCAGCCACAGGGCGCACTCGGCGATGTCGATCGGCATGCCCGACCGCTTCATCGGGGCGACGTCGGCCAGCACCGTCTCCATGACCGCCACCGTGGCCTGGGCCGCCTGGCCGTCGAGGCCGGCACCCCGTCCGAAGATCGACGTGGCGATGCCGCCGGGGCAGATGGCGTTCACCCGCACGCCGTCCTCTCCCAGCTCGTTGGCCGTGGTCCGGGTCAGGTGGGCGATGGCCGCCTTGCAGGCGCTGTAGTCGTGG
The DNA here is from genome assembly GCA_003164095.1 of Acidimicrobiaceae bacterium. Taxonomy (GTDB): domain Bacteria; phylum Actinomycetota; class Acidimicrobiia; order Acidimicrobiales; family RAAP-2; genus Bog-756. Next base: position 67,284 of record PLRX01000154.1, on the reverse strand, counting down.
CCACCGGCATTGGCCGTGAGCCCGGCCACGCTGGCCGTATTGATGATGCTTCCGTGCCCCTGGGGCCGCATGACCCGGGCGGCCGCCCGGATGCCCAGGAACACCCCCCGGAGGTGGATGCCGACGGTCCGGTCGAACATCGCCATGTCGACGTCCTCCACCCGGCCGATCGAGCCCGGGTTGCCGGCGTTGTTGAAGATGCAGTCGAGGCCGCCGAAGGTCGACTGCGACTCCTCGATGGCGCGCTCGATCTCCCCCTCGAGGGACACGTCGACGTGTACGAACCGGGCGCTGTCCCCCAGCTCGTCGGAGATGACCCTGCCGCGCTCGTCGTCCACGTCGGCCAGCACCACCGAGGCGCCCTCGGCCACGAACAGTCGGGCGGTCTGCTCGCCGATGCCGCTGGCAGCTCCGGTGACGACGGTGCGGCGGCCTTCGAGGCGGGACATGGCGGACTCCGATCGGTGGGGGGTGGGACGGGGCGCATCGTCGCACGCTCGTCGCAGAGCGTCAACGTGACCGGAGCCCTCACCCCGGGGCGCTCCCTTGGAGCGCCAGGAGGACCTGCCAGCCGTCCGAGCTGAGGGCGTAGTTGGTAGTGGCATTCGACGCGAAGAACCGCCACGACGGCGGATGGACGAGCATGACCGCCACCGCGATCACGGACGGGAGGGCCGTCCGCAGGTCGCCCCGCAGCGGTGTGAGCTCCTCGATGCTTCCCCGATAGTCGCCGTCGTGGCGCACCACGGCCATCACCTCCTCCAGGATCGCCCGTCGTGGACGCGGCCGTTGGGCGGCGCCGAGCAGGGCCAGCAGCGCCTGATGGGTGCGGACGCCCGGGACCCCAGGGGACTGGACGGGCGGCGTGTCGCCCCGGGCCAGGTCGACCAGGGTGCCGACCAGGTCGACCCCGGACCGGCGGGCGTTGCCGGGCTCCACGAGCCGCGGGTTGACGTCGATGTAGCGGGGGTGCCCGTCGTCCAGGATGGCGTCCATCGACAGGGCCCCGTGCCACCCGAGGCCCGACCCGAGCACCTCGAGGTGATCCCGCACCTCGGGCAGGTCGACCGACTCCTTGCTACTGGCACCGCCCCCGGCCCCCTCCCGCACGCGCAGGTTGGCATGCGACGCGACGAGTCTCCCCCGGTCGAACACCGACTGGATCATGACCAGCGGCCCGTCGACGGCCACCTGGACCACCACCCCACCGTGCCCGAAGGCGGCATCGGCCTCCAGGTCGTCGGCCACCCGACGGGCGTGGCTGGCGTCCCCCACCCGGACGACGCCCCGTGATGCGGTCCCGATCGGCAGCTTCACGTACGCCGGGAACGCGTCCCACGCCCGGATCCCGTCCGCATCAGCCAGCACCGCCGTCGGCGGTTGCGGCAGGCCGAGCCGCTCCAGTGTCCGGTAGGCGGACACCTTGTCCTGTACGGCGGCGAGGGCGGCGAACTCCGGGACCACGGTGACCACCCGGCTGGACGCCAATCGGTCGGGACAGGCCGCCAGCACGGCCACCTGCTCCTGGGTCGGCAGAAGGACGTCGAAATGCCCGGCCCCCACACCGCCAGTGCCGCCTCGAGCCAGACGATCGGGTCCGCACCGTACGGAGGGACGCGGTGCAGGCGGCGGACGTGGCGCGTGAACCGCGTGAGCGCCAGCGGGTCGGGCGACAGGACCTCGACATCGTGGCCGCCGTCTGCCAGGATCCCGGCGACCTGTCGTGCCGTCAGTCCCGAACCGTCACTGAGCAGGACCCGCACCCGCCCAGTCTGGCACCCGTCGCCAGGTCACCCCGGGTGGCAGGTGGTAGGGGTCGAGCGCCCGATCGCGGTACCCGAGGGCCTCGACGATCGACGGGTCCCGCGGGGCCGAGGCTACCGCAGGGGTCGGATCCGCTGCCGTGCGAGCAGCTAGCGGATGACCCGGCGGACGCCGGCGGCGGTGGCCAGCTCAGGGTCCGTCGTGTCGATGAACGTCGGGACCGGCATGGCCTCGAGCTCCTCGTGGCCGTCGCCCGGCCGCGGGGCCGATTCGGCGGTGACGTACTCGCCGTCGGTCGTCCGGGAGACGATGAGCGCCCGCTTGCGCTTGCCGATGTTCTCGGCGTCACGCATCTCGTGGCAGATCTTGAAGGTGATGAAGTACGCCACGATCGGAGCCAGCGGCACGAAGAACCGGAAGAACCAGAGCACGTCCATGAGCGGCAGCTGGAAGAAGTTGGCCATGACGTCGGTCGACGAGGCGAAGAACACCCCGAAGAGGAGGGCCAGCATGGCCGCACCGGCCGCCGTCCGCTTGGGACGGTCGCGGGGTCGGTCCAGCAGGTTGTGGTAGTTGCTGTCCTTGGTCTTGTACCACTCGATGAGCGGCCAGGCCAACAGGATGTTGAAGATGAGGCCGGGGAAGATCACAGCGGGCAGGAAGATCTCGAGCGGGATGGTGTGGCCGTAGCCGACCCACTCCCAGCTCGGCATGATGCGCGCTGCGCCGTCGAGCCAGCCCATGTACCAGTCGGGCTGGACGGCGTAGGAGATCTGGTACGGCTCGTACTGGCCGAACTGCCAGATCGGGTTGATCTGGGCGAAGCCGCCGAGCCCGAAGATGACCGCAGAGGTCATGAACAGGAAGCCGGTGGTCTTGGCCATGAACGTCGGGAACATGGGCGAACCGACCACGTTGCTCTCGGTCTTGCCCTTGCCCGGGAACTGGGTGTGCTTCTGCTTGACCAGAAGCCCCAGGTGGGCGGCCAGCAGCCCGACCAGGATGGCCGGCACGATCAGCACGTGCAGGACGAAGAACCGGGGGATGATCACGCCGGAACCCGGATAGTTGCCTCCGAAGAGGAAGAAGGCCAGGTAGGAGCCGACCAGCGGGATCGACTCCATGATCGAGTAGGCGATGCGGATACCGGTCCCGGACACCAGGTCGTCGGGCAGTGAGTAGCCCAGGAAGCCGTTGACGACGCCGAGGATCAGCATCAGCACGCCGACCACCCAGTTGAGCTCACGGGGCTTGCGGAACGCCCCGGTGAAGAACACGCGGGCCATGTGCACGGCGATGGCGCCGAGGAAGATGTCGGCGGCCCAGTGGTGGGCCTGGCGCATCAGCAGGCCGGACCGCACGTCGAACGAGAGCCCGACGGTCGAGGCGTAGGCCTCCGACACCTTCTGGCCCCGCAGCGGCACGTAGCTGCCGTGGTAGACGATCTCGTGGGCGGACGGCACGAAGTAGAGCGTCAGGAAGACGCCCGTGCCCAGCAGCACGATGAACGAGTAGAGGGCGATCTCCCCCAGCATGAACGACCAGTGGTCGGGGAAGATCTTGTCGAGGAACGACCGACCGCCCTTGGCGACACCCAGTCGGTCGTCGATCCAGTTGAGGCTCTTGTCGATCATGGGCGCTCCCAGAATCCCGGGCCGACGGCCTGGTCGAAGCCGCCGTTCGCACGCATCTGCCCGGTGGCATCCACCGTGATGGGCAGCTGCGGCAGCGGGCGGGGCGCGGGACCGAACTCAGGGATGGCGCCCGAGTTGACGTTGAAGATCGACTGGTGGCACGGACACACCAGCTGCTGGGTGCGCTCCTGGTACAGGCCGACCGGGCAGCCGAGGTGGGTGCACAGCTTGGAGTAGGCCACGTAGCCCTGGACGCCGTACGACGTGTGGCCCGGAGGTGAGATCGGGTACGGCGGGTCGTTCGGGCCGAGCTGGGCCAGGCGGATCAGGATCACCTGATCCGGTGAGGAGCCCTCGAAGCCCTGGGGGAACACCGTCAGCACGCCGCCGACCTCGAGGTCGTCGACCATCACCTGCCGGCCGTCGACGGTCACGATCTTGGTGCCCTTCTTCCAGTTGGTCGTGAACAGCGAGTTCTCGGTCGAGCCCTGGTTGTCGTCGGACTTGGCCGGCTTCGGGCCGAGCGAGCGGATCCCCGGGACGGCCAGGGCGAGCGTCATGATGCCGCCGGCGACCGCGAAGACCCCGAGGAGCAGGCCACGGCGCTTGACCTCGAGACCACCGCGCCCGGTGATGGCGGCATTGAAGGCCGCGCGCTCGGGTTCGGAGGAATGGAAGTCGTGGCGCTCCTCGACGAAGGGCCCCTGGGGCATGAGGTACTTCCCCCAGGCGATGGTGCCGACGCCCAGGCCGAGCATGCCGACGGCCAGTGTCCCGGCCTCCCACTCGTTGCTGGCGTTGATCCAGTACACCCAGATGAAGGCGATGAACCCGAGCATGCCGACGACCATGGCCAGGATGGCCAGGTTCTGCATCCGCTGGGGGTTCTTGGTGGCGGGCTGCAGGTGCGGGTCGTCGAGGGTCGCAGGCGGCGGGCTGAGTTTGTTATCGCTCACGCGCGATCTCCGATCCAGAAGCAGACCAGCATCAGGAGTCCGACGCCGATGAGGAGTCCGACGAATCCCTCACCCACGGGGCCGATGCCCCCGAGGCCGACACCGCCTGCGTCGTTCGGGTGCTGGAGGACGCCGGTCACGTAGGCGGCGATGTCGCGCGCCTCGGTGTTGGTGATGTTGCCGGGGCCGAAGTGGGGCATGTTGCCCGGACCCGACCGGATGGCCTCGACCACCTGAGTCGGGGTGGCCAGGTGGAGGCTCGGGGCGTAGGCGCCCTCGGCGAGTGCGTCACCCGCACCCGAGATGGTGTGGCAGGCGGCGCAGTTGAGGGTGAAGAGGGTGTTGCCGTTCTCGAGGTCGGCGCCGGCCGTCCTGACCAGCGGGACCTGCGTGCCCTGGCCCGGGGTCAGCGACTGGACGAACGCGGCGATCTCGAGCGTCTGGATCCGGTCGAAGCGGGGCGGCTTGCGGATGGCCTGGACGCTGGTGTTCGCCAGCGGCATGCGGCCCGTCGACACCCAGAAGTCGACCGTTCCGGCGCCGAGGCCCTGGAGGTTGGGGGCGACTCCCGCCTTGCCGTTGGCCTCGCTGCCGTGGCAGCTCGAGCAGTTGGCCGCGAACAGCGCCTGTCCGGGCTTGATGAACGATGCCGGAAGGTCCGTGTAGTAGATGCCGGAATGGTTGGAGGCGCTGTCCGCCGTAGCCGAGGCCGACGGCTCGGCGGACACGGCGGTGGGCACCGCCTGGACGGTGCCGGGCTGGGCGTCGGGAAGTGTCGACACGGTCACCGGGGCCGTGGTGCTGGTCGTGGTGTCGGCCTGGGCCGAGCCCGACGAGAAGGCGACGAAGCTGAAGACGGCGACGACGCCGACGAGGGCTGCGGGCGCGGCGAGGCGGGCGGTGACGGAGCGGCGGGCGGTCTTCGACATCACTTCAGCAGGAAGAGGCAGGAGTAGAGGCCGACCCAGACCACGTCGACGAAGTGCCAGTAGTAGCTCACGCCCTGGAAGACCGCCGTCTCCCCCGGGTCGCCCGCCGGCCCGCGGAGCCGGAACAGCAGGAACAGCATTGCCGCAAGGCCCAGGAACACGTGGAGACCGTGCAAGCCGGACGAGATGTAGAAGATCGAGCCGTAGGCGGTGTGGAGGGGGTTGGTGGCCGGGTTCTTGGAGAGGTCGATCCACTCGAAGAACTGGTTGCCCACGAAGGCGGCGCCGAGGACGAGGGTGAACCAGATCCACAGCTTGGCGCTCTTGCGGTTGCCGCGCTCCTGGTCGAAGACGGCCTTCTGCATCGTGAAGCTGGAGGACACCAGGATGATCGTGAAGATGCCGGCGCGGATGGTGTCGAGGTGGGCACCGGGCGGTGGCCACACGGAGGCGTGGGCCCGCAGGGTGAAGAAGGCGGCGAAGATCGAGCTGAAGAACATCACCTCGGAGCCGAGCCAGATGATGACACCCACCGCCAGCATCGGGGGCCGGTCGGGGAGGTGCCGCGGCGGAGGGGCGGTGATGGCCGGATCGGCGGCAAGAGCCTGGGTCACGGCGTTCTTTTTAGCCGATCCGACGCTCGGGGGGCCAACTCAGGCCGAACCCGTCCCCCGTCGCCCCCGACCAGGGAGTTCGCCGTCCACGCAGGCGGGCCGATGTCTCAACCCGGGGTGGAGAGTGCAGCGGGGGGGGTCGTGAGCGACACCACCGTCAGGCGCTGGGTCGGTCGCGTGAGCGCCACGTACAGGGTACGCAGTCCCCGTGCTGTCTCCCCGGCGATGACCGCCGGCTCGACGACCACCACCGAGTCGAACTCGAGTCCGTTCGCGGAGTCGGCAGCCAGGAGCACGAGGGGCTCGGACAGACCGCCCTTGCGCATGTCGCGGGCGTCGACCACCGGGGTGCCGGACGCCTCGAAGGCATCGGACAGGAGCCGGCGCAGCTGGTCGGGTGCGATGACCGCCACCCGGCCGGGCCGGACGGCTTCGACCTCCTCAGTGGCGGCCTGCGCCACGGCGCGGGCCAGGTCGCCCGTGGTGGCGGGCCCGCCGTCACCGGTCACCTGCAGCATTCGGGGCTCCACCCCGGTGCGTCGCACCGGCCGCGGCGGCGTCAGCTCGGGGGCGGCGACGGCCAACACCCGTGCGGCCACGGCCAGCACCTCGGCCGGGGTCCGGTAGCTCACCGTCAACTCGACCGTGCGGGCGGACCGACGGCGTGGCAGGTGCTCCACGATGTCGTCCCACGAGGCGGGCGCCCACGGGGCGGTGGCCTGGGCGATGTCGCCGACCACGGTCATGGACCCGGCCAGCGACCGTCGGGTCAGCATCCGCAACTGCATCGGCGACAGGTCCTGGACCTCGTCGACGACGATGTGCCCGTACTTGCGCACCGCGTCCTCGGACCCGCCGTTGCGAGGGCCGAGCAGGTGGCGGGCCTCGTCGACGAGGGCGGCGTCGGCAGGCGACCAGGCCACGTCGTCGAACGACGTCGAGCGGGGCCGCCTCAGCAGGGCCAGCTCCTCGTCCGACAGGATGCCCCGGCCCGCCGCCGTGATCAGCGGCGGGGCGCCGTAGAGGTCGTGGAGCAGCTCGTGGGGCGACAGTCGGGGCCACATCCGGTCGAGCGCCGCGGCGAGCTCGGGCACGCGGCGCACCTTGCGCGAGAAGTCCTCGAAGTCGAACTCGTCGTCGTCGAGCTCCGACGGGTCCTCGTAGCCCGGGAAGGCCGTCACCGCCGAGGTGCCGACCCCCAGGCGCTGCTGCGTCTGGCGGGCCCGGTCGGCCAGGACCTGGGCCACGGACTGCTCGACCAGTCGGCGCCGGGCGTTGTGGGTGCCGGGCCGGCGGCGGGCGCCCTCGACGATGGTGCGGGAGTCGGCGGCGGTCAGGCGGAGCACCAGGGCGCCGTAGGGCACCAGGACGTCCTCGGCCAGTGGCCGCTGGCGGGTGCGGACGGCACGGGCCACGAACTTTGCCATGCGCACGTCACCCTTCAGACGCGCGACGTCAGCCGGATCGTTCTCCTTGATCCTGATCTCGGGCACGAGCCCGGCGATGGTCGACAGGGTCACGCCGGTCTCCCCCAGTGACGGCAGCACCTGCTCGATGTAGCGAAGGAAGAGGGGATTGGGCCCCACGACGAGCACGCCCTGCCGCTCGAGCGGGAACCGGTGGGTGTAGAGGAGGTAGGCGGCCCGGTGGAGGGCCACCGCCGTCTTGCCGGTGCCGGGGCCGCCCTGGACCACGAGCACGCCGCTCAGCGGCGACCGGATGATCTCGTCCTGCTCGGCCTGGATGGTCGAGACGATGTCGGTCATCCGTCCGGACCGGGCCCGGTCGAGGGCGGCCAGGAGCGCCGCCGGGCCGCCGATGGGCAGGTCGCCCTCGATCAGCTCGCCGCCCGGGTCCCCGGGGTGCGCCACACCGTCGGCGCCCTCCACGGTGTCGGTCGGTCCTCCCGGGGCGTTGAAGCGCTCGTCCTCCACACTGATCACGTTGCGGCCCTGCAGGGCCAGGTGGCGGCGGAGCACCAGGCCCAGGGGGTCGCGACCGGTGGCCCGGTAGAAGGGCTCGGCCACGGGAGCGCGCCAGTCGACCACCAGGGGCTCGTGGTCGGGCCCGTGGATGGCCAGGCGCCCGATGTGGAAGGTCTCGGTCGGGGCGTCGTCGTGCGCCTCGGCACCGCCCCCTGTCAACCGGTCGATCCGACCGAAGGTCAGCGCCTGGTCGCCGATGTCGAGCTGCTCGAGCCGGGCCAGGCTGGTGCGGACGATGACGTCACGCTCCGTGCGCGACTGGAAGGTGCCGCCCCTCCCCAGGTCGAGGACGCCCTCGAGCATGGAGTTGGCGTCGCCCCGCATGGCGTCGAGTCGCGCGTAGGCGAGGTCGACGAACTCCTGCTCCGCCTCCAGCTCCGACTCCACGCCCCACCTCCTGTCTGCTCCCGGGTCCGTCCGGACGGGTGGTCCGGCCCCACGACCGGCTCAGGGGAACCCTCGATTGTAGGCGCCCGACGGGCGGGGTGCTCCGGCAGGTCCCGGTGCCATGACCGCGTCCGGGCGCTCCGGGGGCCGCTCCCCCTGCTCCTAGACTCAGCCCATGTCCACCGCTGTGCCCCGTGCGCCCGGCGGGGCCGCCCATGCGCCCGACCGCTTCGACGACGCCCCGTTCATGCGGGCCTGCCGTGGGCAGTCCGTCCCCCACGTGCCGGTCTGGTTCATGCGCCAGGCCGGGCGGTCGCTGCCGGAATACCGGGCGGCCCGCGGCCCCGGAAGCATCCTGGACGCCATCCACCAGCCCGAGCTGGTTGCCGAGCTCACCTGTCAGCCTGTCGACCGGTACGGCACCGACGCCGCCATCTTCTTCAGTGACATCGTCGTACCGGCCGCGGCGGTGGGATTCGGCGTCGACGTCGCACCCGGCACGGGGCCCGTGGTGTCCGAGCCGTTCCGGTCGGCCGCCGACCTCGAACGCCTCCGTCCACTCGAGCCCGAGACCGACACCCCGTACGTCGTGGAGGCCGTGCGACTCCTTGCGGCAACGCTCGACGTGCCCCTCATCGGATTCGCGGGCGGTCCCTTCACCGTCGCCAGCTACCTGGTCGAGGGTGGCCCGTCGAAGAACTTCACCAAGGTCAAGTCCCTCATGCTCAGCGAGCCCGCCCTCTGGCAGGCGCTGGTCGAGCGGCTGACCGACATGGCACTTGCCTCGCTGCGGTCGCAGCTCGACGCCGGGGCCTCGGCCATCCAGGTCTTCGACAGCTGGGCCGGGATCCTCACCCCGAGGCACTACGAGGAGCTCGTCCTACCGGCCACCCGGCGCCTCTTCGCCGACCTTGAGGCCTCCCACCCGGGCACGCCCACCATCCTGTTCGGTGTGGGTACGGGCGAGCTGCTCCCCCTCATGGCCACGGCCGGCACCTCGGTCGTGGGCATCGACTGGCGGGTACCGCTCGACGAGGCCCGCCGGCGCGTGGGGCCGGGCACCGCCGTCCAGGGCAACCTCGACCCGGCCATGTGCCTCGGCAGTTGGGACGTGGCCGCCGCCGAGACCCGGGAGGTGCTGGGGCTGGCCGGCACCGCGCCCGGGCACGTCTTCAACCTCGGTCACGGCGTCCTGCCCGAGACCGACCCTGGCATCCTCGAGGAGGTGGCGGCGCTCGTCCACGCCGAGGGCCGCGCCGGCGTGGAGCCGGTGCCGTGACGATCGGCGTGCTCGTGATGGCCCACGGCACCCCGGGCACACCCGAGGAGATCGAGGCCTTCTACACGCGCATCCGCCGCGGGCGGCCTCCGACACCCGAGCTCCTCGACGAGCTCACCGGACGCTACGAGGCGATCGGGGGCACCTCCCCCCTGACGGCGCGCACCCGGTCCCAGGTCGACGGCCTGGCCGCCGCGCTGGAGGCGGCCGCACCGGGACGGTTCGTGGTCCGTCTGGGGACCAAGTATGTCGAGCCCACCATCGAGCAGGCCGTGACCGACCTGTCGGCCGAGGGCGTGGACCGGATCGTCGCCGTCGTCCTGACCCCCCACCAGTCGACCATGGGCTCCGGTGAGTACTTCGCCCGGGCCGAGGCCGCCGCGGCGGCGACGGTGCCGCCGCTCGGCATGACGGTCGTCCCCTCCTGGCACCGGGCCGAGGGCTTCGCCGACCTCCTGGCCACCCGCACACGCGCCGCACTCGACGGGTTCGACCCGGCGGCCCGTACGAGGACGGCGGTGTTCTTCACCGCGCACAGTCTCCCCCTCCGGGTCGTGGCCATGGGCGACACCTATCCGGAACAGGTGGCCGAGTCCGGAGCCGACATCGCGGCCCGGCTCGACCTCGGTACAGAACCGACCGTCACGTGGGGCACGGCGTGGCAGAGCGCCGGGCGCACGGCCGACCCGTGGATCGGCCCCGACCTCCTCGTCGAGATGGACCGGGTGGCGGCAGAGGGCGCAACCGCCGTGGTGGTCTGCCCGGTGGGCTTCGTGTCCGACCACCTCGAGGTCCTCTACGACCTCGACATCGAGGCCCAACACCGGGCCGACTCCCTCGGGATCGCCTTCGCCCGCACCACGTCGCTCAATGACGACCCGACGTTCCTGGCGCTGCTGGCCGACGTCGTCCGCGACGCGGCCGGCGCCGACGCCGACCGACCGGCGGGGCGACCGTGAGCGACGTACCTGCGCCGAAGGGGCCCGTCGTGGCCGTGGTCGGCGGGGGGATGGCCGGCCTGTCGGCGGCATGGGAGCTCGTCGCCGGACGGGACGATGGTGCCGTCCCCCGCGTCGTGGTGCTCGAGGCCGGCGCCCGAGCCGGCGGCAAGGTCCGCTCCACGGAGTTCTGCGGTCGGATCGTCGACGTCGCCGCCGACGCCTTCCTGGCCCGCCGACCGGAGGCGACCCGGCTGTGCGACGAACTCGGCCTGACCGGGGCCCTGGTCGCACCCGGCGCCTCGGGTGCCTCGCTGTGGGTGCGGGGGCGGCTGCGCATGATGCCCGACGGGGTGAACCTCGGGGTGCCGACCAAGGCGTGGCCGATGATCCGCTCCGGGATCCTCGGCCCGATGGGACTCGCCCGGGCCGGCCTCGACCTCGTGACACCCCACCGCGGCGACCCGCGCGCCACCGCGGACCGGTCGGTGGGCGACATCGTCGGATCGCGCCTCGGCCACGAGGTGGTCGAGCGCCTGGTCGACCCGTTGGTGGGTGGGATCCACGCCGGAGGGGTCGACGACCTCAGCGCCGAGTCCACCTTCCCGCCCCTCCTGGCCGCAGACCGCCAGTCCGGCAGCCTCATCCGCGCCCTCCGACGACCGCCGACACCCGGACAGACCCCGCCGGCACCGCCCCCGCGACCGGGTGCGGCGCCACCTCCCGTGTTCTGGTCGCTCGACGGCGGCAACGCCCGCCTGCCCGCCGAGCTGGCCGCCGCCCTGGCAGCGCGGGGCGTCGCCCTCCACACCGGGGTGGCCGTCGAGTCGATGGACCGCCTGCCGGTCGGAACGGGACCGTCCTGGCGCCTGAGCCTGGCCGGCGACGTCGCCGGCGTGCCCGACGCCGAGGGCTCCTCGGACACCGTCCGAACCCTGGACGTCGACGCCGTGGTCCTCGCCGTGCCTGCCGGGCAGGCCGCTGGACTCCTGAGCGGCCACGCCCCGCTGGCCTCGTCCCTGCTGTCGGACATCGAGCTCTCGTCGGTGACCGTCATCACCCTGTCCATGCCGGCCGGTGCCATCCGCAGCGAGCTCGTGGGTACCGGGTTCCTCGTCCCACGCACCTCGACCGTCGCCGGCCGCACCGCGCTCATCACCGGGTGCACGTACCTCAGCCGCAAGTGGCCGGGCCTGGCACGTCCCGACGACGAGCTGATCCGGCTGTCGGTCGGCCGGCTCGGCGACAACCGCCCCGACTCGCTTGACGACGACGAGCTGACCGCAGCTGTCGTGGCCGAACTGTCGGCCGTCCTGGACGTGGCGGCGGCGCCCCGCGAGTCGATGGTCACCCGCTGGGACGGGGCGTTCCCCCAGTACAAGGTCGGGCACCTGACGCGGACGTCGACGATCGAGCAGGCGGTGGCCAAGCTGCCCGCCGTGGCGGTGGCCGGGAGCGCGTACCGCGGGGTGGGGATCCCGGCGGTGGTCGGCAGCGGCCGCACGGCCGCTCGGGCCGTGCTGCGGTCGCTCGACGGAGCCGCACCGGCCCGCACCGGTCGATGACCACGGGGCCGGAGGGCATGTCGACCCTCGCCCCGCCGCCTCCGATGGGAGCCCCACCGGAGGCGGCGACCGACGACACCGTGCCGTGGCGCCCGTCGAAACTCCGCATGTCACGCACCGACCCGGACCGGGTCACCCCGCGTCGGAGCGCCGTGGCGCTGCCGGCGGTGGCGTCCGGGGTCGGGCTCGCACTGTCGCTCCCCCCGTGGGGCTTCTGGGCCCTGGCGTTCCCGGCCGCCGGCCTGCTGTGGTGGCGGCTCGGCGGGCTCCGGCCACGGACCCGGCTCTGGGCCGGGTGGCTGGCCGGCCTCGGCTGCTACGTGCCGGGGCTCATGTTCGCCCGGGCCTTCACCCTGGCCGGCGCGGTCGTGCTCATCCTCGCCGAGGCGCTGTTCATGGGGGTGGCGTGCCTGGCGGTGCCACGGGGGCCGGTGGTGGCCCGTGCCCTGGCCTTCCCGGCGGCCCTCACCCTGGCCGAGGCCGTCCGCCAGACGTGGCCCTTCGGCGGCCTCCCCATCGGCGGCGTGTTCCTCGGGCAGGCCGGCGGGCCCGTGCTCGGCGTGGCACGGCTGGGCGGCCCGCTGGGGCTGACCGCCGCCGTCTACGCGGGCGGGGTGGCGACGGGCGCGCTCTGCCTCGCCGGTGTCCGGGCGGTGCGCAGCCACCGCCGGGTGATCGAGTTCGACCGGCTCCACCCGGAGCCCGACCGGCCGGCCGTCTGGCGGCGTGCCGTGGTCGGCCTCGGGTCGTTGGCCGTCACCGGCGCCGTGGCACTCGTGGCCCTGACGGGCACCGCAGCCATTGCCGACCACGCGGCCGACGGCGGACCGGTGGTCCGGCGGGTGACCGCAGCGGCCGTGCAGGGTGGCGGGGTACGGGGCTTCCGGAAGTCCCAGGTCGACCCGGCCACCGTGCTCCACGCCGCGGTGGCCGCCACCGACCGGTTGCTCCCCCACCAGGGGACCGACCCCCCGGCGCTGGTGCTGTGGCCCGAGGACGTGGTCTCCCTCGACCAGCCGCTGGCCGACGATCCCGAACAGGGTGCGCTGTCCCGCCTGGCCATCGCCCTGCACGCGACGCTGGTGGTCGGCGTCACCGAGACGGTGTCGACGACCGCGTTCAGGAACGAGGTGGTCGCCTTCGGTCCCGACGGTGCCGTCGTCGACCGGTACGAGAAGGTGCACCGGGTCCCCTTCGGGGAGTACGTCCCCTACCGCTCGTTCTTCGCACATCTCGGCGACCTGTCGGCGGTGCCGCTCGATGCCGTGCCCGGCACCGGGTCGGGCATGCTCACGACGCCGGCCGGCCGGCTCGGGACGATGATCTCCTACGAGGTCTTCTACGCCGACCGGGGTCGCTCGTCGGTACGGGCCGGGGCCCAGGTGCTGATCGTGCCCACCAACACCTCGTCGTACGGCTCGGCACAGATCCCGACCCAGGAGATCGCGGCGAGTGAGGTCCAGGCCGTCCAGCAGGGCCGGGACCTGCTGCAGGCGGCGCCAACGGGGTACTCCGCCTGGATCACCCACCGAGGGGTGCTGGTGGAGCGCTCGGTGCTCGGCGTCCGCCAGATCGTGCCCGCCACGCTCGGCCTCCGGGACGGATGGACGGTCTACGTGCGCTTCGGCGACGCGCCCGTGCTGGTCGCGTCCGTCGCGGCCCTGCTCGTCGGCTGGTGGCTGGCCGTACGGCCCAGGCGTCCGACCGGTGCGCACGGTCCGACCGACGGAGCGTCCTACTCGTAGTAGCCGGAGTGGATGTACACGCAGGGGATGCCCATGGCGTGGAACATGGCGAAATTGTTGGGGTCGTCCTCGAAGGCCAACCGGAGTTCGAACCCGAAGTGGCGGAGCTCGTCGACCGAGTCGCGCTTGTACCAGGTCACCTGGGAGTAGTCGCCCCGCGCCCGCATCACCAGCAGGTCCCACCGCAGGTCGTAGCGCTCGAGCCAGGCCAGCGTCTGGGGCTGCACCCGCATCGGCCGGCCGGTCAGCAGGATGATCTGGAGCTTCGGGTCGAGGAGCTCGAGCACCCGGGCCAGCTCGCCGATGACGGCGTCCTCGCCGCAGGCGTCGAAGAAGGCGTCCCAGTTGCGCCGGCCCTGCTCGATGAAGTGCTGGCGACCGACGGCATCGGACAGGACACCGTCCATGTCGAAGACCACCGCCTCACCCGGCTGATCGATCCTCCCGTTGCGCCAGGCCCAGTTGCCCGGATCCCCCACGCCGCTACTCCTCGCCCGGCGAGGTGGCCGACAGCCGCCGGATCTCCTCCACCACCGCCGGGTCGGCCAGGGTCGTCGTGTCGCCCAGGACGCGTCCCTCGGCGACGTCGCGCAACAGGCGGCGCATGATCTTGCCGCTCCGGGTCTTCGGGAGCTCGTCGGTGAAGATCACCGTCTTCGGGCGGGCGATCGGGCCGATCTTGCTGGCCACGTGGGCACGGAGTTCCTGGCCCCGCTCGTCGTTGGCCTCGCCGGCGTCGGCCACCAGCGTGACGAAGGCCACGATGGCCTGACCCGTCGTCGGGTCGACCGCCCCCACCACGGCGGACTCGGCCACCAGGTAGTGGTCGACGAGTGCCGACTCGACCTCGGTGGTGGAGATGCGGTGTCCGGACACGTTCATGACGTCGTCCACCCGGCCGAGCAGCCACAGGTAGCCGTCGTCGTCGATCTTGGCGCCGTCGCCCGCGAAGTAGCGGCCGTCGAAGCGGCTCCAGTAGGTGTCCCGGTAGCGCTCCGGATCGCCGTAGATGCCGCGCAGCATCGCCGGCCACGGGGTCGTCAGGGTGAGGTAGCCGCCGCCGTGCTCGATGGCGTGACCTTCCTCGTCGACCACCTCGACCCCGATCCCGGGCAGCGGGAAGGTGGCCGAGCCCGGCTTCGTGGTCGTGATGCCGGGCAGCGGGGCGATCATGATCGCCCCCGTCTCGGTCTGCCACCACGTGTCCACCACCGGACAGTTGCCCCCGCCGATGTGCTCGGCGTACCACATCCATGCCTCAGGGTTGATGGGCTCGCCCACCGACCCGAGCAGGCGCAGGCTCGACAGGTCGTGCTTGGCCGGCTCGTCGGCCCCCCACTTCATGAACGTCCGGATGGCGGTCGGGGCGCAGTAGAGGATGGTCACGCCGTAGCGCTCGACGATCGACCACCAGCGGTCCCGGCCGGGCGCGTCGGGCGTGCCCTCGTACATCACCGACGTCGCACCGTTCGCCAGCGGCCCGTAGACGATGTAGCTGTGTCCGGTCACCCAGCCGATGTCGGCGGCGGCCCAGTAGACGTCCTCGTCGGGGTGCAGGTCGAACACCACCCGGTGGGTGTAGGCCACCTGGGTCAGGTAGCCGCCCGTCGTATGCATGATGCCCTTGGGTGCGGCCGTGGTGCCCGAGGTGTAGAGGATGAACAGCAGGTCCTCGGCGTCCATGTGCTCGGGCTGGCACGCGTCGTCCGGGGCACCGCCGGCAGCCGGGTCCTCGCCCGTCATGAGCTCGTGCCACCAGTGGTCCCTGCCCTCCGTCATGGCGACCGGACCGCCCACCGTGTCGGCGCCCGTCCGCTCCACGACCACGACGTGGTCGACGCACGAGGTCTCGGCCACGGCGACGTCGACGTTGCCCTTCAGGCCGACACCCTGGCCGCGTCGCCAGCCGCCGTCCGCCGTCACCACGACCTTGGCCTCGGCGTCCAGGATCCGGTCGCGCAGGGCGTCCGAGGAGAAGCCGCCGAAGACGACCGAGTGGACCGCCCCGATCCGGGTGCAGGCCAGCATGGTGACGGCCAGCTCGGGCACCATCGGCATGTAGACGGCCACCCGGTCGCCACGACCCACGCCGAGGCCCTTCAGCACGTTGGCGAACCGGCACACCTCGAGGAGCAGGTCGGCGTAGCTGATGGTGCGGGTGTCCCCCGGCTCGCCCTCCCAGTGGAACGCCACCTTGTCGCCCCGGCCGGCGGCCACGTGCCGGTCCAGGCAGTTGTACGAGACGTTCAGCGTGCCGCCGTCGAACCAGCGGGCGAACGGCAGGTCCCAGCTGAGCACGGTGTCCCACGGGCGGAACCAGTCGAGTGCGCCGGCCTGCTGTGCCCAGAAGTCGGGGCCGAGCGAGGCGGCCTCGTCGTAGACGGCGGGGTCGGTGACAACGGCCCGCTCCCGGAAGCCCTCCGGCGGGGGAAACACCCGCTCCTCGGTGAAGTAGTCCTCGATCGTCGGCTCGTTCCTGGGTGCTTCGGACACTGTTCCCCCTTGGCTGCGGACCGTCCGGACTTCGTCCGGCGCGCCAGCTGCCGATACCGGGGACATGTGTCGTCCCAGGTCCCGGCCGTGCGGACGGTGGCTCAACCGCCTCAGCCTAACGCCGGGAGCGCCGTAGACTGGAGGGGCTGTGACCGCGACCACCGACATCGAGGCCCCGGCGGTGGCCCCTTCGGCTCCCGTCGTCGTCGCGCAGCCCGACACCTTCACCCCTGACCCCGGCGGCACACGGGTGCACGTGCCCCTCGGACGCCGCATCATGGTCGTCAGCGATCTTCTGCTCACCCCCGAGGCCACGCCCTCGAGCCTGGCCCTGACGGGTGAGCTGGCCCAGGCCCTCGACACGTGGGACGGACCGGGCATCCTCATCATCGCCGGCAACCTCTTCGACCTGACGGGTTGCGACGACCCGCTGGGCGCAGCGGGCCGTGCCATCGACGCCCACCCGGCACTGGCCCTCGCCTTCCTCCGGTTCCTGCAGGAGGACGAGCGTCGGATCCTCCGCCAACGGGGCACCCACGAGCCCGAGTCCATCGCCGCGGGACCCCGGGTGGACCCCGGCTCGTCCGACGTAGTGGCCACGTTGGCGGCCGCCGGCGTCGAGCACCTCGGCGCCGTCGATCTCCACGTCCAGACCGGCACCGGCCTCCGGGTGGTCCGTGTCGAGCCCGGCGTGCACGTCTACGGCGACGCAACGGACGACGAGCCGACGGCGGACGCCAAGCCGGGCGTGGGCCGGACCGCCGGCCGGCACTGGCGGTCCGTGGCCCAGGAGTCACCCGAGGACGCGCCGTGGCTCGACGGGGCCGATCAGCTGAGCGACCCGTCGAGCCTGACCCGCTTCGTGGTGTCACGCACCCTCTACCGACGCTTCGGCCGCTACGCCTGGTGGCTGCTGGTGCCGTTCGCCGTGGCCATACTGCTGCGGGTGGCCGTCACCCCGTGGGTGCTCAGCCACATCGGTGCAGGCCTGCCGGCCCGGGTGGTGCGCCACGCACACTCCGCCGACCTCAACGACCAGCTCGTCGTGGCCCTCGGCGTCGCGGTCGTGCTCCTCGCCGTCATGGCCGTCGTGCTCGGACTGCTCAGCCGCAGGATGTGGTCGATCCTCGGCGGCGGCGCCCTCAAGGAGGTGCGCACCGAGGCCGGCGCCAACGACACCGCGCGCGACGACGCGCGGCGGGTGGTGGCGCAGGGCTACGCCGGGCTGATCACGGCGGCCACCTTCCGGTCCGAGCTCACCAACCTGGGCACCGGGTTCTACGCCAACGTCGGCGCCACCGCCGAGGTGGTGGCCGAGCACCGCGGCCGGCTCGGCCTGCCGCCCGTGTTCCTGCACAGCCAGTGGGTGAGCTGGGTGGAGATCGAGTCCGGGGCAGAGCTCCACGTCCGCCTGCTCCTGGCCCACAACGAGCTCCCGTCCCCCAGCCGTCTCGAACGGTTGGTCACCCGGCGTCGGGTCGGGGGCTCGCTCCACCCGTCACTGGTCGCCTCCTACCCGGTAGGCGAGTCGTGGCCGCCGGCGCCCGATCTCCGCCAGGCCCATCGCCGAACCCGACGCGTCCGCCGGTGGGGTGCAGGCGCCATCCTCGTGACCGGGATCATCGACCTCCTCGACTCCATCACGCCGCCACTGCGCGGCCGCCTCCACGCCGTCGAGGAGTACCTGCCCCTCCGGGCGAGCGTGGCCGCCGGCGCACTCGTGGCCCTGGCCGGCCTGGCCCTCATCGCCCTCGGTCGCGGCGTCCTGCGGGGTCAGCGCCGCGCCTGGCGGGTGGCCGTCGTGCTCCTGGCCGGCACCATCCTCCTCCACCTCGTGGCCGGGGCCGACATCGAGGAGTCGCTCATCGCCGGGCTGGTGCTGACGTTCCTGGTGGTCAACCGCAAGGAGTTCCAGGCCGCCTCCGACGCCACATCGGTCCGCTCCGCCCTCTTCACCCTGGCCGGGGTGGCCCTGGGGGTGGCCGTCGTCGCCACCGTGTCGCTCGAGCTGTTCAGCCACATCCGCCACCACCCGCATGACGTGCTGCCGTGGTGGACGACGTTCTGGGCCGTGTCCGAGCGGTTCGTCGGGATCACCACGATCGACCTCCCGGAACGGCCGGACCGCTTCATCACCCCGGCCCTGCTCGCCATCGGGCTGAGCCTGGCCGCCATCACCCTCTTCCTGCTCACCCGCCCGGTCGTCGACCGCCGACTGGGCTCGGGGCGGGCGGCCGAGTTCCGGGCCCGCGACATCGTGCGCCGTCACGGCTCGTCCACACTCGACTACTTCGCCCTGCGGTCCGACAAGAAGTGGTTCTTCCACCGCGACAGCCTCGTGGCCTACGCCGTCTACGGGGGTGTGTGTCTCATCTCCCCCGATCCCATCGGCCCCCGCAACGAGCGCGAGCAGGTGTGGGGCGCCTTCCGTGCCTTCGCCGACGCACACGGGTGGACCACTGCGGTGATGGGAGCGGGCGAGGACTGGCTCCCCACCTACCGCGACTCGGGCATGCACAACATCTACCTCGGCGACGAGGCCGTGGTGCGGGTGCAGGAGTTCAGCTTGGCGGGCAAGCACATGAAGGGGCTCCGACAGGCCCACAACCGCATCAAGAAGTACGGCTACACCGTCACGTTCCACGACCCGTCCCACATCGACCCGTCCCTCATCGACGAGCTGACCGATCTCATGCGCCTGTCGCGCCAGGGAGAGCACGAGCGGGGGTTCTCGATGATGCTGGGTCGGGTCTTCGACCCGCGCGACACCGGGCTCCTGCTGACCGTGGTGCGCACCCCCGAGGGCAAGGCCGCCGCCATGTGCCAGTTCGTGCCGTCGACCGGCATCAACGGCTACTCCCTCGACCTCATGCGACGCGACCCGGGCGACCATCCGAACGGGTTGCTCGACTTCGCCCTCTGCTCGACCATCGAGCACATGGCCGCAGGCGGCTTCGAGGGGCTCAGCCTCAACTTCGCAGCCATGCGCTCCACGCTGGCCGGCGAGAAGGGCGACGGCACCGTGCAGCGTGCCGAGCGCTGGTTCCTCAAGCGGCTGTCCAACTTCGCCCAGATCGAGTCGCTGTGGAAGTTCAACGCCAAGTACGAGCCGGAGTGGCTCCCCCGCTACGTCGTCTTCGATACGGCGGAGCACCTGGTGCCGGTGGTGATGTCCATCCTGCGGGCCGAGTCGCTGTGGGAGATCCCGGTCCTCGGCCGGATCCTCGCCGCAGGCGCCGAGAAGCGGATGCTGGCTGCCCAGGCGGAAACCGACGAGTTCCTGGCCTCCATCGTCCGGTGGGACGAGGACGGCGTGCAGGTGCCGGGGGCGGACGGGCCGGTCACCCGTGCCCAGGAGACCGCCGGGCCGACGTCGGTGCAGACCCAGGACTGACGCGGCCGCCGGCACGGCCCACGGGCGTCACCGGGCCTCGGGCAGCCCCATCGGATTCGGGTAGTGGATGACGCCGGCCGAGTGCACCGCTGCCGCCACGGCCGCCAGTCCACGGTGGAGCGACTCGCCGTCGGTGCCCTGTGCCCGACCCGTCACCATGCCGGCCAGGTCGTCGGTCGTCGCCTCGACCCACCGGCGCAACTCGATCCCGGCGTCCGTCGCCACGTCGCCCTCCACGAGGCCGCGCCGCTCGAGCCGCTCACGGGCGTAGGCCCACTCGCCGGCAGACCACCCCCGCGACCGCTGCAGCAGGTCGGCGGGCGGCCCGCCGGCGGCGGCAAACAGCACGAGCGCCTCGCACCCGTCGAGACCCGCCGCGGTGAGCGCGGCCACATGGCCGTCACCCCGGTGCTCGCGTAGGCAGGAGCACCAGTACCAGAGCGCCTCGACGGGATCGTCCGGCTCCCCCGTGGCCCGGGTGGTGGCGAAGAGCGGTCGGCCGGCATCGGGTACCCCGGCGAGCAGCTGTCGCAGCCCCGGAACCAACGTCCGGGCGGTCGTCACCACCGCCGGATCGACCCTGCGCAGCGTCGATGCCGCCGCGTTCGTCCGCGTCGCCCAGACGTCCGCCGGCGACGCCAGCGACCAGGCGTCGGGCAGGACGCGGGCCACCCGGTCGGGATGGAAGTTGAAGAACGTCGCGGTCACCACGTCGGGACCGACGGCGCCGAACGGGGCGGCCCGACCGGCGAAGTACCCCATCCAGAAGCCCCGGAACCCGAGCCCGTCCATGGCCGCCAGGCACTCCGGATCGAAGTAGACGACGGCGTGCACCGGTTCGACGGCCAGCCACCAGTCGCGAGGGGACGGCAGGGTCACCGCGTCGTCACCAGGTCAGGAGACGGCAGCCCCGGTCGGGACGCCGGTGTCGCTCGGCGGTCCACCCTCCGGAGGTGTCGTCGCGGACCCGGGCGAGGTCCGCCCGTACACGCCGACGACGATCACGAAGAGGAAGGTGACCAGGAGCACGATGAGGGCCACCTTGACCGTCGGCTGGTTCCACAGGACGAGCACCAGCAGGCCCACGCCGAGGGCGAGCCATTGGAAGGCCCGGCGGTGGGCGGCGACCACGTCGTGGGCCGGGCCCGAGGTCAGCCAGGTCGGCGCGGTGCGATTCGACCACCACCGGCGGACCGGGCCGAGGCCGACGACGAAGGCGACCAGGGCGACGACCGCGGCGAGGATCAGCAGTGTCCGTACCGAGTCGAGGAGCGAGGCGTCGACCGTGTCGATGACGGCCGCGGTCGCGTCCTTCGACTGGCCCGGCAGGAGCGACGCGAGGTACTGGTTCCGCCCGACGTTCGCCGCGATGAGCAGGACCGCCATCGAGACCGCCAGACCGGCTGCCGCGTGCACGAGGCCCCGCCTCCGGTCACGGGCCAGGACGACCGAGACGGCGAACAGCAGGAGCGACACGATCGGGAGCACCAGCGCCAGGCTGTTCAGGAACTTGACCCACCGCTGCAGCTTCAGCAGCTGCTTGGACTGGAAGAGGACGTAGGGTGCCCCGTTGTACTGCGGCACCTTGTTGAACACCGAGAGGCCGTGCTGGGCCAGTACCTGCTTGGCCTTGGTCTCCACCTGGGTGAGGTTGACCGTGACCTGGCCGTTGGCGGCGGACAGGGCACCGACCTTCTGTCCGGTCAGCAGGTTGTCGAGCTGCTGGTGTGACTGGCGCAGCGCCTGCTCCCACAGCTTCTGGAACTGGGAGCTCTGCACCAACTTGAGCGTGATGGAGTAGGTGGCGGACTTGACTGACGAGGTGATGGGATCGGCCAGGAAGTCGGCCCGGGCGGGCAACGCGTTCTTGACCCGCTGCTCGAGGTCGGTCTGCTGCACCAGGCTGTTCGACACCTTCGTGGCGACCGCAGTCTGCACCGCCGGGTCCGAGGCCAACGGGGCCAGCGTGGAGACGAAGGTGTCGGTGTTGAGCAGCTGGTTCCGGGCGTAGACCACGACCACCGACGTGATGGCGAGGAGGCAGGCCAGCACCAGGAGTACCCACGCCCCGATGGTGCGGCCACGCTTCTTCTGACCCTTCGCCTCGAGCTCGTGTCGGAGCTCCTCGTTC
Source organism: Acidimicrobiaceae bacterium (assembly GCA_003164095.1). Classification (GTDB taxonomy): domain Bacteria; phylum Actinomycetota; class Acidimicrobiia; order Acidimicrobiales; family RAAP-2; genus Bog-756. The sequence continues at coordinate 45,470 of PLRX01000154.1, read as the reverse complement.
TCGTGCTCGAGCGCCTCGTTCTCCTTGGTCAGCTCGAGGGGCTCGACGAGGTCGGGCGCTCCGTCCTGGCCGTCCGACGGGGGTTCGGTGGTCACGCGGACACTGTACCGGCGGGCTCCGGCGCCACCGGGGACACCGGGGACACGCGGCCGACCCGACGGGGTGCCAGCAACCTTCGGTGCCGCGGGCCACGGGCCGGGACGCGGCGGTGGCCGCCCCCGTGCGCTCGGCACAGGAGGCGGCCACCGGGCCGTCAGATCGTTGGAGCCTCAGGCGAGAATCTTCGCCTTCTGGGCCTCGAACTCGGCCTCGCTGATCACGCCCTTCTGCTTGAGGTCGGCCAGCTTGGCCAGGTCGTCGGCCGTGCTGCCCGAACCTGCGGCCTGCTTGACGTAGGTGTCGAAGGCCTTCTGCTGCTGGACCGCCTGCTCGGCGGCGCGCTCGTGCATCTTGCCGCCACGGGCGATGAGGTAGATCAGCACGCCGAGGAACGGCAGGATGATGATGAAGAGCACCCACAGGGCCTTGACGCCACCGCTCAGGTCATGGCTCCGGAAGACGTCCATGAACACGGCGATGAGCAGCCAGATCCAGAGGACGAACACGAAGAACATGAACATCGTCCAAATGAGATCGAGGATCGGGTAGTTGTAGGCGAGCATGCGGCGGTACTCCTTACGCGGTCTTGAACGCTGCACGGGGTCCGGCAGCAGCACTCACCCTATCCGGCGCTGCACGGCCGTTCGGTGACCGCGCCGGCCTGCAACTGTGGTGCAACACTCCGGCGCGTCCGGGACGACCTAGTCTCCTCCTTGTCCATCTCGGCGGAGGAGAGCCGTGTTCTACATCATCATCTTCGGGGGCCTCGCCATCGTGCTGGTGGTCGCCTTCTTCATGAAATGGAGCCGGCGCAACAGCTGGCCCGACGATGAGTGACACCGGGGCCGTTCCCCCGGCCGGATCGACGACCACGGCACCTCCTGCGGCACCCACTGCACCGGCCACCCCCGCAGACCCGATGGAGCTGCTCAAGTCGAAGAGCTACATCCAGCTCCTCGTGCTCGCCGCCGTCATCGGCGTGCCCGTGTCGGCCGTCGCCTACTTCTACCTGGCGCTGGTCGGCCATCTCCAGACCTGGATCTACCAGTCGCTACCCAGTGGCCTGGGCTTCCACGGCACACCGGTGTGGTGGCCCGTCCCGATCCTGCTGGTGGCCGGCGTCCTGGTGGCCGCCACCATCTCCTACCTGCCGGGAACCTCGGGACACGAACCGGCGAACGGCTTCCAGACGGGCGGCGGTGCCCCGACCGCCGCGGAACTGCCGGGCGTGGTCCTCGCCTCGCTCGCCACCCTGGCCCTCGGCGTGGTCCTCGGACCCGAAGCGCCGCTGATCGCCATCGGTGGCGGACTGGGCGCGCTGGCCGTCAAGCTCGCCGCCAAGGACGCACCCCCGATGGCCGGCACGGTGATGGCGGCGGCAGGCAGCTTCGCGGCCATCAGCACTCTGCTCGGCTCGCCGATCATCGGCGCCTTCCTCCTCATGGAGGCGGGCGGTCTCGGTGGGCCGCTGCTCGGACTGGTGCTCGTCCCGGGGCTGCTGGCCGCCGGCATCGGCACACTCATCTTCGTCGGCCTGGACAACCTGACCGGGCTCGGCACCTTCTCGCTCGCCATTCCGGGCCTGCCCACCTTCAGCCACCCGACCGTCGCGCTGTTCCTGTGGGCCCTCGCCATCGGCGTGGTCGCTGTGCTCGTCGGCACCACCATCCGGCTGACGTCGCTGGCCCTCCTGGCCGTCGTCGTGCGGCACCGCATGGCGTGGACCCCGGTGATCGGCCTCGCGGTGGCCGGGGTGGCCGTCGGCTTTGCCGAACTCACCCATCGGAGCGCCGAGACGGTGCTGTTCTCCGGCCAGTCCGCGCTGCCCGACCTCGTCCTCAAGGCCTCGACCTGGACGGTGGGTGCGCTCGTGGTCCTGGCCATCGCCAAATCGATCGCCTATGCCTTCTCGCTGTCCGCGTTCCGCGGTGGCCCCATCTTCCCGGCCGTGTTCATCGGCGCCGCCATCGGGGTCGCCGGTTCCCACCTGCCCGGGCTGGTGCTGGTGCCGGCGGTGGCCATGGGGATCGGGGCCATGGCCACCGTGATGCTGAAACTGCCCCTGACCTCGACCCTGCTCGCCATCCTGCTGTTCTCGAGCGATGGACTCAGCGTGACCCCGTTGGTCATCGTGGCCGTCGTCGTCGCCTACGTGCTCAGCGCCCGGATGCCCCAGCTCCCCGCTGAGCTGCGCCGCGGTCGTCAGGCGCCTGACGACGCACCAGCACCGGCGGCGGCCTGACAGGGGTGGGTCGCGCACTGCTGCTCGCATCGTCGTCAACGGGCGGCTCACCCGGTTGGCTGAAGATCGCCGCCATCGTGGTCGGCCTCGTCATCATCGGCGCAGTGCTGGTGTCGGCCGTCGAGACGGTGGTGCTCCCCCGCAACAGCTTCACCAGGATCACCCGGGCCACGTTCGCGGTGACCAACCGCCTGCTGGTCCACCGGTGGCGCAGCCAGGACTGGGCCGACAACCTCCGTGGCCTCTACGGCCCGGTGGCGCTGGTGAGCCTGCCACTGGTATGGATGCTCACGGTCATCGTCGGGTTCACCCTGCTCTTCTGGGGGATCGACGCCGGCACGCTCGAGCGCTCCTTCGAGATCAGCGGCTCGTCGGTGACGACGCTGGGGTTCGCCGCCCCGACGGGCGGGCCGCGCACGTGGGTGGCCTTCATCGAGGCCATCATCGGGCTGGGTCTGGTGGCCCTGCTCATCAGCTACCTCCCCACCATCTATGCGGCCCACCGCGACCGCGAAAAGGGCATCACCACGCTGCAACCGTTCACCGGGATTCCGGCATCGGGCGTCGACCTGCTCGCCACCCTCCATGCCTTCGACGCGCTGGACAATCCCGAGCTGTGGCGTTCGGCGACGTCCTGGCTCCTGGAACTCGACCAGACCCACTGCTCGTTCCCGGCCCTCTGCTACTTCCCCGAAACCAGCAGCGACCAGTCCTGGGTGGCCTCGGTGGGCGCGCTCCTCGATGCCGGGGTGCTGCTGTTGTCCGGAGAGCCACTGTCGTTGACCGACGACACGCCGAGTCGGCACCAGGGCCCGATGCTCATGCTCGCCCACGGCATCCCCACCATCTCGGAGATCGGCCTAGCCGCAGGTCTGCCCATCCCCCCACCCGTCCGGCTGGCCCAACTGATCCCCGATCAGGCGCAGCCGCCACCCGCCATCTCGGTGACCCGGGCGGAGTTCGAGGCGGCCATCGACCGTCTGGCCGACGTCATCCCCGCGGCGGCGGCCGACCGCGACGGGGCCTGGCGCCGGTTCGCCTGGGCCCGTTCCTCCTACGACCAGGCGCTGCGCGGCCTGGCCGGCCTCACACTGGCGACACCTGCCCCCTGGACGACCGACCGCCCGGCGGTCGTGGGCCGGCCACGCCTCGTCACCAACAAGCCCATCAAGGTGGACTGGAGCCTGCCGGACCACACCTGAGGTGTCCGCACCACCCGGTGCGCCTGGCGGGGAACGAGTGTCCAGCTGCCGGTCACCCGGTCATCCAGCGCCGCTGCATTATGTTGTCAGGTGATCAACAACCTCCAAGGAGAACCTCTCATGCTTGCGTACACCTATCCCCTAGCCGACCTGTTCGGCACCATGCTCGGCATCTTCGTCTTCCTCATCTGGTTCTGGCTGCTCGTCATCATCTTCGGCGACATCTTCCGCAGCCATGACATGAGTGGTGGCGTGAAGGCACTCTGGGTGCTGTTCGTCATCATCCTGCCGTTCCTCGGCATCCTCGTGTACCTCATCGCCCGCGGCGGCAAGATGCACGAGCGCGCCGAGCAGGCGGCCAAGCAGCAGCAGGAGGCGTTCGACAGCTACGTCAAGCAGACCGCCGGTGGCGCCAGCAACGTCGACCAGCTGTCCAAGCTGGCCGACCTGAAGCAGAGCGGTGCCATCACCGACGCCGAGTTCGAGGCCCAGAAGGCCAAGCTCCTCAGCTGACCCATGCCGTCCGGGGAATGTCCCGGACGACGACCACATCGCGGACGAACGGGCCCTCCACGGGCCCGTTCGTCGCGTCCGTCACCGACCTCCGCTCACAGGTGGCTGAAGCCGCCCGACTCCTCGGGGGTCATGGCCACCGACACCGGGTGCTTGTCGAAGTGGGCGATGGACTCCTTGATGTCGTTCATCAGCAGGAACGCCAGGTCGCGGCTCACACCCTGGCGAACCAGGATCCGCTGGACCGAGATGTCCGACACCGACCCGGTCAGCGGATAGGCCGGCACCTGCCACCCCTTCACCCGCAGGCGGTCCGCCACGTCGTAGAGGGTGTAGCCGGGGTCTTCGCCCTCGATGATCCGCCAGGCCACGGACGGGATCCCGGTCAGCGGGTTCCCGTCGCACAGCAGCTCGAACGGTCCGAGCTTCACGATCTCGTCGGCGAGGAACTTGGCCGTCTCGTAACAGGAGTCCTGGATGTCCTTGTACCCCGCACGGCCCAGGCGCACGAAGTTGTAGTACTGCGCCACGATCTGTCCTGCCGGACGCGAGAAGTTGATCTGGAACACGGGCATGTCGCCGCCGAGGTAGGTGACGTGGAAGATCAGGTCGTCGGGCAGGTCGTCCGCGTGCCGCCACAGCACCCAGCCGACACCGAGGGGCGCCAACCCGAACTTGTGTCCGGACGTCGAGATCGACTTCACCCGCTCGATGCGGAAGTCCCACACCAGGTCGGGGGCGCAGAACGGCCCGAGGAAGGCGCCCGACGCACCGTCCACGTGGATGTCGATGTCGAGGCCGGTGTCCTCGGCCAGCTTGTCGAGGGCTGCCGCCAGCTCGGCAACCGGCTCGTAGACACCGGTGTAGGTCACACCGAAGGTCGGGACCACCATGATCGTGTTCTCGTCGACCTGGGCGAGCATCTGCTCGGCGTCCATGCAGTACCTGCCGGGGGACATCGGGATCTCCCGGATCTCCACGTCCCAGTACTTGGCGAACTTGTGCCAGACGACCTGGACGGGGCCGCAGACGAAGTTGGGTGAGTCGGTGGGCTTGCCGTCAGCCTTGCGCTTGGCGCGCCACCGCCACAGCGCGGCCATGCCGCCCAGCATGCAGGCCTCCGAGGAACCGATGGCCGAGCAACCCACTGCACCGCCCTCGTCCGGAGCGTTCCACAGGTCGGCCAGCATCTGCACGCAGCGGCGCTCGATCTCGGCGGTCTGGGGGTACTCGTCCTTGTCGATCATGTTCTTGTTGATCGACAGGTCCATCAGCTGGTGGACCTCGTCCTCCTCCCAGGTCTGGCAGAAGGTGGCGAGGTTCTGGCGCGCGTTGCCGTCCAGCAGGAGTTCGTCCGAGATCGCCTGGAAAGCGTCTTCCCTGCGCATCTCGTCCTTGGGGAAGAGGTGGGACGGGAGCGTCGTGACCAGGTCCTTGCCTGCGTAGACCGAGTCCAGGAACTCGCTGCGGATCGATTCGTGCTTGTGCAGGGGCATGCAACGGAGAGTAGTCCCGCGCCACCGCTCCCGCCTGGCCCCTTCGGTGTCCGGACAGCGCCGGGCACCTGGTTAGACGTCGCTGATGGCGTGGATCTTGTTGGTGGCGATGGCGAACTTGAGGGCCTGGTGGTCGAGCTCGTTCTGGTCGGCGTAGGCCGACGCGAACCGACACATGGCCTCGTCGAACCGGGTGCCGGCGCCGAGGTAGGAACCGACGGCGACGGCGTCGCCCGAGCGGGCGTGGCCGAGGGCCAGCACCCAGCCGCACATCTGGGCGTAGACCTCGAAGGTGGCCGGCGTCATGGTGTCGATGTCGGGGGACAGCTTCCAGTCCCACATCTGGCGGAAGTAGAAGTCGCGGGTGACCCCGTCGATGCCGCGCAGGGTGTCCCAGCCGAGGAAGATGTCGCTGGCGCTCTGGACGAGGCGCTGGCCCTCGACCACCCGCTCGCCCATGTTGGCGAACTCGCTCGACTGGAGGAACGGCTCGGCCACCGAGTGCTCGGCCTCCTTGATCTGGAGCACCAGCGGGTCCCCCTCGTCGCGGCCGATGAAGAGGGCCACCCAGCAGCGGGTCCCGACCGAGCCGACGCCGACGACCTTGCGTGCCAGGTCGGTGAACCTGTAGCGACTGAGTAGCTGCTGGCGGTCCCCGGTCAGCGTGACGCGGTAGCCATCGAGGGCGGCCACGAGGCTGTCGATGGTCTCGGCCTCGTGGCCGGCCTCGACAAGGTCGTCGATGGGGGTGAGCAGGGGCGGGTCGGCACGGAAGTGCAGCTTGCCGTCCCGCTCCTCGGTCAGGCGGGCCACGGCCTTCAGGTGGTCCTTGGTGTGGGCCTTCTCCACCCGCTTCTGGAACCCCTCGATGACGGTCTGGCCGGCCTCCGTCCCCCACCGGTCCAGCAGGGTGGCGGCATCGAGCCGCAGGTACCAGACGTCGAGCTGGCGCATGCCACCGAAGTCCCGGATCGCCTCGCGGTAGCCCCTCGACGACAGGCCCACCAGCTTCGTGCGCAGGGCGTCGTCGAAACCCCGGCTGCGGGCGGCCACCTCGATGCTGGCGGCCAGGCGCTTCAGGTCCCACTCGAACGGCCCTGGCAGCGTCTCGTCGAAGTCGTTGACGTCGAAGATCATGTCCCGTTCCGGCGTGGCGAAGCCGCCGAAGTTCACCAGGTGGGCGTCACCGCAGAGCTGGACGTCGAGGTGGGAGTGGACCTCGTGGGCCAGATCGGCGGCCATGACGGCGGCCGCACCCCGGAAGAAGGCGAACGGCGACGCGGCCATACGCCCGTAGCGGATGGGCACCAGGTCGGGGACCCGGGTCGTGGCCTGGAGGGCCAGGATCTCGAGCGGGTCGGTACGGTCGGCCGGCGGGACCCAGTCACCGTGCTTCGAGCGGGGTACGAGCTCGCGCGCCTTGCGTCCGTGGGCTGCTCGTTCCTCGGGAGTCTCCATGCTCATGGGCCCATCATTCCACCCGGCCCCGGTCGACGACGACTGGTTCGGGCTCAGGCCCTGCCTGGTAGCCGGACGGGCTAGCGCTGCTTCTTGCGTCGCTTGCCGATTGCGATGATCAACCGGTCGACCAGCACGCCCAGCAGGGCCGCCACGAGGATCACCCAGATCAGGCTCGTGGTGGCGTGGCCGAAGATGTAGTTGACCCTGACGTCGTTCGAATTCCCGACGACGAAGGCGATCAGAAGCACCAACCCGGCCGCCCCGATGACCAGACGGGCGATCTCCCGGACGTCCCGCTTTGCGGCGGACGTTCCCTCGGGTCGGTCTGGTGCCTGTGCCATGCCGTCATCCTCCGAGTGTTGGCCGCCGTGGTCGACAGTACCGCTGCGGCCGGGCCTCCTGCGGGATCACGCCGTCCAGGCCGTGCGGCCCCGGCGGCGCGGTCAACGCAGCAGCAGCAGTGTGGCCTGGTGGGCGAAGTCGATGACCGGCCCGGGAATGATGCCGAACACCACGCTGAACGCCACGCACGTCCCCACCGCCACCGCCGTCAGCGGCGGCACGGGCACCGGACCGCGTGCCTCGACCTCGGCCGACGGTGCGGCATCGGTCAGCACCTGGAGGCCGACCACCGGCTGGCTGCCGTCGGCGCGGTCGGTGGCGGCCGGCGTCGTACCGTCCGCCGTGGGTGCCGTGTCGGGCAGGTTGCCATCGAGCGGATCGCCCGACGCCCCGACCGGCGAGAACATGGTCGCGGCCAGGCGCAGGTAGAAGAAGGCGGCCACCGCAGCCGACGCCATGGCCACCGTTGCGAGGCCGTAGCCCTGGACGGACACGGACGCCTCGATGACGCCCAGCTTCGCCAGGAACCCGGTGGTGAACGGTGCGCCGGCCTGGCCGAGCAGGAGCACCACGAAGGCCAGGGCCAGGAGCGGCTGGCGCTTGGCTAGGCCCCGGTAGTCGGTCAGCTGTGAACGGGTGTCGCCCGGGCCGGCCACCACGCTGATGACGGCGAAGGAACCGATGACCAGGAACATGTAGGTGAACAGGTAGTACAGCGAGGCCGACACGCCGCGGGCCGTGCACGCCTCCACGCCGAGCAGGATGAAGCCGACGTGATTGATGGACGAGTACGCCATCATGCGCTTCACGTCCCGCTGGTTCAGCGCCACCACGGCGCCGAGCACCAGGCTGAGCAGGGCCAGGATCCACACGACCGGCTGCCAGTCGACCCGAACGGTCGGGAACGACGTCACGAAGATCCGCAGCAGTGCGGCAAAGGCACCGGCCTTGGCCACGGCCGCCATGAAGCCGGCGACCGGCGAGGGCGAGCCCTCGTAGACGTCGGGCGACCACATGTGGAACGGCACCGCTGCGACCTTGAAGCCGAAGCCCACCAGCAGGAGGGCGAGGCCCCCGAGCAGCACACCGTTGTGGACGATGATGTTGCGCGACAGGTAGTTGGCGATCTGCACCAGGTTGGTCGTGCCGGTGGCGCCGTAGGTGAGGGCGATGCCGTAGAGGAAGACGGCCGACGAGAACCCGCCGAGCACGAAGTACTTGAGCGCCGCCTCACCCGACTCGGCCCGCTTGTGGTTGAAGGCCGCCAGCACGTAGAGCGCGATCGACAGGATCTCGAGGCCCAGGAACACCACGATCAGGTCGTTGGCCGCGCCCATCATCATCGCCCCGGAAGCCGAGACCATGGCGAGGACGAGGTACTCCGGGCCCTCGATGCCTTCGCGCCGCAGGTAGCCGTCGCCGACCAGCGCGGTCAGCAGCATGGCGATCGACACGGTCACCTGGATGAAGACGTCGAAGCCGTCGTAGGCGATGGCCCCGGCGATGGTGACCGACGGGCCGTGGGTGGCCACGTGGTCCCACTGCACCAGGGCGGCGACGAGGGCAGCCAGCGACACCACGACGGCGGCCACGGTGCCGGCCCGCACGTCCATGATCCGCTTGAACAGCGACGACACGAGCATCAGCAGGAGCGCCCCACCCAGCATGATCAGCATGGGAAGGATGCTCAGGTAGTCGACGTGGGGCACGTGGATCGTCGGTGCCGCCGCCGTGGCGAGGAGGGTGGTCACTTCGAGGCCCCCTTCAACGCCGTCGGCGCCCCCGGCGACACCGATGCGAGGACCGAACAGGACACGTGCACGCCGTTGAGCGAGCACGGTGCCTTGGCCGCGACCGCAGGCCGCAGGTCGGCCGGGACCGGGGTGTTGGTCACCTGGTCCACGTGGATGACCAGGCGGTTGACCGACGGGGTGATGCGGTCGAGCACCGGCTTCGGGAACACGCCGAGCAAGACGATGAGGACGATGAGCGGGGCGACGATGAGGCGCTGGTTGATCGTGAGGTCGGCGGTCGCCGCGTCCTCCTCGGTCGGCTCGCCGTGGAAGACCTGCTGGTAGCCCCAGAGCAGGTAGACGGCGGCGATCACCACGCCGGCAGTGGCGACGACCGCCCACCAGCGGTGGGCCACGAACGTGCCGATGAGGATCAGGAACTCACCGACGAAGCCGTTGAGGCCGGGCACGCCGATCGAGGCCATCATGGCCAGGGTGAACACGCCGGCCAGCACCGGGGCGGGCGATTGGAGGCCCTTGAGCGAGCCGATCTGCCAGGTCCGGCGGCGCTCGTAGATCCAGCCCACCAGGATGAACAGCGTGGCGATGACGAGGCCGTGGTTGACCATCTGCAGCACGCCGCCGCTCAGCCCCTGGCTGTTGAGGGCGAAGGTGCCGAGAGCGATGAAGCCGATCTGGGCGAGCGACGAGTAGGCCAGCAGGCGCTTGAGGTCGCGCTGGGCGCACGCCACCAGGGCGCCGTAGACGATCCCGATGGTCGCCAGGGTGAGCAGGATCGGGGCCAGGGTCCGACTCGCCTGGGGGAACAGGTTGAGGTCGAAGCGGATGATCCCGTAGGTGCCGAGCTTGGCCATGATCGCCACCAACAGGATGGCGCCGGCTGTCGGGGCCTCGGAGTACGCGTCGGGCGACCACGTGTGGAACGGGAAGATCGGGGCCTTCACGGCGAAAGCGGCGGTGAAGGCACAGAACAGCAGCACGCCCTCGGTGCCCGACAGGTGCGTGTGCATGAGCGCCGGCAACTCGAAGGTCAGCACACCGGTCTGGGACTGGTGGATGAACGCGATCGCCACGATGCCCACCAGGAGGAAGGCCGAGCCGGCGAACGTGTACACGAAGAACTTGATCGCCGCGTACCCCCGGCGGGCGAAGCCCCACCCGCCGATGAGGAAGTACGAGGGCACCAGGGTCAGCTCGAAGAACAGGAAGAAGAGGATCAGGTCGAGGGAGACGAAGCTCCCCATGCACGCCGACTCGAGCAGCAGCACCCAGGCCACGAACGACCGGGTGTCGCGCCGGGCCCGGGCCCCCAGCATGGTGAGGGGGAAGAGCACGGCCGTCAGCACCACCAGGAAGAGCGAGATGCCGTCGATCCCGAGAGACCAGTGGATGCCGAGCCCGGTGGCCCAGTTGTGGTCGCTCACCATCTGGTAGCTGCCGACGCCGGACTTGAAGACGACCAGGACGGCTGCGGCCACGGCCAGGGTGACGACGGTCACGACGATGCCGAGCGCCTCGTGGAACCAGGTGGCCACGGCCTTCTTCGGCACGATCGCCACCACGGCGGCGCCCACCGCGGGCACCAGCACCAGGGAGGTCAGGTAGGGGAACGTCACTGCGGTCATCAGCCCCACCACATCCTCGTCAGCATGAACCCGAGGATCACCACGGCACCGAACATGATGCCGACCAGGTAGTTGCGGACATAGCCGGTCTGGGTGCGGCGCAGCAGCGAGCCGGAGCCGCGGAACGCCCCGGCCACTCCGTTGACGGCGCCGTCGATGATCTTGGGGTCGACCACGTCGGCGCAGAAGGCGGCCAGGCGCTCGCTCGGACGGCCGAACACGGTGTCGTAGAGCTCGTTGATGTACCAGGCTCCCCGCAGGAACGACGCCTCGAGGGCGGGGCGCTCCGACCTGGTCGACCAGAGGCGCAGGCCGATGAGGACGAAGAGGACGGCGACGACGCCGTCGACGACGGCCAGGACCCACAGCGCGGACGACGACAGGTTGTTGTGGAACAGGTTCGCGCCGAACACCGGATCGACCCAGTTGGCCAGCGAGAACCGGCTGCCCGAGATGGCCATCACGCCGGCCACCGCGGCGAAGAACGAGAGGATCCACAGCGGCACCGTCATGATCCACGGCGACTCGTGCGGCTCCGACGAGTGACCGTCGGCGTGGTGGGCGTACGCCGCGTCCGGCGTCGGGCCGCCGTCGGCCCCCGCCCAGCGGTCCTTGCCGAAGAAGGCGAGGCCGGTCAGTCGGCTCATGTAGTACGCGGTCAGGGCGGCGGTCACGATGCCGACCGCCCACAGTGCCGGGTGGGCCGCCCAGGTGTTGTCCAGGATGTCCCCCTTGGCCCAGAAGCCTGAGAGCGGCGGCACGGCGGCGATGCAGAGCCAGCCGATGGCGAAGGTGATGAAGGTGATGGGCAGGTAGGCCCGTAGGTTGCCCATGCGCTTCAGGTCCTGCTCGTCGTGCAGGCCGTGGATGACCGAGCCGGCGCCGAGGAAGAGCAGGCCCTTGAAGAAGGCGTGGGCCACCATCAGGAAGATGGCCGCCGTGTAGGCGCCGCACCCGATGGCCAAGAACATGTAGCCCAGCTGCGAGACCGTCGAGTAGGCCAGCACCTTCTTGATGTCCTGCTGGGCACAGGCGATGGTGGCGGCCACGAAGGCGGTGGCGGCGCCGACGATGGCGATCGTCAGCTCCGCCGAGGGCGACGCGTGCAGCAGCGGGTTGACCCGGCACAGCAGGTACACGCCGGCCGTGACCATGGTGGCGGCGTGGATGAGCGCGGACACCGGGGTCGGGCCCTCCATGGCGTCGGCCAGCCACGGGAACAGCGGGATCTGCGCCGACTTGCCCATCACGCCCACGAGTAGGAGGAGGCAGATGGCCGTGATGTTGGCCGAGCCGATCTTGTCGATGTTGGCGAAGATGGCCTGGTAGTCGAACGTGTGGACCTTCGACCACACGAGGAAGATGGCCAGGAGGAAGCCGACGTCACCGATGCGGTTGTAGACGAAGGCCTTCTTGCCGGCACTGGCCGCCGAGTCCCGGGTGAACCAGAACGAGACGAGCCAGTACGAACAGGTGCCGACCCCCTCCCAGCCCACGAACGTGACCAGCAGGTTCGACCCGAGCACCAGGATCAGCATCGAGGCAACGAACAGGTTCATGTAGAGGAAGAACTTGGGGAAGTCCTTGTCGCCCTTCATGTACCCGATCGAGTACAGGTGGATGAGGGAGCTGATGCCGGTGATGAACAGCACCATCGTCATCGACAGCGGGTCGACGTACAGGCCGGCGTGGACCTGCAGGCGGTCCACCGGGATCCATGTCCACAGGTTCTGACCGTACGAGCGGACCGGCGCGTCCACCCCGAGGAGCGACAGGTAGACCCCGACGGACACCACGAACGAGGCGCCCACGGCGATCGTGGCGAGCCAGCCCGCCGCGGGGTCGCCCAGCCGCCGCCCGGCGGCCAGGAGGATGCCGAAGCCGACCAGTGGCAGCAGGATGATCAGGTAGGTCAGGTGGAGCATCGCCCGGTCAGCCCTTCATCAGATGCAGGTCGTCGGCGTTGGCGCTGGCCCGGCGCCGGAAGATGGCCACCACGATGCCGAGGCCGACCACGACCTCGGCAGCCGCGACCACCAGTACGAAGAACACCAGCACCTGGCCGCCGATGTCGTGGAGGGTCCGGGCGAATGTCACGAAGGCCAGGTTGGCGGCGTTGAGCATCAGCTCGACACACATGAACATGATCAGCACGTTGCGGCGCACGAGCACACCGATGGTGCCGATGGCGAAGAGCACGGTGCTGAGGCCGAGGTACCAGCCGGGGCTGACGCTCATGCGTCCACCTCCGCGTCCTCGGCGGCGTCGTTGGCGTCGTCCGCCTTGTCGCCCGTGGCGACGTCCGCCGCCGCGCCGGTCGGTGCCGTCGGTGCACCCGGGGTGCGGTCGATCACCGGCTCGTCGAGCGGGGTCTCGTCGACGGCCTCGTCACTCGTGGCGGCCGGCGGTCGCCGGGCCAGGACCACGGCGCCGACCACGGCGATGATCAGCAGCGCCGAAGTGGCCTCGAATGGGAACAGGTAGGTCGTGTAGAGCGACTTGCCGAGCAGGTTGACGTTGGGTGCGCCGGTGTCGCTGCCGGCCACGGACGGCTGGCCGGTCGTCCACTTGGAGATCTGCCCGAGGAGCAGCAGCCCGGTCGTGCCGAGCACCACGAGCGCCAGTGCGAGTGGGCGCTGGCCACGTAGGGGCTCCGAGCGGATGTCCTCCTGGCGGTCGACGCCCAGGAACATGATGACGAACAGGAACAGGACGACGATGGCGCCGGCGTAGACGATCACCTGGACGGCGGCCAGGAAGTCGGCCTGCTGGAGGACGAACATCACGGCCACGCCGAACAGCGTCATCACCAGCATCAGCGCGGAGTGGACCGGGTTGCGGGCCACCACGACGCCGACGGCGCCGGCGATGATGATCGCCGCGGCGACGGCAAAGACGCCGACGTCGGGGATGGTCGGGTGACCGCTCGACGCGGCCAGGGTCAGCAGCGTGGCGGTCACGAGCCGACCGCCTGGTCGTCGTCGGTGGACGGGTTCCGGGCCGGCGTGGTCGAGCCCACTGCGTCCCGCTCCGAGTTGCCGGCGCGCTTGGCGTCGACGTAGGCCTCGTCGGCCGCCAGCCTGTGCTTCTTGCCGAAACCCGGGCGGAACCGCTCGGCCTTCTCCAGGGCACGGCCGATGGCTCCCCGCGGACCGCGCTTGGCGGCAGGCATGTCGACCGGGCGGAGGTGGCGTTCGAGGGTCTGGCGCAACGGAATCGACCCGGTCGTCGCGTCGTCGCGGTTGCCGCTCTGGCCGCCCTCGGGTGACCGGACGCCGAAGCCGAGCTCACCCGACCACTGGACCTGGCCCTCGAACGCGGCGGCACCGGCCGGCGACGTGGCCCGCATCCAGCCCGAGGTGTGGAGGTCGTCGCCCTCGCGCCAGTCCTCCCACGGCAGGTGCTTCGGTCGACCGTCGTCGTCGACCAGCAGCTCCTCCTTGCCGTAGATGGCGTCGCTGCGGTTGGTGAAGGAGAACTCCATCAGCTTCGACTCGGTGATGGCCTCGGTCGGGCAGGCCTCTACGCACATGTCGCAGTGGATGCAACGCAGGAAGTTGATCTCGTAGACGTAGCCGTACCGCTCCCCCGGCGACACCGGGTGGTCGGGCGGGTTGTCGAGGCCGCGCACGTAGATACAGTCGGCGGGGCAGACGCCGGCGCACAGTTCGCAGCCGATGCACTTCTCCATGCCGTCCTCGTAGCGGTTGAGGACGTGGCGGCCGTGCTGTCGGGGCTGCTTCGGACGCTTCTCCTCGGGGTACTGCCGGGTGACCGGCGGGCGGCCGAGGTGCTCGAGGGTGAGCTTGAACCCTCCCAGGAAGTTCTGGCGGCCGTGTGGCGGCTCGGGGGTCGGCATCAGCGGTCACCTCCTTCGGTGGTGGTGGCGGGTGGGGTCGGCTCCTCGGCCCGATTCCAGAGCCGGATGCCGATCGGTGGCAGCACGGCGCGGGTCTCCTCGCGCAGTGCGCCGACGGCGAAGGCGCGTGTCAGGAGGAAGCTGGCGGCCACGACGGCGGCGGCCATGCCAATACCCCACCAGCCGTCGATGATGAAGCCGGCCACGATCAGCAGCCAGCCCAGCGACAGCGGGATGAGCCGCTTCCAGCCCAGGTCCATGAGCTGGTCGTAGCGCATCCGGGGCAGGGCGGCCCGGAGCCACACGAACACGAACAGGAACACGATCGTCTTGCCCAGGAACCAGAGGATCGGCCAGATCCACTGGGTGTGGGGGATGTGCGGCTTGGGCCCGTCGGGGCCACCGAAGAACAGCGTCACGGTGATGGCCGACATGGTGATCGTGTTCATGAACTCGGCCAGGAAGAACAGGGCGAACCGGATCGACGAGTACTCGGTGACGAACCCGCCGACCAGCTCCTGGTCGGCCTCGACGAGGTCGAAGGGGGGCCGGTTCGTCTCCGCCACGACGGCGATGAAGAAGATGAGGAACGGCACCACGGCCAGTCGGATGACGTTCCACTCCCAGAGGTGCCCGGCCTGGGCGTTGACGATCGATCGCGTGCTGAGCGACCCGGTGACCAGGACGACCATCACGATCGTCATGCCGAGTGCGGCCTCGTAGGAGATCATCTGGGCCGAGGCGCGGACCGAGCCGAGCAGCGGGTACTTGGAGCCCGAGGACCAGCCGGCCAGCATGATGCCGTAGACGCCGATGGCCGACATGGCCAGCAGGAAGAGGATCCCCATGGGCGGGTCGGCGAGCTGCAGTTCGAACGTGTGCCCGAACAGGGTGACCTCGCCGCCGATGGGCACGATGGCGAACGCCAGGAAGGCCGGGATGATGGTCAGGTAGGGGGCCAGCTTGAAGACGAAGCGGTCCGCCTTGTCCGGCAGCAGGTCCTCCTTGAAGAACAGCTTGATCCCGTCGGCCAAGGTCTGGGCGATACCGAAGGGGCCGGCCCGGTTGGGGCCGATCCGGCTCTGCATGTCCGAGATCACCTTGCGCTCGAACCAGATCATCAGCATCACCGACACCATCAGGGCGCCGAAGACCACCAGCACCTTGACGAGCACGATGAGCAGCACGACCCAGCCCACACCGTGGGCGAAGAGCGGGTCGGTGCCGAGCAGGAGGGCGCCCGGGGTCACGGGGTCTCCATCCGCAGGTCGACCACCGGGAAGGCGAAGTCGATCAGGTCGGCCACGGTGCCGTCGCCGAGGGGCACGTTGAAGTCGGCAGCCACGGTCTTGCGGGGCAGCGACGCATCGAGCTCGACGGGCACCAGCGCAGTGGTGGTGGCCGAGCGCAGCAGCACGGTGCCGCCGGGGGCCACACCGAGGTCGTCGAGGTCGTGGGGATTGACCCGGAGCGCACCCGGTGCCACCAGGCCCGCCAGCGACGGCACCGTCGTCACGGCGGTCCCGTCGTCGTAGAGGACCCGCGACGCCACCAGGCGTACCGAGTAGCTGTCGGGCGGCGACACGTGGGGCACGTCGAGGTCGGCGGGACCGGACAGCACGGTCGGCCGCGTCGGTCCGGACGGAGCGGCGGTGTCGTCGGACTCCGGCCTGGCGTTGGGCGAGGCGGCGAGCCCGGCCTGGAGACTGGCGCCCTGGCGCTCCACCGACTCCACGCCGGGTACGGCGATGGGGTCGAGCGGGGCGGGGCGGCGGGCCAGCGTGACCCTGCCGGCGCTCAGCGGGGCCACCACGCCGTCGGCTGCCCCGTGGCTGTCCAGGACGGCCTGGGTGATGCCGCGATGGGACGGTGCCAGCTGCTCGATCTCGTCCCACACGGCGCCGACCGAGTCGTAGCCGAGGTCGGTGCCGAGGTGGACGGCCAGCTCGGAGGCGATCATCCAGTCGGGCCACGACTGTCCGGGCGGGACCAGCTTCTGGCCCAGTCGGAAGATCCGGCCCTCGAGGTTCGTCGTGGTGCCCGGGCGCTCGTGGGCCTCCGCTGCCGGCAGGACCACGTCGGCGTGGTCGAGCACGGCACCCGGGGCCGTGGCCACCGCCACCACGAAGCTGCAGGCCTCCAGGGCCTTGGTGGCGAGTCGACGGTCGGGGAAGTCGGTGAGCGGATCGGCACCCAGGAGGACCAGCGCGTCCACCGGGCCACCACCGGCCTGGTCGCCCGCGGCAGCGGCCAGGATCCCGGCCGTGCTGCGACCCCGTGCGGCCGGGACGGAGCCCCAGGCGGCGGTGTACCAGTCTCGCCCGGCGTCGAGGGACACGCGGCCGGGCAGCACGCCCGGGGCCAGACCCATGTCGAGGGCGCCGAGCACGTTGCCCCGCCGGAGGGCGGGCAGGAAGCGGGCGTCGGGCAGGGCGGCTGCCAGCCGGTGGGCGGCATCGGCCACCAGTTCGCCGTCCTCGGCCAGTGACGGCCGGCCCACGACCACGACGACCGGACCCTCCCCCACCAGTCGGCGGGCGGTCTCGAGGGCGTCGGCGTCCACCGTGGCGGGCGCGCTGCCGCCGGATACGAGTGCGTCCACCAGGTCCGCGGCTCCACCCGGTCCGTAACGGAGTGCGGCGGCAGCGTGTGCGGTGAGCGAGGTGGCCTGGGGCGAGAGCTCGACGATGGACAGGCCGCCGTCGACGGCGGCCGAGCGCAACCGCAGGAAGAGGACCGGCAGCTCCTCGCGCACGTCGCCGGTCAGCAGGATCACGGTGGACGCAGCGGCGGCCTGGTCGATGGTGGCGCGGGGCAGGCCGAGCACGGTCTCCGCCGGTAGGCCGTCGCCGAGTTGGGCGTCGACCGAATCGGTGCCGAGCACGCCCTTGGCCACCCGCGCCCATGCATAGGCGCCCTCGTTGGTCAGGCGTGCGCCGCCCACCACGGCCACCGACGTCGGGTCGGCGCCGGCGGCCTTGCGGAGACCGGTGGCGGCGGCCTCGAGGGCCTCGTGCCACGACACGGCGACCAGGGTGCCGTCCTTGCGCACCATCGGCTCGGTCAGGCGGTACTCGCTGTTGACCGCGTCGGCCGCGAAGCGGCCCTTGTCGCAGAGCCAGCCGTGGTTGACCGGGTCGATGTCGATGCCGAGCAGCCGGGTGAGGCGGTTGGTCGACGACTGGACGGCGACCCGGCAGCCCACCGAGCAGGTGGTGCAGGTCGACTCGACCTGGTCGAGGTCCCACGGGCGGGCCGCGAACCGGTAGGGCGTGGCGGTCAGCGCGCCGACCGGGCAGATCTGCACGGTGTTGCCCGAGAAGTAGGAGGTGAAGGGCAGCTCGGGAAAGGTGGCGACCTGCAGCTGCTCCCCCCGGCCGATGAAGTCGATCTGGGCCTCGCCCGCCACCTCGTCGGCGAAGCGGGTGCAGCGGCTGCACTGGATGCACCGCTCGCGGTCCAACAGCACGAGCTCGGAGATGGGGATCGGCTTCTCGAAGTGCCGCTTCTCCTCGACGAACCGGGTCTCGCCCGGCCCGTAGGCCAGGGTCTGGTCCTGGAGCGGGCATTCGCCGCCCTTGTCGCACACCGGGCAGTCGAGCGGGTGGTTGATGAGAAGGAACTCGAGGACCCCGTCCTGGGCCTTCTTGACCTTGTCGGAGTCGGTGACGACCTCCATGCCGGGCGCCGCCTCGATGAAGCAGCTGGGCATGAGGGTGGCGCCGCGGGGGCCGCTGACCTCGACCAGGCACATCCGGCAGACGCCAACCGGCTCCATGCGCGGGTGGTAGCAGAAGCGCGGGATGAAGGTGCCGGCGCGCTCCGCTGCAGCGATGAGCATCTCGCCCTTGTGGGCGCGCACCGTCCGGCCGTCGAGCGTGAACTCGACCTCCTCGACGGGGGCGTCGCCCTCGGACCCGGTGACGGGAGTGGCCTGGTCACTCATAGGGGCAGCCACCCTCCTTGATGTGCACCAGGAACTCGTCGCGGAACATGGTGATGGCCGAGCTGATCGACGACGGGATCGACGGCCCGAGCACGCAGATGGTGGTCTGCTGGGGCGGCCAGGCGACGCCGGGCGAGATGTTGTCACAGGCGTCCATGAGCAGGTCGAGGTCCTCCTCGCGGCCCTCCCCCCGTTCGATGCGGTCCATGATCCGCTCCAACCAGCCCGAGCCCTCGCGGCACGGGGTGCACCGGCCGCAGGACTCACGGGAGAAGAACTTGGTGATGCGCCAGGCGGCCCGCACCGCGCAGGTGTGGTCGTCCATGACCACCACGGAGCCCGAGCCCAGCATGGACCCGGCCTCGGCCACCTCGTCCTGGCCCAGCGGCAGGTCGATCTGGTCCGGCCCGAACCACGGAGCCGACACGCCACCCGGGATGAACGCCTTGAGGCCACGGCCGTGCGGGATGCCACCACCGAGGACCGGCGCGTTGATCAGGTCGTTGAAGGTGGTCTTGACCATCTCGAGCTCGAACACGCCGGGGTTGGCGACGTGGCCGGCCAGTGCGAACAATCGGGTACCGGTCGAGCGGCCGCCGCCGAGGGCGGCGAAGGCCGCGCCGCCGTTGGTCATGATCCACGGCAGGTTCGACATGGTCTCGACGTTGTTGACCACGGTCGGGGCCCCGTAGAGGCCGATCGCCGCCGGGAAGTAGGGGGGCTTGATGCGGGGGAACCCGCGCTTGCCCTCGAGGGACTCGATCAGCGCCGTCTCCTCGCCGCAGATGTAGGCGCCGGCACCAGGGTGCACCACCACGTCGACGGAGAACCCCGAGCCGAAGATGTCCCGACCCACGGCGCCATGGGCGTAGGCGTCGTTGAGGGCGGCCTGGACACGCTCGAGACCCAGGGCGAACTCGCCCCGGAGGAAGATGAACACGCGGGAGACCTGCAGCGCATAGGCGGCGATCACGACGCCCTCCACCAGCTGGTGCGGGTCGCGCTCCACGAGCAGGTGGTCCTTGAAGGTGGCCGGCTCCGACTCGTCACCGTTGACGACGAGGTAGGTGACCGGGCTCTTGCGCAGCATCGACCACTTCCGGCCGGCCGGGAACCCCGCACCGCCACGACCGAGCAGGCTGGCCGCGTCGACCTCGGCGGCCACGGCCTCGGGCATCCTGGCCAGGGCGGCCCGCAGGCCCTCATAGCCCCCCGTCGCCACGTAGCGCTCGAGGGTGTGCGAGTCGTCGTGGCCCATGCGGGAGGTGACGATCTTGGGTGGATCGGTGATGGCCATCAGGCGCCTCCCCCGTCAGACGCTGCCTCGCGTGCGGCGCGGGCGTCTGCGGCGGCCCGGCGCTCCTCGACCACGGCGGCCGGGTCGGCCTCGATGCCGGTCGTGCGCCGCACCCGGATCAGGGTGCCGTGGGCCGGGATGTCGGCGTCACGGGCACCCGAGC
Source organism: Acidimicrobiaceae bacterium (assembly GCA_003164095.1). Lineage (GTDB taxonomy): Bacteria > Actinomycetota > Acidimicrobiia > Acidimicrobiales > RAAP-2 > Bog-756. Next base: position 25,471 of record PLRX01000154.1, on the reverse strand, counting down.
GCAGCTCGTCGATCAGCTGGTCGAACGATTCGGGGGTCTGGGCGCCGACGTAGCGGTGGTTGACCTGGACGCAGGGCGCACGGTCGCAGTCGGCGAGGCACTCGGCCTCCTCCAGGGTGACCGTGCCGTCGCCTGTGGTGCCGCCGGCGCCCACGCCCAGCGAGTCCTCCGCGTGCTCGAGGAGCTCGGCGGCGCCGCCCAGCAGGCAGGCGATGTTGGTACACACGGCCACGACGTACTTCCCGACGGATTCGGTGTGGAGCATGTCGTAGAAGGACGCCGTCCCGAGTACCTCGCCGGGGGTGACCCCGACGAGGCCGGCGATGTCGACCATGGCCTCGGGTGTGAGCCAGCCGTCCTGCTCCTGGGCGAGGTGGCACAGGGGGATCAGGGCGGAGCGTGGCTCGGGGTAGAGGGCGATCAGCTCGCGGGCACGGGCCACGATGTCGGCCGACAGGTGGGTCGGCGCAGCCGGGGCCAGTGCGGCGCGGCGGGGTGCGGCCACCGGAGTGGACTCGGTCATCGGTCCACCTCCCCCATCACCGGGTCGACCGACGAACACACCACGACGGCGTCGGCCAGCAGGCCGCCGCGCATCATGAGGGGCAAGCCCTGCAGGTTGACGAAGCTCGGTCCCCGGATGTGCATCCGGTAGGGCTTGGGACCGCCGTCGGACACCAGGTAGCAGCCGAGTTCGCCACGGGGCGACTCGATGGCCACGTAGACCTCGCCCTCGGGCACCTTGAAACCTTCGGTGAAGACCTTGAAGTGGTGGATCAGTGCCTCCATCGACTCGTCGATGCGGCCGCGTGGCGGCGGGGTGATCTTCTTGTCCTGGACCCTGTAGTCACCCGCCGGCATCTTGTCGATGATCTGGCGGATGATCCGGATCGACTCGCGGATCTCGTTGAGGCGGATCGAGTACCGGTCGAAGTTGTCGCCGTAGGTGCCGACGATGACATCGAACTCGACTTCGTCGTAGCGGAGGTACGGCATGGTGCGGCGCAGGTCCCAGGCCACGCCGGTCGACCGCAGGAGCGGGCCGGTCAGCGACAGGGCGAGGGCCTCCTCGGCGGACAGGTTGCCGATGCCTTCGGAGCGCTGGCGGAAGACCGGCTGGCCGGTGAGCAGCTCGTCGTACTCGTCGAGACGGGGCAGGACGGTGTCGCAGATGACCGAGACGTCGTCCTCCCACCCGTCGGGCAGGTCGGCGGCGGTGCCACCTGGCCGGATGAAGTTGTGGTTCATCCGCAGGCCGGTCGTCTTCTCGAAGAAGGCCAGGACCATCTCGCGCTCGCGGAAGCCGTAGATCATCATCGAGGTGGACGCGTGGTCCATGCCGTTGGTGGCCATCCACATGAGGTGGGACGAGACCCGGTTGAGCTCGACGAGCAGCATGCGGATCCAGTCGGACCGGGCCGGCATCTCGACGCCCAGCAGTGCCTCCACGGCGAGCGACAGGACTAGCTCGTTGTGTAGCGGCGACAGGTAGTCCATCCGGGTGACGTTGGTCGACCCCTGGACGTAGGTGAGCTCCTCGGCCGTCTTCTCCATGCCGGTGTGGAGGTACCCGATGATCGGCTTGGTCCGCAGCACCGTCTCGCCGTCGAGCTCCATCATGAGCCGGAGCACGCCGTGGGTCGACGGGTGCTGCGGACCCATGTTGATGATCATCGTCTCGTCGTCGGTCTGCTCGACGTCGATGTCGTCGGCGTTGACGACCACGCCTTCGGGCAGGCGCAGGACGGCGCCGGCCTCGCGGCGCAGCTCGTCCGGGGCGGTCCGGTTCCGGGGGAAGAGCTCCTGGGCGCCCTCGGAGGTCTCGATCAGGAGGCCCCGCTCGGTGCCGGTGGCCGACGGCTCCTCGTAGGAGGCACCGGAGACCGGGTCGGGCAGCACCGTGTCCGCGTGCGGCACGCTGTCCCCGGCGTCGGTGGTCGTGGCGTCGCTCATCGTGGCCCCGGTGCGCCCTTGAACTGGACCGGCACCCGGCCCACGCCGTAGTCCTTGCGGAGGGGGTGCCCCTCCCAGTCCTCGGGCAGGAGGATGCGGGTCATGTCCGGATGACCCTCGAACACGACACCGACCAGGTCGTAGGCCTCGCGCTCCATGGCCTCGGTGCCCGGATAGAGGTCGAAGAGGGTCGGGAGCACGGGATCGTCAGCCGGCACCTGGACGCGGACCCGGACACGACGGACCTGGCTGAGCGACAGCAGGTTGACAACGACCTCGAAGCGCTGGGGGACGACTCCCTCCGGGAGCCGCCGACCGGGATGCGTGAGGTAGTCCGCGGCGCACAGGTCGGCGCAGGTCTCGAATCCCCCGTCGCGCAGGTTGCCGACGACCTCGAGGTACTGCTCGCGGGTCGGGAGGAGGAGCTCCTGGGCGTCGCCCCGTGGCCGGCGGGCGGTCGAGCCACCGGACGCGGGCGCGTCGGAACCGGTGTCCCCGTCGGTCGTGGTGGTCACAGGGGCTCACCCACGCTGCGGGCGATGATCGGGTTGCGCTTGGGTGTGCCGAGGTGGACGGCGTCAGGACGGTCGGGGTTCCACCCGGTCGTGCCGTCGCCCGGGTCGCGTGCGTCGTCGGTGTCGCGGCCCTGCGAGTTGTCGAGTGCGAGTTCGAGCCCCCGACCATTCCCTCGTCGGGTGATGTCGTCCGTCCGCACCTTTTCGTGGAGGGTGAGAATGGCGTGCATCAACGTCTCGGGAGTCGGCGGGCAGCCCGGGGCGTAGACGTCCACCGGGACGATCTGGTCGACGCCCTGGACGATGGCGTAGTTGTTGAACATGCCGCCGGTGCTGGCACAGACGCCCATCGACAGGACCCACTTGGGCTCCATCATCTGGTCGTAGACCTGGCGGAGGACCGGCGCCATCTTCTGGGACACCCGGCCGGCCACGATCATGAGATCCGCCTGACGGGGGGAGGCACGGAAGACCTCCATCCCGAAGCGGGCGAGGTCGAAGTCGGCCGCACCGACGGACATCATCTCGATGGCGCAGCAGGCGAGGCCGAAGGTGGCCGGCCACATGGAGTACGTGCGTGCCCACTTGACCAGGTCCTCCAGGCGGCCGGTCAGGAAGTTGTGCTGGAGGTCTTCGAGTCCCACGGCGGCGTCCCCTCGCTCAGGCGGCGCGGCCGGGGCCGGCAGGCGACGTGACCGGGACCGCGGGGTCTGCGGTGGTCGGGACGGGCGTGCCGTTGATCCGGGCGATCGTCGAACTCGAGGTGCGGTCCGGCATGGCGCCCAGCAGGCGCTTGGACGGGCCCCAGTTGAGGGCACCGTTGCCCACGAGGAAGACGAACGAGATGAAGACCACAGCGGCGAACACGATGACCTCGATGAGGCCGAAGGAGCGCAGCTGCCGGAAGATCACGGCCCACGGGTAGAGGAAGACCACCTCGATGTCGAAGATGATGAAGATCATCGCCACCAGGTAGAAGCGCACCGGGAACCGTGTGGGCGGGTCGATGCCGGGGACGATGCCGCACTCGTACGGCGCGACCTTCGCCGCCGTCGGCCGCTTCCTGGGCGCCAGTAGGGCCGACCCCACGAAGGACAGCGACGCGAATAGGAAGGCCAGGATGATCAGGATCAGGATCGGCAGGTAGTCGTCCATCGCAAGTGGTTTTTATCACGCACCCCTCCGGCGTGGCACATCCGCTGGTCCCGTGCAGGGCGGGCCCCGGCCACTGGGCCCGGTGTGCCGAACCGGTTGTGGCGCCCGTAGCATGACTGCGTGACCCCACCGGCCGATCCCACCTCCGCCTCTGCACCGTCCTCGACCCCTGCGACCGCCGCCGGCGACCACGTCTACGACGTCCTGATCGTGGGTGGCGGCCCGTCCGGGTCCTCCTGCGCCTACTGGATGGCCGAGGCCGGCTGGGACGTCGCCCTGGTCGAGAAGAAGGTCTTCCCCCGCGAGAAGACGTGCGGGGACGGCCTGACGCCCCGGTCGGTCCGGCAGCTGGCCGACATGGGCATCGAGGGGTCGCTGGCCGGCGCCCACCGCTACAGCGGCCTCCGGGCCCATGCCTTCGGGAAGGTGCTCGACCTCCCCTGGCCCGAGCACCCCTCCTTCCCGTCCTACGGCTACGTGGTGACCCGCCACGACCTCGATGCCCTGGTCAACGAGCGTGCGGCCAAGGCCGGCGCCACCGTGTTCCAGGGGACCGAGGCCACGGAGCCCCTCTTGGACGATGGAGCGGGTCGGCCCGCCGGCGCCGGGCTGCCGTCGTGCGTGGGTGCAGTGGTCAAGGACAAGGCCACCGGGGCCCGGCGCGAGCTGCGTGCCCGCTACGTCGTGGTCGCCGACGGCGCCAACTCGCGCTTCGGCCGGGCACTCGGCACGAATCGGGACCGCTCGCAGCCCATGGGCATGGCCCTGCGCGGCTATTACACGTCTCCCGGCCACGACCAGCCCTTCATCGAGTCGCACCTCGACATCCGGGACGACGAGGGCAGCGTGGTGCCCGGCTACGGATGGATCTTCCCGCTCGGCGACGGACGGGTGAACGTCGGCGTTGGACTGCTGTCCACCGATCGGCGGTGGAAGGGCATCAACACCGGCACCCTGATGGAGCACTTCGTCAACTGGGCGCCGAAGGAGTGGGAACTGTCCCCTGCCACGTGCCTGGGCCCGCCCACCGGCGGCAAACTGCCCATGGGCCTGTCGGTCGGCCCCCGACTGGGCGCCACCACCCTGGTGGTGGGCGACGCCGCCGGCACCATCAACCCGTTCAACGGCGAGGGCATCTCCTACGGCTACGAGACGGGCCGCCTGGCCGCGGCGTCGCTGGGTGAAGCCCTCTCGGGTGACGGCTTTGCCGCACTGCTGCGGTACGAGGACCGGCTCGAGGAGGCCTACGGCCTGTACTACCGGGTGGCGAGGGCCTTCATCCGGGTCATCTCCCGGCCGGAGCTGATGAAGCTGTGCGTGGGCACCGGCATGTACTCCGAGACCCTCATGTCATGGATCCTGCGGATCATGTCCAACCTCATCCGGCCCGACGAGACGGGCCCGGCCGAAGCCGCGTACCGGGCGCTGGCCGCCATCGCCCGCCTGGCCCCCGAGGGCATCTGAGCCACCGCCCGGCCGCCGGCGGACGCCGGGGCCGACGGCTACCTGGTCGCTGCCGTCGACACCCGTGCGGCCACCGCGTCGTAGGCGGGGGCGAAGACACTGGACGGGATGGCCGCCCCGTCGGTCGTCGGCTGGATGATGGTGACGATCCGTCCACCGAGGAGGTAGGCGTTGCCGACCACCTCGCTGCCCGAGCCCGGCACCGTGTAGGTGCTGACCACACCGAAGGTCGTCACGTCCTTTGGTGACGAGAGCGTCACCGGCTGGACCGCCACCGTGGTCCCGGCGGCTGCGGCCGTGGCCAGCGACTGGCGGAACTGCTGGTAGCAGGAGTCGAACTTCGGGTCCGTGAAGACGCCTTCGAGCGCCTGCACCTGGCCCGGCGACGACAGCACGGTGGTACGCGAGCCCATCTCGAAGGACGACCCGGCGGCGCTCTGGAACACCGGCGACTGGACCAGGCTGGTCTGGCCGGGCAGTGAACCGGAGGCGAACAGGCCCGACACCACGGCGTAACTGGTGTCGAGGCACGAGGCCATGGCGTTGGTGGCGGTGGCCTGGGCCACGGCCGGGGCAACCGGCGGCCGGATGACGGCCTGGGCCGGCTGGGTCGCGCTCCAACCGGACGGCAGGTCCGCCAGGCGCAGGTTGATCGACCCGGCCAGCACGGTGTCCGCCGCGCCCGAGGCGCCGGGGTTGGCCGCCGGTGCGGTCACGGTGGCAGGCGACGGGCTCTTCTTCGTGAGCAGGTAGCCGCCACCCGCCACGACGAGCACGAGGAGCACCACCAGCGCGATGAGTCCTCGGCGGCCGGACTTCGACCCCGAGTCGGCGAGGACCACACCGTCGGCGCCTGACGAGCCCGACGTTCCGTCGGTCGGGCCAGCAGCCGGCGCGGTGCCGCCACCGGGCGGCGTCGGTTGTGCATCCGGGGCGTGGGCCCACTCCGCCACGGGCGGCGGCGGCTGGACGGCCAGCGGGACGGGGCTGGAGGGTGGCGCAGTGGGAGGCGCTGCGAGTGGCGCTGCGACCGAGGCGGTCGTCGGTGGTGTGGTGGGCGCTGCAGCTGGGGGTGCCGGGGGTGCTGCGTCAGCGTTGGCGACCACTGCCTCCGTCGCCGTGGCGGCCGCAGCCGCCTCCGCTGCACGCAACTGCTTGCGGGTCAACGCGAGGCGGGGCTTCTTGGCCGGCTTCGGGGCCGTGTCGGCGGTCGGGGTGGCGGCCGACGTGGGCGGCGTGTCGTCGACCGACGGGGCGGGCGCAGCGGCAACGGCAGGAGGAGCCGGCGGAGACGCGGCAGCTGCGACCACTGCGCCGGTCGCCGTGGCGGCCGCAGCGGCCTCCGCGGCACGCAGCTGCTTGCGGGTCAACGCGAAGCGGGGCTTCTTGGCCGGCTTCGGGGCTCCGTCGGCGGCCGGGTCGGCGTCCGGCGTCGGCGACGTGTCGGCGAGCGGAGCCGGAGCCGGTGAGGACGGAGCCGGTGCGGGAGGCGCCGGAGCGGCGGGCGCAGCAGCAACGGCGGCGCCGGTGGCACCGGCGGTGGATGCGGCCTCGGCCTCGTGCAGCTTCTTGCGGGTCAGCGCGAACCGCGGCTTCTTGACGTGGGCTGGCGGCGCGATGTCGTCGGGCCCCGTCAGCCCGAGCGGCGGGTCGTCCCACCCGGTCGGCGGAGCTGCGGCCGGTGCCGGAGCGGCGGGTGCCGGTGGGGTGGGCGGTGGGGCCTGCAGGGTCGGGGCGGGGGGTGCCGCAGGTGCCGGAGACGGCGGCGGGGGGGGTGGGGCCTGCAGGGTCGGGGCGACTGGTGCCGGAGGGGCGGGCGGAGCGGCCAGCGGCGGGGCCTGCATCATCGGCGAGGACTGGGTCGTGGGCGAGGTATCGGTCGGCTGAGGTGCGCCTGGACCGTTGCCGTTGCCACTCGTCGGGTCTGCCGCCAGAGCGGCGGCGCCCGGACCGGCGGCACCGGCGGCACCGGCGGCGGCGAATGCCGGGGCGGGCGCCTCCACCGGCGGGGCCGGAGCAGTCTCGGCGGCTGCTGTCGCGGGGGCGGAGGGACCGGGAGCCGGCAACGTGACGCCGATCTCGGGTCCGGTGGCATCCTGCGCACCGGGTGCGACGGGCGCAGCGCGTGGAGGTGTCGGTGCCGAGGCGCCTTTGTAGCGGAGCAACCACGTCGGCAGGGCCTGATCGAGGTAGGCGGCCTGCCCGGGTGACACGCTGTCGTTGGGCAGGAGGAACCGGATCGACTGGCCGCCCGAGGTCAGCTCCATGATGGCGGCCTCGCGACCGTCGGGCAGCTGCACGTTCTCACGGCAGGTGGCCGAGTCGAGGGCCGACCACACCAGGAGCCGCTCGATCTGCGGCTGCGGGCCCTGGACGGTGACGCCGGCGGTGGTGAACAGCAGGCTGATGCCCTCGGTCGTCTTGGTTCCGCGATCGGGGTCGCCTGCAAGCGCGACACCGGGGAGCTGCATCCCCTCCGGAGGAAGCTCAGTGATCCCGACGGTCATCCATCTCTCCTTCGTGGCCCGAGGCGGCTGAGTTCGGCCGGACAGCACCCTGCGGTCCGGCCCTCCCCCGACATGCCCCGGTGGGGGCCATCCGGTGTACGGCACACGCCCCGAGGGTTTGCGTGCCGCTGCCATTCTGCCCCAGTCCGGGGTCGGCATGGTTGGACCGGTCCCCTCACCGGGAAGATCGGCACCAACCGGGCCTTCCTTGAGGCGACCCCCGGTTGTCTCATGACCCGAAGGCGGCCGCCGCGGCCTCGGCCGCAACGGCCAGAGTCCGGTCGTACTCGGCGGCGCCGTGGGCGAGGGACGGGAAGGCCACCTCGTAGGGGCCAGGGGCGAGCGCCACGCCGCGGTCGAGCATCTGGCGGAAGAGCCGTGCGTACAGGCCGGTGTCGGCCGAGGCCACCGCACCGTCGTAGTCCGTGACGTCGGGCCCGTCTTCGGGGACGAAGTACAGACCGAACAGCGGGCCCACTACCGGGACCCGGGCGGTGAGCCGGCAGCCCACCGCGTCGGTGGTGCCCGCAGCGTCGAGGGCGGTGTCGAGGACCTCGCGGAGCGAGGCCCCGAACGAGGCCACCGACGCCGAGAGCGCCGCATAGTCCTGCGCGGTCACCGTCTCGAGGACGGTCCGGCCCGCTGCCGTCGCCAGCGGGTTCCCCGACAGGGTGCCCGCCTGGTAGACGAGGCCGAGCGGCGCCAGGACCTTCAGCACGTCCCGGCGCCCGCCGAAGGCGCCCACGGGGAGGCCGCCGCCGATCACCTTGCCGAAGCACCACAGGTCGGGCTGCACGCCGCTCCAGGCCGCGGCACCCCCCTCACCCAGACGGAACCCGGTGATGACCTCGTCGAAGACGAGCAGCGCGCCGGCCGCATCGCATGCGGCCCGCAACCCCGCCAGGAAGCCGGGTGCCGGCGGCACCAGGCCCATGTTGGCCGCCACCGCCTCGACGATCACGCAGGCCACCCGCTCGTCGAGCTCGGGAACCACGTTGTAGGGAGCGACCACGGTGTCCGCAACGGCGGCATCCGGCACCCCGGCCGAGTCGGGCAGTCCCAGTGTGGCCACTCCGCTGCCGCCGCCGGCCAGCAGCCCGTCGGAGTGGCCGTGGTAGCAGCCGGCGAACTTGACGATGCGGTCCCGGCCCGTGAACCCGCGGGCCACCCGGATCACGCTCATCGTGGCCTCGGTGCCCGACGACACCAGCCGGACCTGCTCGCAGCCCGGGACGCGCTCGCGGATCGCCTCGGCCAGCAGGACCTCACCCTCCGTCGGAGCGCCGAAGGTGGTCCCCCGACCTGCCGCCTCGCGGACGGCGTCCACCACGGCTGGGTGCGCGTGTCCGAGCAGTGACGCTCCGTACGACTGGACGTAGTCGAGGAGCCTGTTGCCGTCGGCATCCCACACGTAGGCGCCCTCGCCCCGGGCCACGAAGTACGGGTGGCCACCGACGGACCGGAACGACCGCACGGGCGAGTTGACCCCGCCCGGGATCACGTCGGCGGCACGGGTGAACAGCGCCTCGGACACGTCGTGGGAGGGCGCGGTGGGAGCGGGCGTCACGTCAGCCACCGAGCACCTCCGCCAGCTCGGCGGCGAAGTACGTGAGGACGAAGTCCGCGCCCGCCCGCTTGACCGCGGTGATCTGCTCGAGGGCCACCGCCGGCCCGTCGATCCAGCCGCGCTCGGCTGCGGCCTTGACCATCGCGTACTCGCCGGACACGTGGTAGGCGGCGACGGGCACGTCCACGGCGGCCCGCACGTCGGCGAGCACGTCGAGGTAGGAGAGTGCCGGCTTGACCATGACCATGTCGGCGCCCTCGGCCACGTCGAGGGCGACCTCGGCCAGCGCCTCACGTCGGTTGCGGTAGTCCTGCTGGTAGCCCTTCCGGTCGCCCCCGCCGACGATGGTCACGTCGGCGGCCTCGCGGAACGGTCCGTACAGGGCCGAGGCGTACTTGGCGGCGTAGGCTAGCACGGCGGTCCCGGTCTGCCCGGCCCGGTCGAGGGCCGTGCGGATGGCCGCCACCTGGCCGTCCATCATCCCGCTGGGGGCGATGACCTGCGCACCGGCCGTCGCCTGGACCACCGCCAGGTCGGCATACAGCTCGACGGTCGCGTCGTTGTCGACGTCGCCGGTGCCCGGGTCGAGCACGCCGCAGTGGCCGTGGTCGGTGAACTCGTCGAGGCAGCAGTCGGCCATGACCACCAGGTCGTCGCCCACCGCGCTGCGGACGGCCCCGATGGCCCGCATGGTGATGCCGTCGGGGGCCAGGGCGGCCGAACCGGTGGCGTCCTTGTCCTCGGGGCGTGGCAACGGGAACAGGATGACTCCGGGCACGCCCAGTCCGACCAGACGGCGGGCCTCGACGACCAGCGAGTCGACCGTGTGCTGCACCACCCCGGGCAGCGAGCCCACCGGTCGGGGGGCGTCCAGTCCGTCGGCCACGAACAGGGGTGCCACGAGGTCGTCGACCGAGAGTGCGGTCTCGGCCACCAGCCGACGGAGGGCCGGCGTGCGGCGCAGGCGGCGCAGGCGGCGGGCCGGGAATCCGGGAGGCGGGAGGAGGTCGGGCACGGCTCCCCAGCCTACGGCACCGCCGCTGCGCCCGGCCCCGTGTGGGGCGGTCAGCTGCCGCCGGTGCCGAGTGCGTCGGCCAGCGCGGCCACCAGCCCGTCGAGGGTGTGCACCGGCGCCTCGGCGGCGACCTCGAGGCCGGCCGCCCGGACGGCGCCCGACGTGACCGGGCCGATCGACGCCACGACACGGGGGACGCCGTCGATCCCGAGCAGGTCGACGGTGCGCTCGACCGTCGACGACGAGGTGAACGCCACGGCATCGGCGGCACGGGCACGCGCCACGGCGCCGGGGTCCACGGACCCGGCCACCGTGCGGTAGGCGACGGCCTCGTCCACCCGCCATCCCTTGGCCACCAGCCCGGTGACCACCACGTCACGTACCCGTTCGGCCCGGACGAACAGCGCCGCCCCTTCCTCCGTAGGCCGCGCGGATGCCGTGCCCTGTGACGGGGCCGTCGGGAAGACCGCCACCAGCGCGTCCGAGACCGCCTCGCCGGGCACCAGGTCGGGCACGATGCCCCGCGTCATCAGTGCCTTGGCCGTGGACGTGCCCACCACGGCCCAACGGGTCGACGCCGGCAGCGCGCGGCCCCCGAGGGCGTCCACGATCCTGGATACGGCATTGGCCGACGTGACCACGACCCACTCGTAGGCACCGCCCACCGCTCGATCGACCGCCGCCGCCAGTGCCGCCCCCCCGTCGGCTGCGTCCTCGATGGCGATGACCGGGAGCTCCACGACCGACGCCCCGAGCCCGGTCAGCCGCCGCACGAGGTCCGATGCCTGCGCCCGGGCCCGGGTGACGACGACGGTGCGACCGGTCAGCGCCCCGGGCGGCGGCGCGGGGACGTCCTGGTGGGACGGTGGTGCGCTGCCGTGGTCGTGCACGCTCAGGCACCCGTCGCGTCGGCCGCGGCGGTCACGTCGAGCCCGGCGACGGCGCCGATGACGATGGCGGCCGGCGCCGGGAGATCGACGTCCGGCAGGTGGGCGAGGTCGGTGCGCACCACCTGCTGGCGGTCGGTGGTACCCCAATGGACGACGGCCACCGGCGTGGACGCCGGACGTCCTGCGGCCTGCAGCCGCGCTGCGATCACCGACCTGGCGCCCATGCCCATGAGGACGACCAGCGTCCCGTCGATCCGTCCGAGCGCGTCCCAGTCGACGCCGGGCAGCGTCGGGTCTCCCAGGTGACCGGTCACGACGGTGACCGACGTCGACACGTTCCGGTGCGTCACCGGGATTCCGGCGGCGGCCGGTGCGGCAAACGCCGAGCTGACTCCCGGCACCACCTCGACCTCGATGCCGGCACGGCGGAGGGCCTCGGCCTCCTCACCCCCGCGACCGAACACGAACGGGTCGCCACCCTTCAGCCGGACCACCCGGCGTCCCGACCGGCCGTGCTGCACGAGCAGCTCGTTGATGTCCGCCTGCAGGCCCGACTGGCCTGGGCCCTTGCCCACATCGATCCGCACGGCCGCCTCGGGCGCGAGGTCGAGTAGCTCACGGGCCATCAGGCGGTCGTAGACGACGACGTCGGCCTCGGCCAGCAGCTCGGCGCCGCGTCGCGTCAGGAGCCCCGGGTCGCCCGGGCCGGCACCGACCAGGGCGACGCTCACGACTCCGGCCTCCACGGCCCGAGGTCGCTTCCGCCGGCATCGTCCAACAGGTACCGGGCCACGGCCCGCCCCAGCGCCGGGCCATCGGCCCCGCGCTGGGTGTGGCGGAGTACGACGTGCCCGTCGGCGCCCGCCACTATGCCGGTCAGTTCGAGGTCGCCGTCCGGTCGGCCGTCCGACACGGCGTCGACCGCGTGCGCGCCGACGGGCAGTGTGCAGCCACCGCCCAGTTCCGCCAGGAAGGCCCGCTCCGCCTCGACCACCCGGCGCACGGCGCCGTCGTCGATGGCCGCCAGCGCCGCCCGCGTGGCGTCGTCGTCGGCCCGGCACTCGACGGCCAGCGCGCCCTGTGCCACCTGGGGCACCATCGCGCCCGGGTCCAGGGTCTCGGTCGCCACGCCGGTCGGCGGTGCCCACCCCAGCCGGTCGAGCGCGGCTCGGGCCGCGACCACAGCGGTCACCCCGTCGACCCCCGCCCGGGCCAGACGCGTCGCCAGATTGCCGCGGAGGTCGGCGAAGATGAGGTCGGGCCGCAGGTTGGCCAGCTGCACACGGCGCCGGGCCGAGCCGGTGGCCACCGTGGCGCCGGTCGCCAGGTCGTCGAGGCGGCCACCCACCAGCACGTCCCGGGGGTCACCCCGCTCGGGGAAGGCGGCCAGGACCAGGCCGGGTGCGGCCAGCTCCTCGGAGGCCGGCAGGTCCTTCGCCGAGTGCACGGCGGCGTCCGCGTCGCCGCGGGCCACGGCTGCCTGGACCTCCTTGACGAACACCCCCTGGCCACCGAGCCGGGCCAGCGGGACGTCGGTGCGGCGGTCGCCTTCGGTGTCGACGACCACGAACTCGGCCTCGACACCGACCGCGGCCAGCAGGGCGGTGACCCGCTCGGCCTGCCAGACGGCCAGCGGCGATCCTCGGGTGGCCAGCCGGAGGCGGCCGGTCGGTGGGGTCATGCCGGACGCCCGGGCACCGTTCAGAGGTCGAAGAGGGCGCGGAGGGACTCGACCAGGCGCTCCCCCCGCGGGGTGCCGGCGGCCTCCTTGAGGGTCACCGAGGGTTGGTGGAGCAGCTTGGCCACCATGGCCCGGGTCACCGCGTCGACCTGCTCCCACTGCGCGTCGTCGAGGTCGGAGCGCTTGGACCGCTGGCGGTCCAGCTCGGCGCGGCGGACCTCCTCCACACGCGACCGCAGGGCCGACACCATGGGGGCGGCGTCGCGGGCACGCGATGCCGCCCGGTAGCGCTCGACCTCGTCGGACACGATGCCGGTGGCCGCGGCCACCTCATCCTGGCGACCCGTGATGGCGTCGGCCACCGCGGCGCGCAGGTCGTCCATGTCCAGCAGGACCAGGCCGTCGAGTGTGGACGCCACCGGCTCCACGTTCCGGGGCACGCCGAGGTCGACGACCACCAGGTCGGTCCGGCCGGTCCGTCGGGTGAGCGCGGCCTCGAGGAGGTCGCGGGTCACGATCGGGTGCGAGGTGCCGACGGTGGTGAAGGCGACGTCGGCCTCGCCCAGCAGGGTCACGAGGTCGTCGAGGTCACGTGCCTCGACCGAGACCGCCGCGGTGTCCGGCAGTCCGGCGACCAGGGACTCGACCCGCTCGAACGTCCGGTTGGCCATGATCAGGTGCTCGACGCCCCGCCCGTCCAGGGCCTGGGCCACGCCCACGCCCATCTCCCCCGCGCCGATGACGGCGACGCGGGTGCCGTCGAGTCCGCCGGCCCGCCGGTCGGCCGCCAGGGCCACCGCGCCGTGGGACAGCGAGGTGATGCCCCGGGCGATGGCGGTCTCGGACCGCACGCGCTTGCCGGTCTCGACGGCATGACGGAAGAGGGTGCCCAGCACCGGCCCGGAGGCGTGCTCGCCCTGGGCCCGCTCCCACGCCCGTCGCACCTGGCCCAGGACCTCGGACTCACCCAGGACTGCGGAGTCCAGGCCGGAGGCCACTGAGAACAGGTGGTCGGTGACGTCGTCGTCGAACCGGATCGTGCAGTAGTCGGACAGGGCCTCGACGGAACTGCCGCTGACCTCGGCCAGGAATTCCTGGATCTCGTCGACGCCGTCGTGGAACCGCTCGACCACCGCGTAGACCTCGGTCCGCAGGCACGTCGACAGGAGGACCGCCTCGGAGAGGTTCGGCTGGTCGCGCAGTCGGCCGAGCGCCTTCGGAGTGTCCGACTCGGTGACCGACACCCGGTCGAGCAGCTCGAGCGGGGCTCGCTTCTGCTCCAGGCCGACGACGATCACCGACACGGGACGACCGCCTCACTCACTACCTGGTCGATTCGTTGGGTCACGTCACACTGCCTCGGTGTCTGGGCGTCGGTGGGCCCGGTTCGGCGCACACCCGTTCCCGGTCCACAACCCTACTGATCGGTGGTGACCCGCCGGTCGGATGCGGACGCAGGACACACCAGCTTCGCGGCCGCCGGAGCCGACCGCCAGTCGCCGGGCCGCGAGGGTCAGCGCCGGCCGCCCGGCGAGAGGCCGACCGACCGGATGATCGGCATCCGCCCACCGGCCTCGTGGTCGAGGCGCCGTGCCTGGTAGAAGCTCATGACCTGGAGTTCCATGCTCAGATCGACATAGCGCAGGAACACGTCGTCCGGCACGTCGAGGACGCGTGGCGCGAAATTGAGCAGTGACCGGACGCCCGCCTCGATGAGCAGGTCGGCCACCCGTTGGGCCACCGGCGCCGGCGTGGTGATCACGCCGATGGCCAGCGGCGTCGACTCGGCGATGGCCGGCAGGTCGTCGGGGTGACGGACCTCCACACCGTCGATCCGCTCACCGATGATGGACGCGTCCGTGTCGACCAGGGCCACCACTTCGAAGTTGCGCGCTGCGAACCCCTGGCTGCGGGCCAACGCCCTGCCCAGGTTGCCGACCCCCGCGATCGCCACCGTCCAGTCGCGGTCGAGACCGAGCTGGTGGTCGATCTGCTCGACGAGGAACGCCACGTCGTAGCCGGCACCCCGGGTCCCGAACGATCCCAGGAGCGAAAGGTCCTTGCGCACCTTGGCCGCGTTCACCTGGGCGGCGGCTCCCAGCAGCTCGGACGACACCGTCGAGGTGCCGGACCGCAGGAGCTCTTCCAGGATGCGCTGATAGACGGGCAGCCGGGCCACGGTCGCCTCGGGGATCCGGCGCCCCGTGGGTACGGACCCGTCCGCGCCGGTCGGCTTGTCGCTGCTCGGAGGCGGGACGTCGACGGGCACGGCCAGGATCGTAGGACGACCGACCGGGTCCCGTCCTGTCCGACCCGCCCGGCTAGCGGCCGAGCTGGCGCGAACGCTCGACGGCGGCGGCCACCGCCTCGATGAAGGCCGAGCGGACCGCCTTGAATTCCAAGGTGCGCACGGCGGCAGCCGTCGTGCCCCCGGGTGAGGTCACGGCAGCCCGCAGCGCGGCCGGCTCCTGGCCCGTCTCGTCCAACATGCGCGAGGCGCCGAGCAGGGTCCCGACCACCAGCGTGTGGCTCACGTCGCGGGACAGCCCGGCTATCACCCCGGCCTCGATCATTGCCTCGGCCATGAGGAAGACGTAGGCGGGGCCCGAGCCGGAGATGCCGGTCACGGCGTCGAGCTGGCGCTCGGGGACACGCACCACGATGCCCACCGCGGCGAGGATCCCCTCGGCCCAGTCGAGATCGGCCTTGGTGGCCCCGACCCCACCGGACAGGCCGGCCACACCGGCGCCGACGAGCGAGGGCGTGTTGGGCATGGCGCGGACGACGACGGAACCGGGGGGCAGCGCCGCCTCGAGCCGGTCGGACGAGATGCCGGCCACGATCGACAGCACCCGGCGGGGCTGCGTGGCACCCAGTGTGCGCAGCACGGCCTCGGCCACGTCGGGCTTCACGGCCAGGAGTACGTCGGCGGCCTCGACCGGCCCGTCGACCACCGTCAGCCCCGGATGGGCCTCGGCCAGTCGGGCCCGCTGGGCGGGGTCGGTGTCGCTGACGGCAAGGTCGCCGAGCGGGGCCCATCCGGCGGCTACCAGCCCGCTGAGCAGGGCGGAGCCCATCTTTCCGCCGCCGACCAGGAGGAGTGTGGGTGCCATGCCCGAACGCTACCAGCGGCCCCGTCGGGGCCTGGGTGGCGTCAGTGCGGTGTCAGCGCTCCGTCGGGGGCCTGCGGCGGTAGCGGCCCTCGTAGCCGAGCGACATGGCCGTCGGGAAGCACTCGTCGGTGTAGGCCAGCGATGCGCCGACGATGCGGTCGAGCTCGTAGTCGTCGACACGCGAGACCGGCACGCGGCCGACCAGGTAGACGGCGTCCTCGTCGCCAAGGGCGAATGCCATCCCCAGTAGGTCGGCGTTGCGGGTGAGCAGGTACCGCCACGTCGCCTCGATGTTGGTCTCGGGAGCCGGCATGAACTGGCACTCGTGGCGGAGCGTGCGCTGGCGGAGGGTGAGCCAGACCGTGACGAACTCCTTCTCCTCCCCCTTGAGGCGCAGGTACCAGCGGGGGGCGCCGGTGACCGGGTCACCACCGACCTGACGGTCGACGGCGACGAGTGCCCCGCCGTCGGCCAGCTCGCGTGCGGCCCAGCCATCGATGCGCCCGCAGACCGCGTCGCGCTCGGCGGACCCGAGGATGCCCGCCCAGTCGTCGGTCATGTGCACTCGACGAGGCGCCCGGCGGTCAGGTCGGCGTAGATGTCCACCAGCAGATGGGCGGCGCGCGCCCACGTGTAGCGGCGTGCCCGCAGCACCGAGCCGCTGCTGAGACGCTCGGCCAGCAGGGGCTCGGCCAGGATCTGGCGCACCCACGCGGCGTAGGCCTCGGGGTCGGCGTCCTCCACCAGGTAGCCGGTGCGGCCGTGGTCGACGAGGCTGCGCAGTCCACCGACATCGGACGCCACCACCGGGGTACCGCAGGCCGCGGCCTCGAGTGCCACCAGCCCGAACGACTCCGACCGGCTGGGCACCAGGCACACGTCGGCGGCCCGGTAGTAGGTCGAGAGCAGTTCGTGGGGACGGGGCGGCACGAACAGGACCTTGTCGGCCAGGCCGAGCGACCCGACGAGGTCCGTGATGCGGTCCACCTCTTCGGCGCCGTGGGGACCGCTCGGGCCCCCGACGATGACCAGGCGGGCATCGGGCTGGTCGCGCACCACCGAGGCGAGGGTGGCCACTGCGACGGCCACACCCTTGAGCGGCTGGATCCTGCCGACGAACAGCAGGAGCGGCCCGGCGACCGGCAGGTCGATGGCCCGGCGGGCCTGGGCACGGTCACCGGGGCCGAAGAAGGCATGGTCGACGCCCGGGGCCACGATGCGGATACGGGACGGGTCTGCGCCGTACAGGTCGGAGATCTGGGCCGCCTCGACCGAACAGGAGGCCAGCACGGTGTCCGAGCAGCGGATGATGGCGGCCTCGGCCTCGGCCCGGAGGTGCGACGAGTGGGCCTCGACCTCCTCGGGGCTGGCCTCGGCCTTGACCCGGTCGAGCGTGTGGAACGTCGACACCAGCGGCAGGTTGAGCTGATGCTTGATGGCGTGGCCGGCGATCCCGCTGAGCCAGTAGTTGGCGTGCACGGCGTCGAACGGCAGGTCGTCGTCGGACCCGAGGGCACCCGCCGAGGTCATCGACTTGAGTACCCCGTCGGCGAACTCGTCGACCACCCCGAGGAGGGACTCCTTGGCCAGTGGCGCCGGCGGCCCGGCCGGCACGTGGTGGACGCGGAAGCCGGGCTCGATGTCGAGGGTGGCGGGAAGGTCGTCGGACCACGCCCGGGTGTAGACGTCGCAGATGACGCCGGCCCGGGCGAGTGCGGAGGACAGCTCGCGCACGTAGACGTTCATGCCGCCGCCGTCACCCGTGCCAGGTTGGGCCAGGGGCGAGGTGTGGAGTGATAGGACGGCGAGTCGCCTCATGCCCGGACGATCCTACCGGGAGGGCCGCGTCAGCCGGCGGCCGCGGTGGCGTCGGCCGACGGCGTGCCATCGGGGGTCACCTCGGTGGTGATGCCCGCCGGCTGGGTCCCGGTGTCGACCTGGTCCTCGTTCTCGTGCCGGAACGACAGGTAGATCCGCATCAGGGCCTGGCGCTGCTCCTCGGTGAGGTGCTGGTCGGCGAAGATGTGCCGGGAGAGGTCGGTGTCGCCGTCGGGGCGCTCGAGGATCCCGGCCTGGACGTACAGGGTCTCGGCCGAGATCCGCAGCGCCTTGGCGATCTGTTGCAGGATCTCGGCGGAGGGTCGGCGCAGGCCCCGCTCGATCTGGCTCAGATAGGGGTTGGAGATGCCGGCCAACTCGGACAGCCGGCGCAGCGACAGCCGGGCCGAGCTGCGCTGCTCACGGATGAACGACCCCAGTTCGTTGAAGCGCTCAGGCAGCTCCTTGACGAACCGGTCGCCGTCGCGGCCGACCGGTTCGGTCATCTCAGGAGACCGTCCAGCGAGGCGTTCCCGGACTTGTGGCGCTCGACCAGCTCGGCCTGGAGGGTGTCGATCCGGTCGAAGAGCCCACGTCGCTCGGTGGACACCCGGTTCTCGAGCTCTCGCAGCCGGACGGCCAGGTCGGACAGTTGGGCGTCGTCGAGGGTCGCCAGGCGGGCGACGTCGTCCGCGCCCAGGATGGCGTCGAGCTCCACCGTGAGCTCGGCCATCTGGTCGGTGTCCGGTGAGTGGAGGACGGGATTGCGGCTGGGTCCGGTCGGCCGGCCGGGCCCGGCCAGGATGCCGGCCAGGTTCTCCACCACGCTCGAGAGGTCCGGCGCCGCCGAGCCCTCGGGCCGCTCCATGTAGGCGTGCACGATGTCCAACCGGCCCTGGATGAGGCGACGAAGGTAGGACAGGGACGCCTCGGCCTCCTGGCACTCGGCGCGCATGCGCCGGGTGTCGTCGAGCGTCAGGCTGTCGACGTCGGCGAGGTAGTCCGGGTCGAGGAGTCTGGTGAGGTCTTCCTGGGAGCTCGGCATCAGGCCCGATGGTACTCCGTGGGCCGGGCCAGGGGGCCCGTGCGGCCGGGCGGGGCGTAGCGGTAGACGGCCCGTCCGACGACGGAGGCACGCGGCACCGGGCCGAACGTCCGGCTGTCGGTGCTCGATTCCGCTGCGTCACCCCGCACGTCGACGGTGGCCCGGGCCCGGTCCACTCCGGCTACCCGCTTCACCAGCAGCCGCCCGGGTGCCCGGGGGTCGGGCAGTGCGACCACGTCCCCGGGGGCCACCCGCGTGCCCCACGGCGGCGCGACGACCACCAGCCGGTCGCCCTCCAGGAGGGAGGGCGCCATCGAGCCGCCGGTCACCTCCACCCGTCGGACGCACCGGGCGACGAGGGTCAGCACGAGCACCACGGCGGTCGTCACGACGGCGGTCCGCCGGCCGCCACGACACCGCCGGGGCCTGGAGTGAGTGGCCCGCGACGTGGGTAAGGTGGCGACGTTGGGGTCCATGCCCCACTCTGTACCAGACGGGCCCGGCGAGAGCCGTGCCCGGGCCGGGCGGGCCCACGGGTCGGTCCGGCGCCAGGAATCCATCCCATCCCAGGAAAGAGGAGCCCCATGCGCATCGCAGACCACCTGCTCGCACTCGTCGACCGGGTGTCGCCCCCGTCCGTCGTCCACGCCCACTGCGACCTGCCGTGCGGGGTCTACGACCCGGCCCAGGCCCGCATCGAGGCCGAGTCCGTCAAGGCCACCATCGAGAAGTCCAACGCCTCCGACGACGAGTCGTTCAAGATCCGCGCCGCCATCATCAAGGAGGAGCGGGCCGACCTCGTCAAGCACCACCTGTGGGTGCTGTGGACCGACTACTTCAAGCCCGAGCACCTCGAGAAGTTCCCGAACCTCCACGACCTGTTCTGGAAGGCCACGAAGACGGCCGGCGAGACCAAGAAGACCAGTGACGTCGCCGTGGCGGACCGTCTGCTGAGCGAGATCGCCGAGATCGACGCCATGTTCTGGGAGTCGAAGAAGTAACTGCCCGTCAGTCGCCGTCGGGGCCGGTCGTAGCCGTGAGGCCGGCCGACCCCGGTGACGACGCGACCGCGCCGACCGGCACCCAGGTGCCGGTCGGGCCAGGCGTCGCGACGAGGGCGTCGGCTTCTCGCGAGTCCCCGATCACACAGGCGCCGCAGGTGCAGACGATCGGCGACCCGGCGAGCCGGGCGTCGTCGATCGGCGACCCGCACTCCTCGCAACGCCCATAGGTCCCGTCGTCGAGACGGGCAAGGGCCAGCTCCACCTCGTCGAGTAGCTCGTCGACCGCGTCGACGGCCGAGCGGTGGGCCTCCTCCTCGCCCTCGCCTCCGTCGACTGCCTCGGCCGTCGGCCCGTCCACAGGGCTCACCCCACCATCCCGGCTGGCCGTCCCGAGCGCGTCGGCGGCCCTCGTTTCCTCCGTCGTGGCACCTCCAGCCGTCCCGCCGCCGTGCCCGTCGCTCGCTCCGTTGGACCACTGCGTCTGCATGGTCCGGAGCGTACCCCCGCCGACGGGCCATCCCGTAGGGTTGCCGTGTGGAGACCGCCGCGACAGGTGGGGCCGCTTCCGGCCCCCGCGACCCCTCCGCCCCACTGGCCGAGCTGGTCGGATCCGGCCAGTCCGTCCCGTGCCTCGGAGGTGTCGAGCGCCGGGCCGTCGAGCTGGACCAGGCGGCATCCACCCAGGCCCACCCCGACGTGGCCCAGCGGGTCGCCGAGTTCCTCCCCTGGTACTCCAGCGTGCACCGTGGGGCCGGGTTCCGGTCCCGCCGGGCCACCCAGGCCTACGAGGAGGCCAGACGTGGCGTCCTGGCCTTCGCCGGTCGCGACCCGGACGGGACCGACGTGGCCATCCTGTGCCGCAACACCACCGAGGCCATCAACCAGCTCGCCTACCGGCTCCGCCTGGACCCCGACGACGTGGTGGTCACCACCGTGGTCGAGCACCACGCCAACCTGCTCCCGTGGGGTCGGGTCGCCCGGCGCCGGTACGTCGAGTGCGGCGTTGACGGGACCTTCGACGTGGACGACGTGATCGCCGCGCTCGACGGTCCCGGTGGCCGCACGCCGGCGCTCCTCGCCGTCACCGGCGCGTCCAACGTCACCGGATGGCTGCCGCCGATCGATGCCGTGATCGAGGCGGCCCACGCCCGAGGGGTCCCGGTGCTCATCGACGGCGCCCAACTCGCACCGCACCGTCCGCTCCCGGCGACGGCCGATTACCTGGCCCTGAGCGGCCACAAGCTCTACGCGCCCTTCGGCTCGGGCGCCCTCATCGGGCCGCGCTCCCTCTTCGAGACCGGTGACCCCTTCCTCGCCGGTGGTGGTGCCGTCGACCTGGTGGGGCTGGACGAGGTGATCTGGACCGCTCCGCCCGACCGCGAGGAAGCCGGCTCGCCGAACGTGGTGGGCGCCATCGCCCTCCACGCCGCCATCGATGCCGTCGGCGCCATCGGCTGGGACGTCGTCGTGGCCCACGAGCGGGCCCTGGCCGACCGGCTCCTCGGCGGTCTGGCCGCCATCGACGGCGTCCGACTCCTCGGCCCGGTCGGCGCCGGCGTACCGGGCGTCGACACGCTCCCGGTGGCGCCCTTCACCGTCGAGGGCATGCCTCATGCGCTGGTGGCGGCCCGTCTCAGCGCCGAGTACGGAATCGCCGTCCGCCACGGGTGCTTCTGCGCCCATCCCTACGTCGTCCGGCTGCTCGGCATGGGCAAATCCGACGTCGACACCTACCGCCGCGAGGTCCTGTCCGGCGACCACCGGGGGGTCCCGGGGGCGGTGCGTGCGAGCGCCGGCCTCGGCACCTCGGGCGATGACATCGACGCCCTGCTCACGGCTGTGGCCGACCTCGCCGGAGGGCAACCCGCCCCCGTCCCCTATGTGCAGGACGTGTCCACCGGCGACTTCTTCCCCGTGACCGACGAGCCGGGCTGGCGCGATGCCGCCTCCGAACTCGGTGCCGCATGCTCGCGCGGATGATCGGTGGACCGGCCGAGCGCACCTACGATCACCCGGTGCGCCGGGGGCAGACCACCAGCGACGGAGGCGTGACGTGAGTCGACGCGACGGCCGATCCGCCATTGCCGTGGTGCCGCTGGTCGTCCTCGTGGCCGTGGGCCTGGCGGGCTGCTCGAAGCCGACCGTGACCCCGGCACCCGGCGCCCCGGTGGCCTACGCAGCGGTCGGTTCGAACGCCGCCACCCCCGGCGACTCGGTGTCCCCGGTCGCCACGTCGACCGGCAAGGTCGGTCGGCCGATCGTCGTGGGGACGCTCCCGTCCGCCGTCGCGCTGCTGCCCGACGACACCTCGCTCCTGGTGGCGGTCAAGGCCGAGGACGACCTCGTCGAGGTGTCGACCACCACGGGCAAGATCGTCAAGAAGGTCGGTGTCGGCCTCGAGCCCGACGCTGTCGCCGTGACCCCCGACGGATCGACGGCCCTCGTGGCCAACTTCGGCGACAACACCGTCACCGAGGTACACCTGCCGTCGCTCGTCGCAGGCAGGACGATCCCGGTCGGCCGCCAGCCGGTGGCCGTGGCCGTGGCCCCCGACGGACACCAGGCGCTCGTCGTCAACTTCCAGGACGGCACCCTCACGCCGGTCGCGCTCCCCTCGCTCACCACCGGCCCCGCGGTACCCGTCGGTTCGGAGCCCGTCGCCCTGGCCATCCCCTCGTCGGGCGCCGAGGCACTGGTGGCCGACTTCCAGACCGGCGACCTGACGCCGGTCGGGCTTCCCTCACTCACCCCCGGCCCCGCCATCCCCGTCGGGGCCGACCCGACCGGCATCGCCATCCCAACCGGTGGCACCGTGGCCTGGGTGAGCGCCGGGGACGGCGTGACCCCCGTGTCGCTGACCGGGGCGCCGGTGGGGCCCGCGATCCCGTTGGGCGTGCCCGCCCAGTGCATCGCGTCCGGGCCCGCTGGTCGGGCATGGGTGTGCAGCGGCGACGGCGCGCTCGTCGAGGTCGCGCTCACGACGGGCAGGGTGGTCCGGACCGTCGCTCTCACCGGCATACCGGCCGCGGTGGTGGTGACCCGGTCCGCCGCCTCGTCCTGACCGGGGGGGACCGCGCTCAGCCGCGGGCGGGGGGCAGTGTCGGCGGAGGGATACCCGTGGCGTCGCCCGGGGCCCGTGCGGCAACGAAGCGCACCCGTCGGCGGAGCGTGAAGCCCATCGCCTCGTACAGCCGGATGGCGTTGGTGTTG
The DNA here is from genome assembly GCA_003164095.1 of Acidimicrobiaceae bacterium. Lineage (GTDB taxonomy): Bacteria > Actinomycetota > Acidimicrobiia > Acidimicrobiales > RAAP-2 > Bog-756. Next base: position 2,534 of record PLRX01000154.1, on the reverse strand, counting down.
TCGGCCGCCGTGTGGAGGAAGGCCGTCTCGCCCCGGGCGGCGATCCCGGCCGCCACCATCCGGACGACGTGCTCGCCGAGTCCCTGGCGCCGGTGGTCGGGGTGGGTCGCCACGGCGCTGATCTCACACCAGCCCTCGGGCCGGAACCGCTGGCCGGCCATGGCGACGAGCACCCCCTCATGGCGGACGCCGACGTAGCCGCCGAGCTCGAAGGTCCGGGGCGAGAACGGGCCCGGGCGTGTCAGCTGCACCAAGGCCACCATCTCGTCGGCTTCCGCAGCGCCGAGCGGCACGACGTCGATGTCGGGACGGTTGGCGGCGACGTCCGCCGTGCCCGCTAGCAGGTGGGCCGCCGTCAACTGGATCCCCTGGCCGTCGTACTCGAGGGCCCATCCGTCGGGTGGGTGACCCGTGTGGCCCGTCACGATGGCCACCGCACCCGGTCCGACCAGCCGCTCCATGGCCCGCCAGTCATCCGGACCCGGCGGCTCGGCGAAGGCGCCGAACGGGGACACGCCAGGAAGGTAGCGGGCGACGGACCCGACCCGCTCGGCGACGGCCCGCTGGGGGCCGGTGAGCGCCGCCCAGACCGGATTGTCGAGTGGGTGCACGTGCAGGATCTCCTCGGTCGACAGCGCCGGGACCGGGGCCCGACGGGGGAACCTGCCAGAACCTACCGGCCGCGGGCGGGCATCGGTCGCCCGGGGCTGCCCCCGCTACGCTCCGGATGTGGCCGGGCTCCACCGCTTCCTCGTGCTCTGGGGGCAGATGGGCAAACCCCTGTTCACGGCCGAGATCGTGGAGGCATTCGATCCCGATGATGCGCTCGCCGTGGCCGCCGATCTCCATCCCGAGCTGCACCGCCCCCGTGTGGCCGTGCCGGCAGCTGAGGCCGGACCCCTGGCCGCGTCGCTACGCTGTCACCGACGAGCCCCCACCGACCGAGGAGTGATCCGTGCCGCGCTACGACTTCCGGTGCAGGACATGTGACCAGACCTACGAGGTCTCGAGGCCCATGGCCGAGGCCGACGCGCCAGCCGCCTGCCCGGACGGCCACGTGGGTGCGGTCCGACTGCTCCCGATGTTCGTCACGACAGGCGCCGCGTCGGCACCGGCACCGGCGCCGTCCGGTGGCGGCGGGTGCTGCGGGGGCGGTTGCTGCTCCTGATCCGGTGGTCACCGGGGCGTCACCGTTCCGACCCCGCCCGACGGTGGGTCAGTCGACGAGTGCCTGGTACACCAGCTGGTTCAGCTGTGACCGGATGGGGTGGGTGCTCGAGGGGAGGAGCTGCGTGAGGAACAGCGCGGTGATCTCCTCGACCGGGTCCACCCAGAATGCCGTGCTGGCCGCACCTCCCCACAGGTAGGAGCCGGCCGTGCCGAGGACCTTGGCTTTCACTGGGTCGTCGACGACGGCGAACCCGAGTCCGAATCCGGTGCCGTCGAACGTGGTCTCGGCGAAGAGGGGTCGCCCGAATTCCTCCAGGTCCGCGCCCCCGGGCAGGTGGTTGCGCGTCATGTAGTCGACGGTCCGCGTGCCGAGCAGGCGGACACCGTCCAACTCGCCACCCCGGCGGAGCATCTCGGTGAACCGGTGGTAGTCCGCCGCGGTCCCGACCAGGCCACCGCCCCCGGACAGCACCTCAGGGGGCTGGAGAGCAGCGGCCCCGAGACCGTCCTGCTGGGCCGCGGCACCGGTCACCGGGTCCGGCATGTAGAGGGCGGCCAGGCGCCCTGCGTCGGCAGCCGGCACCTGGAACCCGGTGTCGACCATGCCCAGTGGGCCGAAGATGCGCTCGGCCAGGAACTCGTCGAGCGACCTGCCCGACGCCACCTCCACGACACGGCCGAGGACGTCGGTGGCCACCGAGTAGCTCCACTCCGTCCCGGGCTGGAACAGGAGCGGCAGCGACGCCCAGCGGTCGCAGCAGCCGGCCAGGTCGAGCCCGGGCGGTGTGCCCCACTCGAAACCGGCGGACCGGTAGATGGCGTCGACCGGTGAGGAGTACTGGAAGCCATAGGTGAGTCCCGCGGTGTGGGTCAGCAGGTGCCAGATCAGCATGGGTTCGGTCACGGGCTCGGTCACCGGTTGCACGGCACTCCCACCGCGGAACACACGTGTGTCCGCGAACGAGGGGATGAACCGGCTCACCGGGTCCTTGAGTTCGAACGCTCCCTCTTCGTAGAGCATCATGGCCGCCACCGACGTGACCGGCTTCGACATGGAGTACATCCGGAAGATGGTGTCGTGCTCCATGGGGAGGTCGGCGCCCGCGTCGCGCCGACCGTAGGTGGACAGGTGGACCACCTCACCACGGCGGGCGAGTAGCACCAGCCAACCGGTCAGGCGGCCGTCGTCGACGTAGGCCCGGAAGTGCTCGTCGATCCGGTCGAGCCGCCGGGCGTCGAACCCGACCTCGGACGGATCCACCTGGACCTCGAAGGTCGGCATACGCATCCCCCTTCCGCTGGTCGGAGGCGTCCGACCGGCACGCGCAGCCTACCGATGCCGGCTCAGCGCCGCTCCTCCCGCA
>PLRX01000121.1 GCA_003164095.1 Acidimicrobiaceae bacterium | reverse complement strand
CCAAGGCCAGTCCCTACCGCGATTAATGGAGGTTCAGCGTCCGGATGTAGGCGCTGAGTCCGGCCTGCTCGCTCGAGTAGCTGAGAACCTTCCCAGCAGAGGAGACCCCGGCAAAGTTCCAGACGGACCCCTGCTGGTTCAGCGTCTGGCCGTAGGTCGTCTCGTCCGCACACTGGGCGAGGATGACCGAGACCAGGACGCCGGTCTGGGATGAGGCGATCTGGGCATCGTTGAGGTAGTCGGTGAAGAACGACATCAGGCCCTTTGGTCCGCCAGAGCGGTGGCAGCGTCGAGGATCCGCTTTGCGATCGAGACGTCAGCCTCTGCGGCAGCGAACGCGGCACCGGTGACGGTCGAGTCCCCGGCGTCGATGCGCCGATTCAGCGAATCGAGCGCCCTGAGGGTCCGTTCGTAGCGATGTTGGGCGGGCGTTAGGCCGAGATCAGGCATTCATCTGCCCTCCGAGAGAGGGCCCTCGGCACGGTCCGAAGAGGTGAACCGTGCCGAGGGCAGAAAGGCAACGCCGCCTTCGGGGAGCGCGACACCAACGAAGCGCTACGGCGATGCCAGAGGAACATGGTCAGGAGGTGTAGGCGACGGCGAGGGCTTCGAGTTCCTGGGTAGACGCCTGGTGGAGCGGCTTGGACTCGGCCGACTGCACCTGGGCGGCGAGCTTGTCCGCCAGAAACCGCTGGCGGACCTCCTGGGGCGAGTTAGTGGGTTCGGCGGGCGTGGCCGGCTGCTCGGTGAGGATCGCGTCGGCACCCTCGGTGATGATCTTGCCCATCGCAGTGACCACGGATTCGGCGATGTGGTACTGCTGGGCGACCTTGCGAACGACGTCGGGGCCCTGGCCGTTGATTCGCAGGATGCGGAGGACCTGCTGGATCTCGTTGTCGTTCAGTGCGGGGGTCTTCATGGTGGGTCCTTTCGGATCAGACGGTGGGAATGGTGGGGGCGCCTTGCGCCATGAGCTTGAGGCCGTCGAGCAGCCCGTCGGGGGCGCCAAGAGCCCTCATGGCCGGCAGGATGGCGCTGGCCAGTTGGCTGGCAGGCCGGCAGGATTCGAGCCGCACGTGGTCGACCGTCGGGGCGCCGTACCGGGAGAACGTCACCCTTCCGCTCAGGTCGCGGGCACTGCGGCCCAGATCCTGTGCGGAGCGGTCCACGAACTCGTCGTACGCGGTGGCTGCGGCGACCAGGGGGGCCAGGTCGTCGAGGAGCGCTTCGAGCGCGTCCCAGACCTTCGTGCCGAGCACTGGGAGTCGGCTGGTCACCGACTCGCAGACCGCGTCGACCTCGGCCGACATCACGGCGGCGTGCAGCTCGTCGAGCCCACGCTCCGCGCCGATGGCCGCCAGGCGAGCATGTTCGGCCTTGGCATCGGCGGCCGTGATGTCGGCCGGGTTCACTTTGGGATCGCCATCGGTGATCCGCTGACGGAGAATCTCCGCATCGGCCTTGGCCGTCTGTTCGGCGGTCAGGGCGTCCGCGTGCGCGGACTGGGCCGTGGCCAGCGCCTCTCGTGCTTCGGTCAGTGCTGACATGTGGATCCTTCCTTGCGAGCCGCTACCGACTCTGAACAGACTCGCCAGCGCCGGCCGGACTTTTCGCCGTGGAGGCTCTCCCTGTCGAGAAGCTGCCCAACGGCCTGTCGGGTGACGCCGAGTGTGTCGGCTGCGGCTTGCGCTGTCATCGAGTCCCACTCAACCGGTACGAAAGGTCGATCGGCAACCGACGAAAGGTCCGACGAAAGGCCAGCCTTGGACTTGTTCGCCCACGCGGCGCCCGCGGCATCCATTGCCCGAATGGTCTCCACGACTCCTTCGGGGATCTGCTCGCCATTGCGAAGCGCTGTGTCCAAGTCCCGAACGGCGCCGTGACGGATGACGGCGATGACGTCCAGTCCGATGACCAGACTCGGCGTGAGGAGCAGGACGGGCTTGCTCATGCGAACGGGCTCGCAGCGGTCTGGCCAGTGATCTCGGGGCGGTCGTCGACGTGTTCTACGCCCGCTGCCATCGCAGTGTCTCCGACGATGCCGGCACCGCCGATCACGGGTAGGAACGGCTTGCCGAGCAGGTCGACGTCCGGCGTGAGGTCGTCGAGGTCCAAGCCGGCCCGCATCCAGTTCCTCCAGCCGTCGGTCAGCCGGTACACGGCCAAGGAAATTGCGGTGCCGAAGTCGTCATGGGCATCGCTGTCGTGGTCGAGGCGGGCGACGCCTGCACTGTTCTCCCGGATCCGAATGGTGGAGAGTTCGTCGATCATGACGGCGTGGACGGGCAGTGACAGCGTGCGGGTCCGGAATGCACGGATCAGGGTGCTCGCCAGAAGCCCAACCGAGGTGGTGGTGAAGTTGAACTCCTGGATCGGGATGCTCCGCCCTCGGATCCGCTGGAGCATGTACTCAGCCTTGGCTGGGTCGATGAACACTTCGCCCGGATAGCGATGGCTGAAGTCGACGATGGCGTCCTCGACTTCCTGGAGGTCCACAGGGTTCCTGCGGGTGCCCTGGCGCCACCAGACGGCGTCGACGACCACTCCGGCGTCCGAGCGGTGCGCCACGACGACCACGGTGCGGTCCCGGACCATGCCGACGTCGAGCGTGGTCACGTACCGAACGCCGGGGATCGGCGGCAGATCGAACTCGTCCCGGTCGGCAGTGGCAGCCTCGAGGTCCGCGGCGCTCACCAGGCGGTCCTCCGCCTCGGTCCACTGGTTCAGGTGCAGGCGGGCGTACTGCGAGTCAGTGAGCAGCAGGCGCTGCTCAGCCAGGTTCTGCAGGTCGGCCCACGGCAACGGGCCCGGGATCTCGTGCACATGCCAGCTCTTCGACCGGACGGCTGTCTTGAGCACCTTGTGCGACCAGTGCGACGGCTCGCCGGCCGAGGTCAGAACGACCAGGCGACACCCGGGCATCTTGCCGGTGGCGCTGACCAGAGCGGTCCACACGTTCCGAGCGTTCCGAGTCGATGGCCACTGTGCGCACTCGTCCACCACGATGAACCCCGGCCGCAGTCCCCACGAGCTGGCGCCGTCGGCGGACAGCACCTCGACAGTCGCACCGGATGCTGCCACGACCTTGTCGGTCTGGACGTCCACCATGCCCTGCAGCTCGGGAGTGCGGCGCACCAGTCCGTCGATGGCATCGAGGACGGCGAACGCCCCCTGGTCACGGTCGGACGCCACGATGTAGCCACGGTCACCGGGAGCAGCTCGGCAGATGAGCCATGCCAGCAGTACCAGGGCCAGGTCGAGTGACTTCGATCCACCGCGGGGACGGGTGAGGAAGTGCCACAGCGGACCCAGGTCGTCGAAGATCGCCTCCACGTCCTCGATCTGGAAGTCAGCAGCAACGTCGCCCCACCGCTCACCGGATTCGAGCACCAGGGCGTGCACCAGGGCGACGGGATCGGGGCGCTGGTCGACGATCTCAACCTTCATGGGTGCTCTCCAACTCGTGGGGTTCCATGGGTTCGGCGGATGACTCAGCAACCTCCGGGACAGCTGCGGCGGCGTTGCGGGCTTCCCGTGCTGCCCGTAGCTCGGCACCACGGCGCTGCAGCTCTTCGACCGACGATTCGTTGACCTGGGCGCCGGCTGACAACGCTCTAATGCGTGCGTGGCCGAGTGGGTCGAGTCCCAGGTCGCTGCCGAGCTTGGCGGCGAGGCGTGTTGCGGCCGTGGCCTGCTCCCAGACTCGGGACGGGACCTCGCCGGCACCCTTCGACTCGGACAGGGTGACGATGTGGCTGTGCAGGAGCGCCTCCCGTGCGGCGGCCTGCAGGTACCGGCTGACGGCGGGCAGGAACTTGTCATCGTCGAGGTACGGAGCGGCGACGAGGAGTTCGGCGTGGACCGCCTCGGCACGGGCGGCGATGGCACGTGGACTGTTGGCGCCGTGGACCAGATGGGCGGCGTTGCCCTGATCGAAGTCTGGGTGGCGGGGTGGGTGTCCGGGGCGACAACTCATGCGGAAACCTCTTGACTCGACGTCTTGTGACGTGGCTCTGACCTGGGACGATGCGGCTCTGTCTGCCCGACTTCTGCCCTGTCGGCGGCCGATCTCTCGCGCAGGGGGAATCGTGGAGTTGTGAGTGAGCACTCACTTAGGCGATTTCGTGACATCAATTACTCCCTGCGGCCCGGGACCTGAGCACCGGACAGCGGTCGTCGTGGTGGACGTGGACGAGGTACACACCCCGGAAGGGGACCTCCGCAGTCAGGTAGGCGTCGCAGAAGTTGCAGCCTCCCGGCATGGGTCCTTCCTCCAGGTGGTCGAACAGATCCGGTCGGGCACTCATTGCTCCCCCTCGGTCGTACCTGTGGACAAGTCGGTCTCGGACCGGGGGTTCCCCTTATAGGGAACCCCCTCGGTTCCGGGTGACTCCGGAACCGGTTCTGAGCGGTTCCGAGAACCGTGCCGAGCCTCTGACCTCGGACTCTTGGGCATCGGGACACTGCGGTTCCGGCCTCGGTTCTGGGGATGTGGATAAGTCGGTTCTGGAACCGCTGAGGGCATGGTCGAGCGGCTCACGAATGTGACCGCCGGAACTTGAGCGCGGCCAGGACGACGGTCTTCGACTTGCCCCGTTGAGCACTCCTGAGCGCGGCCTGGGCGGTGGTCGCTGTCGCGTCCAGGGGGACATCGAGGTCGTCGAGTGCCTGGGCAGCATCGGCGGTTCCGGCCGGCCACGAGTCACTCGACAGGACGTGGTGCAGGTGGGGTTCCAGCCGGCGTGCGATTCGGATCTCCGCCGGCATCCACGGGACTCGGGTGTGGGTCCGGTCGAGTCGCAGGTGACCGTCTCCGGATCCGCTCAGCCGGTAGACGGTGTCGACGTCGTCGGCTTTGGCGGAACTCCCCCGCTGGCCCGCCTCCCCTGTCTTCCCCATGTGGTCGAGTCGGGCCAGGGCAACGCCCATCGCCTTCAGCCGGAGGCCGGTGTGCTGGTAGAAGGCTCGGTACGTGTCGGCGTCGTTCTCCGGGCCGGCCACCACCCGGGCCATCGTGTCGATGACCACCAGGTCGGCCTGGTGCTTCGCTGCGATCTCGGCCAGGACCACTCCCCCGAGATCCCGGTCAAGAGGTGGAAGGTCGGGGAGCTGGTAGTAGGCGAGGCCCGACAGGTTGTCAGCGGGCCCGTAGCCGAGGTCGACCAACCGCTCGCGCAGGTCCGCCTCGGTCATCTCGAGGTCGATGTAGACGACGCGGACCGGGTCCTTGGCCGGCTGACCGAACACGGAGCGGCCGGTGACGCCGGCAGCGACCGCGTCGAGCACTAGGAGCGACTTCCCCTCCTTGGCCGTGGAGAAGATCGCCGTCTGACGTCCCTTGGCGAACAGTGGCTCGATGACGTATTCGGGATCGGTCGACTCGGACTGCCAGAACTCGGGCCAGTCGATCGGCACCACTGGCCAGTCGACGAGGTCAGTCTCGCTCGCGTCGGTCATCGGGCGGGCTCGAGGTCACCGATGGACCGGAACGCTTCGGCTGTGGCGTCATCGGCGGCAGCCCTGAGCTGTTCGGCATCCGTGTCCCAGACGGCCCGAAACTCCTCGGGCGTCTGCGTCTCGTGCCAGATCCACTCCCGGCGGTTGCCCACGGTCATCGACTCCCACCGACTGGCAGGGTCGAATGCGGGCAGCACATCCGCCAGGCGGCTGGCGAACACCCGCTGCAGTTCGGGGTCGAGGTGGCGCCAGGCGAAGCGGATCTCGATCCTGCCCATGGTCTCGGCCATCGACGTGACCTCTTCGGCAGTCGGCTGGTTGTCGGGTGTCACTGTTCGTCCTCCTGGGCGATGGCGATGCCGAGGAGATCGCAGAGTGGTTGGGTGGGGATGTAGATGGCGGACCCGAGATGGATGGATGGAAGGTCGCCACGCTTGATCGCGTCGTAGACGGTGCTGGCCGGCATCGAGCTGATTTCGGCCCAGCGGCGCGGTCGGATCACTGGTGCGGACTGGAGTTCCTCGAGCCAGGGGGCTGTCATTGCTGAGCTTCGAGGAGCCGAAGGAAGCGTCCATATCGAACGCCAGGTACTCCTCTGGGGGCCCGGCTGCCGGCCTCCCAGCGAAACACGGTTGACTCTTGGACGCCCACCACGGCGGCAACCTCGCCCCTCGACAGGTTGCTCGCCTCACGTGATTGTCTGGCTTTCCCGGACTTGGACTTTGATCGTGCCTCCACGAGGAGCACGGCGTCGCGTTCGTTCATCGGACCGCACCAGCCGTGCCGGCGAAAAGCCGGATATCCCCTCCGCAGCCCTGGTGCCGGTAGCGGGGATCGCCTCGGGCCTTATCACGGAGGCGGTACAGGTCGGTCTTGGCCGCGTCGGCCCGGCGGGTCAGTCGGATGTCCCCCGATTCGATCGCCTGCCGGTCGAGGACGAGCCAGTCGGCTTCCGCCTGTATGACGATCTTCTCGGTGGCGTCGTAGACGCGGAAGCCGAGCACCTTGGGCACCGTCACGAAGCTGACCGTCGCCAATTCGACCGACGACTGGGCGTGGCAACGCTCACACTGCGCCACGGCCTCCGTCTGGGGACGACCGGCCATTCCCTGGTACACGGGGGCTGCAGATGCTTTGAGATGCATTCCGTTCTTCATCAGGCGCGCTCCATAACTTGCTGTGTCGTTCTCAGCGGACGATTGGGGTGCTGGGCACTGGCCGTAGGTGGAAGATCCTCGGGATTCCGTCTGCGGTTTCCTACTGCCTCAACTATGCCGGAACCGTGCCGTACAGTCCAGCCTCAACTATGCTGGAACCGTGCGGAACCGTGGCAAGGGTATTGCCAGATCCATGCCGTATCTGATACGATTGCCCTATGGAAATGCACAGCGACTTCGTACGGATGGTCGAGCTCGGCGGTGAGGTCGTCGTCACGAACGGGGGTCATCAGATGGTGAGCCCCTTCGTCGTGGAGATGACCGGCAGCGAGTTGCCTTGCGACGTGACGCTGATCGGCGAGATTCGAGGCGGCCTGGCGGTATGCGTGTCGCTCGAGTTGAGGTCAACCACCGGCATGATCACCAATGACCTAATGCGGGAGTTGTCGATCCCACGGCTCCTCGACGAGGCGGTGAACTTCATGGTGGGCCCCGGGACTCGCGAAGAGCTTGAGACCGGGCGAAGGACCCCCGAGCGGCGCACGGCGATCACCGCCGACCTGCGGAGTCGCAAGCATCGGATCACGTCCGATCTGCTCACCGAAGTCGCTGAGATTTACACCAATGCGAAGAGTTGGCCCACCAAGGAGGTGGCCGAGCAAATGCATGTCTCAAGGAGCACGGCCGCCACGTGGGTGGGGCTGGCTCGAAAGCACGATCCACCGCTGCTGTCGCCCGCACGGACGACGGACACCTCATCGAAGGAGACATCATGAACGGTCACGTCACGAAGAAGGGCGCCAAGTACTACGTCGTCCTCGAGATGGGAGTGGATCCCGAGACGGGCCGGCGCCGACGCAAGTGGCACTCGGGCTACGACCGGAAGAAGGACGCCACCGACGCGCTCCACGAACTCGTCACCGACGTGCGGAAGGGCGCTTACGTCGAACCGTCCAAGGAGACTTTCGGCGAGTACCTCACCCGGTGGCTGCCGACGATCCGGGAGACGGTGCGGGCCAACACCTTCGAGTCCTATCGGAGCGCGGTCGAGGTCCACCTGGTCCCGTCACTCGGTCACCATCCGCTCCGTCAGCTCGATCGGTCCACGTTCTCCACGTACTACTCGGAGCTGTCACGGTCGGGCCGGGCTAACGGTGGGGGAGGGCTGTCGCCTCGGTCGGTACGGGCGATCCACGTCACCGCCCACAAGGCGCTGCGCGACGCCGTGAAGGACAACCTGCTCGTGCGCAATCCGACGGACGATGCCGCGGTGCCGGCACCGGTGCGGAGTGCGACGCCATCGTGGACTGCGGAGCAGGTGACCACGTTCCTCCGGAGCATCGAGGGGAAGCGCCTCTACCCCGTCCTCCTGACGCTGGCCACCACCGGCATGCGGCGGTCAGAAGTGCTCGGACTCCGGTGGACTGACGTCGACCTCGAGGCCGGCACGCTGGCCGTGCGCCGGGTCGTGAGTCTCGACAAGTACAAGCCGTTCCTGGCCGAGCCGAAGACGGACCGGTCACGCCGGGTCGTCGCTCTCGACCCCGGGACGGTGAAGGTGCTGAAGTCTCACCGTAAGGCGCAGATGGAGGAAAGGATGGCCGCGGGTCCGGCATGGCAGGAGACCGGCCTCGTGTTCACAGCGGTCGACGGGTCAATCCTCCACCCGCAGACGCTGTCGGGGGCCTTCGAGCGCCTCGCCAAGTCTGCCGGCCTGCCGCCCATCGGGATCCACGGACTGCGCCACAGCCACGCGTCCTTGGGCCTCGCTGCCGGCCTACCTCTCGTCATCATGAGTGAGCGCCTGGGCCACAGCTCCGTGGCCCTGACGGGCGACGTCTACAGCCACAGCCTGCCGAGCCAGCACCAGGCGGCTGCGGACCAGGTGGCCGGTCTCATCCTGGGGGGTGCGGGGTGACCGCCCCCGAACTCCAATGGACCACGGCAGTTCACGAGGCTGGTCACGCTGTAGCCGCTCGGGCGATGGGCTACGCGGTCCGCCGCATCACGATTGTGCCCGATGACGACTCCGGAGGCCACTGCATCTCAACGCCCTTCGCCAATTCGTTCGATCCCGACCTCGCCAACTATGACGGCCGGGTCCGGCGGCGCCTGGAGGCCCAGATCATCATTCTGTGCGCGGGCGGCGTCGCGCAGGCCCGAGTAGATCCCGACGATGCGGCGGTGCTGTGGGGATCAGAGCCCGACTACACCAACGCGCATGAACTTGCCACGTGGGCCTCTGGTGGCGACGGTGACGAGGCTGCCGCGTACGTCGGGTGGCTGAAGTGCCGCGCTGAGCGGATCATCTGGAGCCCGGTGTGGTGGGAAGGCATCGAATATCTGGCGAAGCAACTGCTTGTGACTCCTACGATGTCCGGTCGAAAGGTCCGCACCGTCATCCAGGAGGGACTGACGTCGCACATGGTCGTGAGGGGGGTCTTCCGGTTGACAGAGCCTCCGGCTACGTAGGTCGTCTTCCGTACTTCGCCGCGCCGCCAAACCCTGCGATGTCCCGCAGCGTGCCGTCGAGGGTGCTCGGAGCAAGAGTCCCGATGACGTAGTGGTCTGTTGGCATCTCTGCGGCACCGTGCTCGAGGAGCGTGGTTGCCAGTTGCCGCGGGATCTGGTCGAAGTCAATCTTGTCGTCGGGACTCCATGACCTTGCGTGGAACTCCGAGATGTCCATTCGAAGGGACTGGGGAGTCCCACTGGCGTCTCTGAAGTTGACCTCGTACACGTACGCCCCATCTTCCAAGCGCTGAAACAGCACTTCGAAATCTTCCCCCAACCATCCGGTGACCATCGTGGACCGCCTTCCTCTGTTCGTCTTTGCAGCGCTCCGGCAGAAGAATGGCAGAAGTCGAGCACTTCTGCCGGGTAGGGCCGGCTCCCACGCCTTCAGGAAACCGGCCCTGACCTGCTCCTCTTCGGTGGAGGTAAGGGGATTCGAACCCCTGACCTCTTGACTGCCAGTCAAGCGCTCTACCA
>PLRX01000097.1 GCA_003164095.1 Acidimicrobiaceae bacterium | reverse complement strand
CCTTCGACCGGTGTTTCTAGCTCAGAGGTGCTGCCGTCTTCGCCCGGTGTCTACATACCGTGCCCATGGCCAGGCACAACTCGCATGCTCGCGCTGGTGCATCTGAACGGCGTTGGGAATCGCCCTCCCCCCGGTTCGCCCCTTCCGCGACAAGTACTGATCGGCGATTCGGGATTGGTCTCGAGTCGGGACGAGCGTGCAAGGAGTTCCTCCCGATCCTGGGGTACCCAAGGCGAGATCGCGCTCAAGGCAAGACCGCCGTCTGTTGTGCTCCAGGATTCGCTCCACGTTCACACCACACTGCTCGGCGTCAGAGCCTCGACGCCAGGTCCGCCAGCTCGTCGACGGCGGCCACGAAGCCGCGGCCCAACTCGTCCACGTCGTCGAGGAGGTCGGGGCAGGCCATGATCCCGACGTTGAGGTGCCGGGCCTCGGACAGCACGGTGATGTTCACCCCGGAACCCTCCATCACCGGGCCCATCGGGAAGATTCCGGTCACCTTCGCCCTGGCACAGTACAGGTCGAGGGGCGGGCCGGGCACGTTGGAGATCACCAGGTTCAGCACCGGGGGGTGGAATCGGGCGAGCCCGAGCCCGGAGTACATGCGGGCTGCCGCCGTCATGAACGGGGGCAGGGTGAACCCGGTCAGTTCCTGGAGCGAGTCGGGTCCGAAGGCGTTGTGCAGCGCCTTGGAGCTGATCGTGTTGGCGTGGACCGCGGCGAGTCGCTGTCCCGGGTCGTCGGGCTGGAGCGGCAGCGGCACCATCATGCTCGACACCTGGTTGACCAGGTCCCGCCGAGCGCCATCGCGGTGGGCACTCACCGGCACCGCCGCCATCAGGTCGCGACTGGGCAGGTCGCCCCTGGCCGACAGGTAGCGGCGGAGCGCCGTGCCCGAGGCGGCAAGTACCACGTCGTTGACGGTGGTCCCGAACGTCCGGCGGATACCCAGCACGGTGTCGAGGTCCACCCTGGTCAAGCTCACCGCCCGCCGGGGGGTAAGGGATCCGTTGAAGCACGTCGACGGCGCTGTCAGGGGCAGCGCGTCCCCCGAGCGCAGCTGGCCGAGCCACGTTCGCGCCGTACCGGCCACCCCGGTCACCGAATGCGCCACGGCGGCGGGCACATGCCGCTGGCGGGCCACCAGCGAGGTGACCGAGCTGACCACCTGGCGCCCGGTGGAGGGGATGGTGTCGGGTACCCATGGACGGTCAGGCGGCGCCACCCCGTCGGCGTCGGGACCGAGGTCGAAGATCGACCCCATGAGGTCCGCCCCCGCCCCCCCGTCCATCATCGAGTGGTGGAGCTTGGTGACGAGCGCCACCCCGGCCCCGTCCGCCAGGTCGACGAGCCACATCTCCCACAGTGGCCGGGACCGGTCGAGGGGTCGGCCGGCCACCTCTCCGGTGAACCGCTCGAGCTCGGCCCAGGTCAGAGGACCGGCCACCGGGGCCCGCCGGACGTGCGCCGACAGGTCGAACCCCGCATCCTCGATCCACAGGGGGTGGTCGATGCCGGCCGGCGCGGGCAGCAGGCGGCGCCGGAGCGGCGGGATGAGGTGGATGCGCTCGGACAGCACCCGGGTCAGCCTCTCGAGTGTGAACCCGCCGGGCGAGTCGCCGGGGTCCAAGACGAGTACACCAACCACGTGAAGGTGCATGGCGGGCGTCTCGAGATAGAGGAAGGCAGCGTCCATGCCGGACATGCGGTGCACCGGCTCAGTCCCCCGTCGCGGCGGCATGCGCCTCGGCCACCGAACGGGCGTGCGGATAGTCCGGCTTGCCGCTGGGTGAGCGCACGATCTCGTCGACGAACACGAACTGACGTGGGACCTTGTAGCCGGTCAGCAGCTCGTGACCGTGGGCCCGCAGCTCCTCAGGCCCGACCTCCCGGCCGGGACGGACCTGGACGAGGGCGACCACCCGCTGGCCGAACCGCTCATCGTCCAGGCCGACCACCAGGGCGTCGGCCACGTGCGGATGGCCTTTCAGTGCCGCCTCGACCTCGTCGGGAAAGACCTTCTCGCCACCGGTGTTGATGCACAGCGAGCCGCGCCCGTGCACGGTGATGGTCCCGTCCGCCGCCACCGACGCCTGGTCGCCGGGGAGCGCCCACCGGGTCCCGTCCCGCACGACGAATGTGGTCGCCGACGCGTCGGGGTCACCCAGGTAGCCGAGTGGCACCCGGCCGCCACGGGCGAGGTGGCCGATGACGTCCGACCCCGGCGCGACGGGCCGGAGGTCGTCGTCGAGCACGGTCGTGCGCTCGTCGACCCGCAGGCGTGGCGGCCCGAACGGGTCATCAGCCGGGGCTTCGCCGCCGACCTGGCCGGTCTCCGACGAGCCGAACCGGTCGGCCACGATCCGGCCGGGCAGCAGCTCGGCCAGCTGGGACTTGGTCGAGGGCGACAGGACGGCGCCGCCCGAGCCCACCGCCATCAGCGAGGACAGGTCGAAGCGGTCGGGGTCGGCGGCTAGGACGTCGAGCAGTGGGCGGGCCATGGCGTCACCCACCACCACCACGGCGTTGGCCCGCTCCGCCTCCACCAGCCGCCAGACCTCCACGGGCTCGAAGATGCCGCCCGGGGTCGTCACGACCGTGCCGCCGCCGAACAGCGTGGAGAAGGCGAGCCAGTGGCCGGCCGCGTGCATGAACGGGGGAACGGCCAGCGCCGTGATCCCGGGGCGCAACACCCGGTCGGCTAGCTCCTCGGGACGGGCGATGTGGTTGCCCGCCGCGAATGGGTCGCCCCCGCCCATGGCGGCGAAGAAGATGTCGTCGTGGCGCCACAGCACGCCCTTGGGCATGCCAGTCGTCCCGCCGGTGTAGACGCAGTAGCTGTCGCCCGCCGAACGTGCAGGGAAGTCCCGGCCCTCGGGGGACGCAGCCAGCGCATCCTCGTACTCGACGCCGACGTCGACCGCCGGCGCGCCGTCGGCCACCTCGAGGATGGCCCGCCGGTCGGTCAGGGTACCCAGCGCCCCGATGACGGCCGGTCCGAACCGGCGGTGGAACACGAGGCCCACGAGTCCGGCATTGGCGTAGAGGTACTCGAGCTCCCGGGTCACGTAGCGATAGTTGACGTTGACCGGGACGGCGCGAATCTTGAAGCAGGCGAGCATCGTCTCGATGTACTCGGTGCCGTTGGCCAACTGCACCCCGACACGGTCGTCGGGTCCGACCCCCGCGGCCAGCAGGTGATGGGCCAGGCGGTCGGCCCGCCGGTCGAGCCCGCCGTAGGTCAGCCGACGGCTGTCCGAGACCATGGCCAGGGCGTCGGGCACTTCGTCCGAGACCACCTCGAAGAGGTCGGCAAGGTTCAGTTCCATCGGCGTCCCTCCCCCGTTCTGCAAAGGGACTTCCGGCCCTTACCAGTCGGAACGCCCGTCTTAGTATTCCAGGTAGTGGACCCGGTGACACCGTCGGCGGGCCGCGGACGCCGGGGGAGGAGTGCCATGGGCGAAACCGCACCGGACGTGGGCGCCGACGCCACGGCCGGTGCGACCGGCCCCGGGACGGGAGGTCCGTCCGTGGTCGAGCAGGTGCTCGCCCCCGCCGCTGCCGTTTCCACCTTCCTAAACCGCCGGGCGCTGGTGCGGGTCACCCGGGTGGTGCCCCGCACGCTCCACTTCGTGGGTAGCACCCTGTGGCGGGACAAGGGGTCCGAGTCGCTTCCGGCCCCTCACCTGACCCTCGGGTTGGCCGCACAGGTGGCAATAGACGAGGCGCTGCTGGCCGTGGCCATGGCGCCCAACCGGTTCCCGCTGCCGGGCGACTACGGGCGGGTGGCCGGCGAGTTGGCCGACGCCGAGGCGATGTTCACAGCCGAGGGATGGGTGGACGACCCTGCCACCTACCACCGCACCCCACCGCCTCTGTCGGACGGCGACCTCGCCACGAGCCGGGGGTGGGCGCTCGGCCAGACCTACGACCGGGTGACGTGGGAGAGCGGGTTCGCCCCCCGTGACGGTGAGCCCGGATCGGAGCGGTGGATGGGGTTCGGCGCCAACGCTGCGGCCACGGCGGCCGTGCTCCGTCACACTGACCCGGCCCGGCCATGGGTGATCGCGGTGCACGGGTTCTGCATGGGGTTCCCATTCATGGACTTCCCCGGCCTGCACGCCGGTCGCATCCACCACGACCTCGGCATGAACGTGGCGTTGCCGGTATTGCCGCTCCACGGCTCGCGCCGGGTCACCCGCATCAGCGGTGAGCCGTTCCTCTCCTTCGAGCTCATGAACGCGGTGCACGGCCTGACGCAGGCCGTGTGGGATCTCCGCCGCCTCATTGGCTGGATCAGGTCC
The DNA here is from genome assembly GCA_003164095.1 of Acidimicrobiaceae bacterium. Taxonomy (GTDB): domain Bacteria; phylum Actinomycetota; class Acidimicrobiia; order Acidimicrobiales; family RAAP-2; genus Bog-756. Next base: position 5,400 of record PLRX01000097.1, on the reverse strand, counting down.
CAGGGCGCGACCTCGATCAGCCTGTTCGGCGTGTCGCTGGGCGGCTACACGGTGGCGCTGCTTGCCGGCATCGAACCCGGGTTGGACGGGGTGGTGGCGGGCATCCCCGTGGCCGACTTCCCAGGGCTGTTCCACCAGCACAGCCCGCGACACATCCGGGTTCGGGCGATCGAGCACCGGATCATGGGGGGCACCGCCGAAAATGTCTACCGGGTGGTGTCACCCCTCTGCTTTGAACCGCTGGTGCCACCCGACCGCCGCTACATCTTCGCCGGCTACGGCGACCGACTGGCCACACCCGACCAGGCCCGCCGACTGGCCGAGCACTGGGGTGGCCCCGAGGTTTCGTGGTATGCGGGCAACCACGTCGGTTACCTCTTGTCACGCCAGGTCACCGAATTCGTGATGGCCTCCCTGGCCGAGGCCGGTGGTGCCGAGCCCCCGCTCGCCGAGGCCGTCTGACCGTGGGCATCCCCCCGGCCACCGAGGCCCGCTGACCATGGAGACCCTGTCCGGGCTGGATGCCAAGTTCCTCTACTCGGAGACACCGACGGCCCACATGCACACCATCAAGGTCGCCGTGTCGGACCTGTCCGATCTGGAGGGCGGCTATTCGTTCGCCGCCATGACCGAGGTGCTGGGCCAGCTGCTCGTGCGACTGCCGCCGTTCCGCCGTCGGGTGGTGCCCGTCCCCCTCGGCCTGGGCCACCCGGTGTGGGTGGAGGACCCCGGCTTCGATCTGGCCCGCCACGTGAGTCGGGTCGTGCTCGACTCGCCCGGCGACGACCGGGCACTGGCCGGCGCCATCGGCGCCTTCGCCGGGACCGCGCTTCCCCGGGACCGCCCCCTCTGGGCCCTCCGGGTGGTCGAGGGTGTCGCCGGCGACCGCATCGCCGTGGTGGTGAAGCTCCACCATGCCGTGGCGGACGGCTCGGCGGCGGTGGCGCTGCTCAAGAACGCCGTCGAGGCGGCCACCGTCGCCCCGCACCCGGCCCCACCCGCCGATCCATGGGCCGCCGAGCCGCTGCCCACCCGAACCAGGCTCGTGACCCGCGCCCTCGCCGAGCACGTCACCCGGGCCCGGGGACTCCCCCACCTGGTTCGGGCATCGGTGTCGAGCGCCCGAGCCTCGGAGCGCAAGCGTCACTCCTTCGAGCCCATGCCACCGATCCCCCTCCACCACATCCCCAAGACGTCATTCAACGTGTCCCTCGACCCGGCCCGCACCTTCGCCATGACCCGGCTGCCGCTCCAGGTCATGCGGGACATCGGCCGGGCGACAGGCACCACCCTCAACGACGTCTACCTGACAGTGTGCGCCGGCGGGCTGCGCACCTATCTGGCCGGTCGGGGCGAACTGCCGGAGCGTCCCCTGGTGGCCAGCGTGCCGGTGTCTACCGACACGGACGCCGCACGCCTCTCGGGAAACCGGGTCGACAACATCTACGTGTCCATCGGCACCGACATCGCCGACCCGGGGGGGCGGCTGGCGCGAATCCACGACGGCGTACGGGCCTCGAAGGAGGTCCGGAGCCTTCTCGGCCACGACCTGCTCGAGCAGCGGGCCGACGTGGTGCCGCCGCAGCTCTACCAGCCGACCGTGCGGCTGTGGAGCCGGTCCCATGCCGCCAACGTGCTCCACCCGCCGCTCAATGTCATCCTCTCCAACGTGGCCGGGCCACGCGAGCGGATCCGCATCGGGCCGGTCGTACTCGAGGCTCTCTACTCGGTGGGCCCCATCCTGGAGGGCATCGGCTGCAACATCACGGCCTGGAGCTACGGGGACGACCTCGGCGTGTCACTCATCGGCTGCCCGTCGAGCTTGCCGGATCCGTGGGCCCTCGTCGGGCACCTGCACGGTGCGCTCGACGAGCTGGGGCGGGCCGTCGCAAGCGGCGTACCCGCCGACCAGTGACGACCCGGCGTAGACCGCAACCGCAAGAAGAGTCCCCGAGGCGCAGTTGCATTGATGGGTCATGAGACGTAGTGGTCCGTCGCGGAAATGACTTGGCCGAGGGCTGATCGTCCTCGCTTGACCTCGGCGATGATCTCCTCGGCCTGCTTGTGCCAGACGAAGGGCTTGGGGTCGTCATTCCAATGCTCGGCCCAGACCTCGATGGAGCGATAGACCCGGCCCATCTGATGCTTCACGTTAGGTGGAGCTACTCGATGCAACAGTGCTGTCGAGGCTGACCACGGTCGCCTCAATGGCAGGCTCCGACCGATGCGGCTCTCATCGACTGCCAGCGCCGCTTCCTCGCTCCGGATGGTCAGCGATGCACCAGTCGCGTCGCAAGGTTGGCGTACCCGCGGAGCACGGGGTGTGCCCGTTCCACCCGGAGGCGGTCCAGCGCCTCCTGCATTGCCTCGATGACCTGATCGGCGCAGCGTGCCACGGCGTCCGGGTCGTCAGCCGCTTCGGGCCCGAGGTCGGGCCACGTGATCGACGGCAGGAATTCGACCGTTATCGAGGACGGGAGCGGCGGGGGCGGGAGGACTGCAGTGGTGATCCCAAGGGGCCCGAGCAGGATAGGGAAGACCTTGATCTGCATGCCGGGGAGCCCGAGCCACCGGGCGATCCGCTCGCCGCGCGCCAAGACGACCACCGAGTCATGGCTCCCATGGGCGACAACGGGGACGATGGGTACGCCGGTCCGCAGTGCGAGGCGGGCAAACCCGGAGCGGCCCCCGAAGTCGATGTGGTTGCGCTCCCACCACGGTCGGCATGCCTCCCAGTCGCCGCCCGGGTAGTCGAGCACCAGAGCTCCCTCGGCGAGGGCGTCGGCGGCATCATCGCTGGCAGCGGGGATGGCACCAATCCGGCGCAGGAAGGTCCCGACCAGGGGGAGGGCGAACAGCAGGTCGTAGGTCAGTGTGTAGGCCGGGTGGGCCGTGCCCCGACGGTCGACGATGGCCAGCGCCGTCACCCAGGTGTCCGGCATGTAGAACGCGGCGTTGTGGTTGCCGATGACCAGAGCAGGGCCTTCGGACGGCAGGTACTCGAGACCGCGCACGGTGGGAGAGAAGTAGGCCGTGAATGCCCGGATCTTCGCGATCTGCCGCTCGATGTACTCAGGCTCCCGGTCCTGGGACCCCCGTGCGTGCTCCTGCTCGAGCCGGCGGGCCAGTGGCCGCAATAGGCCGACCGGATGTGTCACCGCGTCTTGCTCACCGCCGCGCTCCTCATCGGCCGCCATTCGAGGTGGACTATCTGTCATCTTGCTGTTGTCCCACATCTCGACGCCGTGGCCAAGTGCCGAACGGCACCGTTGGCTGACGCTCGGGCAGGTTCGGTCCATCTGCAGGCCGAATCGTGGGTCCACATTCAGAGGGAACTGATCCTCAACTCGCCGGCCAACCCTGATCGTTCACGAGAATCCAGAGGTTTTACGTGAGATAACCAATCGGGCGGCCTGACCGGGCCATCGAGCGATAGGGCCAGCTCGGCGATCGATCCACCGGCATTGCGGTCAATTTCGGTGGTCGGAAGTGACCAGGAGAGTCACTCGTGGGGCGCGTCGCCAACCTGGTGCCGTCTTGCAAGGGTTGATGGCGGTCAGGTGATGAGGGCGATGCGTTTGTAGACATCGAGCGGCGCAACGGTGCCGGGCCAGCCGTCGATGATCCTCACGACACGTTGACGTGACCTGCGGATGAGGCGTCCCGGGGCGTGGAAGATGCCCCAGCGCATGGCCTGGGGTCGAGCATCGATCCAGGGTCCGTCGAAGCAGAGCAGCTGGAACCAGCGCACCAGGTCGGCACTCATGGCCACCACCATCCAGGCGGCATTGGCCTCGAAGTTGGTGAATGGCAGCCGACAGAGCCCCGAGTCCTTCAGCCGCTGGATGTGGCGCTCGACGTGGGCGTGTGCCCGCATGGTGGCGTCCAGGTCGACTGGGGTTCCCTGTGCGTCGGTGTAGAAGCCCCAGTAACGGAAGTCGAGACTCGGGCAGAGACTCCGCTGGGCACCAGGGTGGCGAGCCAAGAGGACTGGGAGATGGTCGGAACCTTCACCGACCAGATGTCCGGCGCCAGGCTGGAACGTCCAGTACCCACCAATGCCCTCCGTGCCGCCAAGGCCGGGCGGTTCAATCTCCTCCTCGTCTACCGGGTGGACCGCCTGTCCCGGTCGGTCCGGGGTCTCGCCGAAGTGTTGGAGACTCTGGACTCTGCCGGGGTCGGGTTCCGGTCGGCCACCGAGCCGTTCGACACCATCTCTGCCGCCGGGCGGATGATAGTCAGATGCTCGGGATGTTCGCCCAGTTCGAGCGGGCCACCATCATCGACCGGTTGATCGCCGGCATGGAGAGGAAGTCCTCCAAAGGGGGATGGTGCGGAGGGACCCAGCCCTTCGGTTACCGGGCGGTCAAGGGCGAAGGTCGCCTCGTTGTTGACGAGGTCGAGGCCCCGCTCGTGCCGGCCATCTTCGACCACTATGCCAACAAGTGCCTCAGCTCCCATGCCATCGCGAATCAGCTGAGTGCGGCGGGACTGTCCACCCGGGCGGGCAGGCCGTGGCAGTTCAAGTCGATTCTCACGGTGCCGCGCAACCGCACCTGCCTCGGACAGGTCCATTTTCGCGGCACCTGGAGCGACGCCGACCATCCCCCGCTGGTGGAGAAGAGCTTGTTCGATGCCGTCCAGGCCATGCTCACCGAACGGGGCGGGGACGTCTCCAAGCGGGCCTCCAACAGTTCGGACTTCCTGTTGACCGGGTTCGCGGTGTGTGGAGGGTGCGGGAGTCGCTTCACCGGGACGAGAGCCACCGGACGAAGTTCTACCTACCGCTGCTACACCTGTGGCGGTCGCCAGCGCTATGGATCGAAGTCCTGTTCTGCCGACCGTCTCCCGGCCGAACCCCTCGATGACGCTGTGATTCACTCGCTCCTCGCCGCTTACGACGACACGGACCTGTTCGCCAACGCCGTGGCCGAAGCTCGAGGGCGAGCGCTTCTCGGACAATCGCGCCACGAAGGAGAGTTGGCCGCGCTCGACGCCGAGCTGGCCAAGGTCGAGTCCGGCATCGACCGCTATCTCCGGGCCTTCGAGACCGGGGCCATGCCCATGACCGTCTGCCGGACCCGTGTCAAGGAACTTGGCAGCCGGGCAACGGCATTGCGTGCCCGGCGTCAAGAGCTGGCTGACGAGATGGACCAGACCGATCTCACCGCACCCACGCCGAAGGAACTGTCCGTACTCCGTGAACGAGTGACCGAGGCGGTGGCGGAGGGATCAGCAGCATCCGTCAAAGGCCTACTCCAGGCCCTGATCCACGAAATCCGGGTGGACAGCCGAGAGGCCATCCACCCGATCTTCCGTGTTCCATCGGGCAGGGATCACCCTGAGGACGATGCGGTGCGCGCACCGTCCCGTCCGGTGGGCGCTACCGGACTCGAACCG
>PLRX01000095.1 GCA_003164095.1 Acidimicrobiaceae bacterium | reverse complement strand
GCGGATACTGACCCACGCTCCTAGCGGTCGACCCCCAGGATGAGCCCGCTCGTCGGCACCCCGGTGCCGGAGGTGACGAGCGCGTGCTCGACGTTCGGCACCTGGTTGTAGGAGTCGCCCCGCACCTGGCGGACACCTTCGGCGATCCCGTTCATCCCGTGCAGGTAGGCCTCGCCGAGCTGTCCGCCGTGGGTGTTGATCGGCAGCCCGCCGCCGAGCTCGATGTTGCCGTCGCGGATGAAGTCCTTGGCCTCACCCTTGGCGCAGAAGCCGAGCTCCTCCAGCTGGTAGAGCACGTACGGGGTGAAGTGGTCGTAGATGACGGCCGTCTGGATGTCCTCGGTCGACAGGCCCGAGGTCGCCCATAGCTGACGGGCTACCACGTCCATCTCGCCGAGGACGGTGAGGTCGTCGTAGTAGTACGAGGTCATCATCTCCTGGCCGGGCCCGGCACCCTGTGCCGCCGCCCGGATCACGACCGGCGTGCTCGGCAGGTCGCGTGCACGCTCGAGCGAGGTCACCACGAGGGCCTGGCCGCCGTCGGTCTCCTGACAGCAGTCGAGCAGGTGGAGCGGCTCGACGATCCACCGCGAGTTCTGGTGGTCCTCCAGGGTGATCGGCTTCTCGTAGAACCACGCCTTCGGGTTCGTGGCGGCGTGCTTCCGGTCGGCGACGGCCACCCGGCCCAGGTCCTCGCTGGTGGCGCCCGTGGCGTACAGGTAGCGCTGGGCCGCCATGGCCACCCACTGCGCCGGGGTCAGCAGTCCCTGCGGGGCGTACCAGGCGAAGTGTGCCGTCTCGGCGTTCGGCACGGGGAGCCGGCCCTGGACCCCGGCGCCGAAGCGGTTGCCCGAGCGCTCGTTGAAGGCCCGGTAGCAGACGACCACGTCCGCCACCCCGGCCTCGATGGCCATGGCTGCCTGCTGGATGGTGCCGCAACCGGCGCCGCCGCCGTAGTGGATTCGGCTGAAGAACGTGAGCTCACCGATGCCGAGGCTGCGGGCGATCTCGATCTCCGGGTTGGTGTCGGAGCTGAAGGTGACGAGGCCGTCGACCTCGGACGGCTCGATGCCGGCGTCGCGCAGGGCGAGATCCACCGCCTCGACGGCCAGGCGGATCTCGCTGCGACCGGACTCCTTCGAGAACTCGGTCGCGCCGATCCCGGCGATGGCCGTCCTGCCGACGAACGAATGGTCGGTGCCGCTCATTTCGTACCTCCGGTGGGGAGCAGGAGCCGGACGGTGCCGGTCACGTGGTCGCCCAGACCGTTGGCGCCCCGGAGGGTCACCTCCACCGCGCCTCGGCCCTGGTCGTCGGGCGTCTCGTCCTTGGCAGTCACCGAGCCAGTGAGCACCATCGTGTCGTCGGGGTAATTGGGCGCACCGAGTCTGATGTTCACGTCGGTGAGCACGGCTCCGGGTCCGGCCCAGTCGGTGACGTACCGCCCGACCAGTCCGTTGGTGGAGAGGATGTTCATGAAGATGTCCTTGGAGCCGCGCTCCACCGCCAGCTGGGGGTCGTGGTGGACGTCCTGGTAGTCCCGACTCGCCAGTGCGGTGGACACGATCAGCGTCCGGGTCAGGGGGACGGCCAGCTCGGGCAGGGCGTCGCCCACCGTCACCTCGCCCAGGGTCCGGGTGGTCGGTCGGAAGTCGTGCTCGATGATCGCCTTACTCATGCCGGCACCGCCTCGCCGGTCAGGTCCGCGGTCACCTGTCGGCCGAGGCGGGCCAGCTGGGCGCTCGGCGACCCGAGCAGGAGCTCGATCTGCTTGCCCCACAGGAAGTAGCGGTGGATCGGATAGGAGATGTCGGCGCCCATGCCCCCGTGGAGGTGCTGGGTGGCGAACACCACGCGCTGGCCGGACTCCGCCGCGAACCACGCGGCCACGTTGACGGCCCGGGCCGCGTCGAGTCCGTTGTCCAGGCGCCAGGCCGCCTGCCACGCGGTCACCCGCACCGCCTCGGTGTCGATGGCGGCGTCGGCGGCGCGCATCTTGGTGGCCTGGAAGGTGGCCAGGGGCACACCGAACTGGAGCCGGGTGTTGAGGTACTCGGCGGTCTGGGCCACCGCCGACTCGGTCACGCCGACCTGGAGCGCGCACAGGCCGGTCCAGGCGCGCTCGAGCGTCCAGGCCAGCACGCCCGCACCCCGCGTCGGGTCGCCACCGGCCAGCTGGTCGTCGGCGCCCACGGTCACCCCATCGAGGTGGACGTGGGGATGGACCTCCCGATTGGTGGTCACCGCCCGCTCCAGGGTGACGCCTGAGGCTGTCGGGTCGACCACCACCACGACGACGCCACCGTCGACGGCCACCGGCACCAGCACGCGGGTGGCCACATGGGCGTACGGGACGGCGAAGGCGGTGCCCGACAGCGTCAGGCTCCCGTCGGCGCCGACCGTGCCGCTCACAGCCGGGCGGCCGTCGCCCCCGACCGCGATGTCGTCGGCCACGTCGGCGAGCGCCGCGGTCAGGATGACGTCGCCCGCCACGACGCCCGGCAGCAGCGCGGCCTGCAGGGCCTCCGAGCCGAACTCGCCAACGGGCAGTGCGCCGAGGACCAGGGTGGCCCACAGCGGCACCGGCGCCACGACCCCGCCCTGGGCCTCGAGCAACAGGCACAGCTCGACCATCCCGTAACCACCGCCGCCGTGGGCCACAGGCACGGCGAGGCCGAGCAGGTCGGCCCGGGCGAGCTCCGCCCAGAGCTCCCGGTCGACGCGGTCCTCGGTGGCCTCGACCTCCTGGACCCGGTCAGGGTCGACCCTGCCGGCAAAGATCGCAGACACGGCCTCGGACACGGCGGTCTGCTCGTCGTTGAAGGTGAAGTCCATCAGTTCGTCCTCGTCTCGTCTGCGGGGTGGAACACGGGGAGGGACAGTTCGTCGTCGAAGTCCTCGAAGCCGACCTCGACGGCCGTGCCGATGGCCGCCGTCTCCGGCGTGATGCCCGAGACGTTGGCGATCAGGCGGGTGCCCTCCTCCAGCTCGACCAGGGCGACCACCAGCGGATAGTCGAAGGCCGGCACCTGCGGGTAGTGGTTGACCACGAAGCTGTAGATGGTCCCCCGGCCCGAGGCCTCGAGCGGTTCCCAGTCGAAGGACCGGCAGTTGGCGCAGGACGGTCGGGGCGGGTGGCGCAGGGTGCCGCAGGCGGTGCAGCGCTGGATCAGCAGCTTGTGCTGTTTGGCCCCTTCGAAGAAGAACGAGTTGTCCTGCGTGAGCGCGGGGCGGGGGCGCAGCGGGCGGGCCGCCGCCTCGGGCTCGGGCTTCTTCGCACCGGTTCCCGGCTTGAACTTGAGGATGCGGAACTTCATGGTGGCGACGAGGTCGCCTCGCTGGTCCCGGTACTCGAGCCGGTTCGTGATGAAGTGCCCGAGACCGAGCCCGGTCTGCTTCTCCCCCGAGATCGAGTCGATGACCGACGTGACCACGAGGTGGTCGCCCGGCACCAGCGGCCGCTCGTAGTGCTGGTCACAGTTGGTGGCCACCACCGAGGTGAAGCCGGCCTCGTTGAGGAGTTCCATGACCTGGTCGCTGGGCTCCTCGGCCGTGAGCGTGCCGGCCTCGCGGTCGGCGTCGGCCTGCAGGCTGGCCCGGAGGCCGCGCATGATCCACGCCTGCAACATCGTGGGTGGGGCGATGATGCCCGGAAAGCCTGCGGCACGGGCCGCCTCGTCGTCCACGTACACCGGGTTGTGGTCACCCATGGCCTCGACCCAGTGGTGGATCATCGGCTCGTTGACCGGGTGGTGGCCCTTGGTGGGCGGTCCCGAGGACTGGCCGACGAAGGCCTGCAGTTTGTCGTCGAGGGTGGGGGCCTCGGTCATCGGGCGCTCCGCTTCATGCCGAGCCCGGCCGTGGCCAGGATCTCGCGCTGGATCTCGTTGACGCCACCGCCGAAGGTGTTGATCTGGGCCTGTCGACCGGCACGCTCGAGGTCGCCGTGGAGGACCGCACCCGGCGAGCCCGGGCTGAGGTAGCCGGCGGACCCCACGATCCCGAGGAGCTTGTGGTAGATCTCGACCGTCGACTCGGTGCCGAAGACCTTGACCGATGACGAGTCGGCCGGACCGAGCGTGTCACCCGCCACCGCGGCGGTCATCCGCCACGTCAGCAGCTTCTGGGCATCGAGCAGCGCGTAGGTGAGGGCCAGGTCCTGCTGGATCCAGCCGACGTCGCTCAACCCGCGCCCGGCCACCCATGCGGCGACCTCGTCCCACAGGCGGAAGGCGAGGGCGCTGACCGCTGCCAGCCCGACACGCTCGTGGTTGAGCTGCCCGGTGATGAGACGCCAGCCGCCGTGCAGGTCGCCGATGAGTGCGTCCTTCGGGACGTGCACGTCGTCGTAGTAGGAGGCCGTCGTGGCGACGCCGCCGACGGTCACGATCGGCGTGCACGAGAAGCCGGGCGTGGCGGTCGGCACCATGATGATCGAGATCCCCTTGTGCTTGGGGGCGTCGACGTCGGTGCGGCAGGCCAGCCAGATGTAGTCGGCCTGGTCGGCGCCGCTGGTGAAGATCTTGTTGCCGTTGATGATCCACTCGTCGCCGTCGAGCACGGCCCGGGTCCGCAACGACGCCAGGTCGGTGCCCGCTTCGGGCTCGGTGTAGCCGATGGCGCAGTTGATCTCGCCGGCCAGGATGCCCGACAGGAAGAACTTCTTCTGCTGCTCCGTGCCGTGGTTGATGATCATGGGACCGACGGTCGACAGGGTGACGAACGGGAACGGGGCCCGTGCCCTCTGGACCTCGGTGAAGAAGATGAACTGGTCGGTCGGCGGACGACCCTGGCCGCCGAACTCGACGGGCCAGCCGATGCCCAGCCAGCCGTCCGAGCCCATCTGGCGCACGATGCGTCGGAACGTCGCACCGCCCTCGCTCTCGGTGTCGAGCTCGTGCCGCACCTCCGGGGTGAGCAGCTGCGCGAAGTAGGCACGTAGCTCGGCGCGCAGTGCCAGCTGTTCCGGCGTCTCCTCGAGGTGCATGCGGGGTTCCCTCCACTCTGCGACTCGCCGCCACGGCCACGTGCGTGCGGAGGGAGTCGGTCGACATCGGTGTCGGCGCCGCCGGGGTCGGGCACACCCGTGACCTGGCTGCGGAAGTCGTCGGCGTGGGCTCCTCCACCCCCGTCGGTCCCCCGCATCCGGCTCGGGTGAGCCGTCGTTCGGCGTGCCACCGGGCTCCGTACCGCTGGAGGCCCGGGTGCAGCTGGCCTATGATAACTGATACACGTTCTAGAAACGTCACTGCCGCCCAGGTACGGCCCCCGGCCTCGGTCGATGGGTCGCGCGCCGGCCGGACGGGCGTTCCATCAGGGGGAATCACATGGATCTGGCCGACATCGACCTCTGCGACCCGGGAAGCTTCGTTGCCGGGGTGCCCTATGACTGGTTCGCCCAGCTCCGCCGCGAAGCGCCCGTCTACTGGCACCCGGACCCGAACGGCTTTACCGGCGGGTTCTGGGCCGTCACCCGCTACGACGACTGCGTCGGTGTGAACCGCGACTACGAGCACTTCTCCTCGTCACGGAAGGGGACACTCTTCCACGACATGGAGGAGGAGATGCTCGAGCAGCAGCGGATGATGATGCTCAACATGGACCCACCGCTCCACACCCGGTACCGGCGCCTGGTCAACAAGGGGTTCACCCCCCGGATGGTCCGCGACCTGGAGGCGAGCGTCGTCTCCTCGACGGAATCGATCCTGGACGCCGTGTGCGAAGCGGGGTCCGCGGACTTCGTCGAGCAGATCAGCGCCGAGCTACCGCTGCAGGTCATCGCCGAGCTGATGGGCATCCCCAAGGAGGACCGGCACCTCGTCTTCGACTGGTCCAACCGGATGATCGGTGCCGACGACCCCGAGTACCAGGTGTCGGCCGAAGTCGCCGGCCAGGCCGCCATGGAGCTCTACGCCTACGCCGACCAGCTGTGCGAGCAGAAGCGCCTCGACCCGCACACCGACCTGTTCAGCGTCCTGACCCATGCCGAGCTCGACGGTGACAGCCTCAGCCAGCTGGAGCTGGACCTCTTCTTCCTACTCCTGTCGGTGGCCGGCAACGAGACGACCAGGAACCTGATCTCTGGGGCCATGGTCGCCTTCTTCGACAATCCGGACCAGTGGGAGCGGCTGCGGGCCGACCGGTCACTGCTCCCGTCGGCCGTCGAGGAAATGCTCCGCTACGTGACGCCGGTCATGCACTTCCGCCGTCAGGCCGCGTCCGACGTGGTGATCGGCGACCAGAAGATCGCCGAGGGTGACAAGGTCGTGTTCTGGCACATCTCGGCCAATCGGGACGAGACGGTCTTCGCCGACCCCGACACCTTCGACATCGGACGCACGACGAACAACCACATGGCCTTCGGCGCCGGTGGCCCCCACTTCTGCCTGGGCGCCAACCTGGCCCGCATGGAGATCCGCGTGATGTTCGACCGGTTGCTCGACCGGATGCCCGACATCCACCTCGACGGCGACGTCCAGCGCCTCCGCTCCAATTTCATCAACGGCGTCAAGCACATCCCGGTGGCGTTCGCCACGTCCGCACCGGTCGGCGCCTAGGCCGTCCGCCGGGTCGACCTGACCACAGGGCCGACACGACCGCAGACATCCGGCACCGACCACACCTGCCACCAGGGCCTCCGGGCTCCCCCACCACCGCCACAGACCACTGCGAAAGCCGAGGCCCATGCGCTTCCATCAAGCCATCCAGTTCCTGCCCCTCGAGACCGTCCGGGCGCTGACTCTGGCGTCTGACCACATGGGCTACGACGGCGTCTACCTCTCGGACCACCTCTTCAACCCGCGGGTGCTCGAGTCGAAGTACACCTACTCGACCGCACCTGACGGCGCCCCCTTCTGGGAGAAGGAGACCGAATGGCCCGACCCGATGTGCCTGGTGTCGTCGCTTGCGGCCCTCACCACCACCGTCACCTTCACCACCGGCATCTACATCGCCCCCGTGCGGGACCTCATCACCGTGGCCAAGTCGGTGGGCACCGCGGCCGTGCTGTCCGACAACCGGGTGCGCCTCGGAGTCGGGGTCGGATGGTGCAAGGAGGAGTACACCCAGACCGGTCAGGACTTCCACAATCGCGGCAAGCGCCTCGACGACATGATCCCCGCCCTGCGTGCACTGTGGCAGGGTGGCTGGGTCGAGTACCACGGCAGCCACTACGACGTGCCCGAGTGCCAGATGAACCCCGCACCCAGTCAGCCGGTCCCCATCCTCGGGGGTGGTGACTCGGCGCCCGCGCTGCGGCGTGCGTCCACGCTTTGCGACGGATGGATCAACACCGGCGCCGCCTTCCCCGACGAGGCGTTCGAACAGGTGAAGATGGTCCAGAACGCCCTCCACGAAGCCGGCCGTGACGGCGACGACTTCGCCATGTACCTGGCCGTGAAGGCGTTCCCGGATCTCGACCTCTACAAGCGCCTCGAGGATGCCGGGGTGACCGACCTGCTCTGCGCTCCATGGATGCTGGCCGACGTGTCGGAGTCCGACAGCCCCGAGCGGATGCTCTCGCTGCGACTGGCCGAGGTCGAGAAGTACGCCGAGGAGTACGTCGCGAAGATGTAGCGGCGGGCGGTCGGGGGCTGGTGGTCGGGTGGTCAGGGGCGGGTGGTCGAGCGGTTGCGTGAGTGCCTTCGGGCCTCGTCGTGGCGCGGCCCGACCCTGTGACCGCCGGGGGGAGGACGGTCACAGAGTCGGACGTGGCGTGCAGCACTCGGGGGGGTGGACCCGGTGCGCCGCCTCAGGCAGCCGCCGACGAGGTCGGGGCCGACGTCGGGGCCGACGGTGGGGTACCGGACGGCTTGGCGCCGGACGGCGGGGTACCGGTGGGAGCGTTGCTGCCGGCCGGGCCGGGGCCGAAGCCCGTCTCGGTGCCCGTCACCTTGAAGCTGGAGTCGAGCTCGACCGTCACGTAGGTGCCGTCCGTCTTCTTCATGTGCACCTCGAAGGTGGCATCACCCGACGAGTCGGTCTCCGCACGGACCACGGTGGCACCCGGCTCGGCGGCCTCTGCCGCGGCCGTGGCCTGGGCGAGTTCGGTGCCGGTCAGCAGGGTCTCGCCCGGCCCGTGGGTCATCGTCGCCGGGTCCGGAGTGCCGGCGGGCGGCGTGCCGGTCGGTGCGCCGGAGGTGCCGGAGTTCGACGTCGAACTGGACGAGCTCGGGGTCGTGGTGGTGGTCGACGTTGCCGCTGAGGCGATGCCGGCACCTCCGAGGGTGACGCCGGCCAGCAGGGCGCTGGAGACCATCACCCTCCGGAGCTTCTTGGGGTTGCGGATCATGGACTGCTCCTTCATTCACTGCACCAGGGGGGTTCCTGGAATGAATCCACTCTGGGACCCGGGGGTGGGTGCCGACTGCGCCCGCCCTGTGGGTCAGGTGAGAATCGCGGAGCACCTCGTCAGCGTGCTCGCGGGACTACGCCATTCGTCCCGCTTGAGGTCGAGGGCGGGATTGCTAGGGTCTTCGCATCGCGTCCCGGGGGAGGAAACCCATGAAGGATCTCAAGGTCGGACTGCAGCTGGGGTACTGGGGATCGGGCCCGCCGCCCAACGCCGTGGAGCTGGTCGCCGAGGCCGAGCGCCTGGGCTACGACTCGATCTGGACCGCCGAGGCCTACGGCTCGGACGCATTGACACCGCTCGCCTGGTGGGGCTCGCAGACCGAGCGGGTCCGCCTCGGCACCGCCCTGTGCCAACTGTCGGCCCGGACGCCGACGGCCATGGGCATGGCCGCCATCACCATGGATCACCTGTCGGGTGGTCGTTTCGTCCTCGGGCTCGGCGTCTCCGGACCGCAGGTCGTCGAGGGCTGGTACGGCCAGTCGTTCGAGAAGCCGTTGGCCCGCACCCGCGAGTACCTCGACATCGTGCGCCAGGTGGTGGCCCGCGAGGACGTCGTCAGCAACGACGGCCCCCACTACCCGCTCCCCTACCCGGGCGGCACCGGGCTCGGCAAGCCCCTCAAGTCCATCACTCATCCCCTCCGCAAGGAGATCCCGATCATCATGGGCGCCGAGGGACCGAAGAACATCGCTCTCGCCGCCGAAATAGCCGACGGATGGTTCCCGATCTTCTTCTCCCCCGGAGCGGTCGACGCCTACCAGCCCTACCTCGACGAGGGCTTCGCCCGTGAGGGTGCCCGCCACACCGCCGACGACTTCGAGGTGCTGGCGTTCGCGGCCACGATCATGGCCGACGACGTCGAAACGGCCGCCGACTTCATGCGGCCGATGCTGGCCCTCTACATCGGCGGCATGGGCGCCAAGTCGATGAACTTCCACTTCGACGTGTTCTCGCGCATGGGCTACGAGGCCGAGGCCACGAAGATCCAGGAGCTCTACCTCGAGGGCCGCAAGGACGAGGCGGCCGCCGCCGTCCCGACCAAGCTGGTCGAGGACACCGCGTTGATCGGTCCGAAGGAGAAGATCCGCGACGACATCGAGCGCTGGCGCGAGTCCATCGCCACCACGCTCCTGGTGTCGGGCGACGTCGCCACCCTCCGGACCATCGCCGAGCTGGCGCTGTAGGCACGGTCCGGCCCCACGGCCCGGACCGGCACGCCGGGACTGACCGGATCCTCGTCCTCCACGCTGAGCCCTTGCCCTTCCGGGCAGCGGTCCGGCGTACTGGCTACCGTTGGCACGAAACCGGCGGGTGCACGCGGTAGGGAATGCAGGTAGGGCTGATGGAGATCCGGGTCCCGAGGGGTGTGCGCCGCAACGTCGTCCTGGCGACCGTCGTGCTGGTGCTGTCCGGCATCATCGGTGCATCGGGTATCGGTGGGAGTGCGGCTCGGGCCGCCACTCGCTCTTCGACGTCGCCTTCGACTTCCAGCACGGATTGGTGGGTGCCGTCGCTCGGCAATCAGCCCTGGCAGTGGGAGCTGACCAACCCGCTCAGCCTCACGAACAAGAGGCAGATGGGCACCGCCGACAAGCTGCCCTCGGGTGGCGTGGCCCCGGCCCCGGTCATCTACGACATCGACGGGATCATCAATCCGGCTTCGACCGTCGCCGCCCTCCATGCGCAGGGCAAGCACGTCGTCTGCTACGTGGAGGTCGGCGCCGCCGGCAACTACTACTCGGCGGCCGACGAGGGCATCGCCACCAGCTACTACGACCAGCTGTCGGCGGCGGGCGTGTTCGGCCGCGCCGTGCCGGGGTGGCCCGAGCACTACCTCGACATCCGGTCGTCGGCCACCGTGTCGATCATCGAGTCGATGATCTCCCAGCAGTGTGCGGCCAAGGGCTTCGACGCCGTCGAGACCGATATCGACGAGTCGTACGGGTCGGACACCGGCTTCCCGCTGACGAAGGCGGACGAGGAGCAGTACATGACCACCCTGGCCGACTACATGCACGGACTCGGACTCGGCTGGTGGATCAAGAACCCCGACGACACGGGTGACTCCTATGCCGCAGACATGGAACCACTGGCCGACGCCGTCCTGACCGAGCAGTGCAACCAGTACAAGTCGTGCGGTCTCCTCAGTTCGTACGTGGGGCACAAAGCCGTGTTCAATGCCGAGTACCACCTGAAGCCGGCGAAGTTCTGTGCCAACGACTTGGCGCTCGGCTTCAACGGCGCCGAGTTCAACGTGAACCTCACCGGGGTACGCAAGCCCTGCGCGTAGGCCGTGACGGCCGGGCGTGCGGAGTCCGACGCCGCCAGCGCCCGGCCACGTCACCGCATGCGGTCACCTCCGTGACGTGGCCCTCAGCGCCGACGACGTCCGTCGACTCAGCGACCGGTACAGGGCCAGCGTGCTCGGGTGCACGGACTCGACCGGCTCCACCTCGTCAGCCACGACCCGGACCAGCTCGGTCATCACCGCTTCGACCCCTCCCGGGTTCCCGGCCGCGTCGGCCGTGCGAAGCAGCATGCGGTACAGGCGCTCGTCGTAGGGACTGACCACAAGACCCTTGCGGGCGGCCCACTCCGCTGCGCGCGTGTCCCCCGCACGCAGGCGGGCGCCGGCGAGTCGGCCACTCAGGTCCACCACAGCCGCCTCGATCGACGGCGCCGTACCGTCGAGCAGGGACCAGTCCGTCGAGCGGATGCCTTCGAACGGACGGCCCCGGACGAATGACAACGCCTCCTCCCACCCGTCGGGATCGTCGATCGACGCCAACTCCTGAAAGCGCATCCAGTCGGTCCCCACGGTCGGCGCCAGCGCGAGCCGGCCGTGGGACCGCGGCAGGTGGTCCGATCCGTCCCGGGCAGTCCCCAGTGATCGGCGCGCCACGGACGCCGT
Organism: Acidimicrobiaceae bacterium; assembly: GCA_003164095.1. Lineage (GTDB taxonomy): Bacteria > Actinomycetota > Acidimicrobiia > Acidimicrobiales > RAAP-2 > Bog-756. Next base: position 3,332 of record PLRX01000095.1, on the reverse strand, counting down.
GGAATGCAGACTCGACGGGGCCATCAGTCGGTCCGGCCAGAGGGCAGTCGCCCAGACCTCATTTGTTGCGCCGCCGGGATGCAGGGCCAGGTAGACCACCAATTCCAACGCCCAAGCCCTCGTGAACCCACGCGCCGCCCCACGGACCTCGACGGGCCCGAGCACGGCCACCTCCACTTCGACACCGGAGGCGTGGACCGGACGGACCAGTTCGTAGGCCGGACGCGTTGCGACGGACCTGCCGTCGCCCGCCTGCGCTGTTCGTGGATCCGCCACAGTCTCGGATCCCAGGTCCAGCCGACTCGTCGCGCCGGACGTCGGTCGCCCGTACGGGACGGTCCGCGAGGGAACGTTCGCACCACCGTCCCGGGCGGGCTGATCGGCGGAGCGTCCGTCGCCTTCAGGATCCTCGACGTCGCCGTCATGCTGTGTGGCGATCTCCAGCAGCTGCGCCGCCTGCTCCAACTCCCCCGCGTCGACCACCTGGGGCTCGACCTCGGTCCCGAGCACGTCGGTCGACTGGCCGGCACGGAGCACGCAACCCGCGCTACCCGGCGTGCCGCTCGCGCCGCCCATCGCCACCGCGCAGATCCCCAATCGTCCATCGGACGCCAATCCGAGGATGGCCTCGACGTCGTCCAGGGGGACGACCGGGGCACACACGACGACGACCGGTCGCCAACCACCGGCGCTGTCGTGCCGACGCGCTGCGTCGACCGAAGCACCCAGTGCGTCGTCCAGCCGGACCGATGTCGTGAGGCGGCGCCAGGTCAAGTCAGCGATGACAGGACCGGCATCACCGACCACGGTGACTCCGACTGCCCGGTCGAGTCCCGCACCGAAACCCACCAGGACGAGGTCGAACGCCGACCCCCAGCGCGAGGTCGCCAACTCGAGGGCCATGGCACGTCCCAGGCCCTCGGCCGCCACGGAGTCGCCGGCGACGACGACGGCGCCGAGCCCTTCGAGGTCCACCATGGCCAGCACGCCGTCGGCCCGTCCCACGCTCACTAGTGTGGGTGCCGGGAAGCGGTCGCGATCAGCCCGTCGCCTGGTCGTCGCGGCGCCGAGCGCTGATCGGTCCACCACCAGCGACAGGCCGTCGTCCGTCCGTCCGAATGGCGCAGGCGCACCCGTGGGGAGCTGCGAATCGAAGGTGAGCCGCACCTGTTCGTCCCCGACCGTGGCCCCGGTCAACCGGCAGGCCGCCGGCCACCCGCCGCTGGCCTCGGTCAGGGCGAGCACGGCGGCCTCGACGGCGTCGAGCTCGGTCGCTCCCCCGCCGAGGCGGAGGCGCTGCTCGAACGGCCTGAGCAAGGGCTCGGGCAGCCGGATCTGGCCACCCTGGGCACGGTGACGCTGCTGGACGCGCCGGAGCCGGTCAACGAGGTCGGCCACACCGACACCCACGATGCCCGCGCCGAGGGGCTGCACCGGTGTACCGCCGATACCTCCGGGCATCGTCGGAACGGTCGTCGCCACGGCAGCCCGTGCGGCGGCCGCGGGCGCAGGGGCACCGCTGGGGGTCCGCACGCTCGGAGCGGGGTCGGCCTGCATCCTCACCTCGTCGTGGTGCTCGCCCACCTGCTCGCACACCTCCTCCGTCGGCGGTGGCGACGTCGCACCCTCCGGCAGGAGCAGCACCCAACCCGGCTGTAGCCAGTGGTCCTCGCGCAGCGCGCTCCCGTCGGTCTGGGGGCGCCCGTAGTTGAGGTCGGCGATGTCCCGCCATCGGCGTGCCGTGCCGAGTCGTTCCTCGGCGATCGACCACAGCGACTCGCGCCCCGCCACCGTGTGACTCCTCTCGGCTGCCGCTGAGGCGGTCGTGACTGATCGAGGGGCCGCCGGTTCGATGATGTCGTCCGGCACCTTGGATAGGGAGACCTCGGCGCCCGGCGCAGGATCTCGCAGTCGCCCGGTCGGGCCGGCCTGCCTGGTGGTCGTCGCCGTCGCTGCACCGCCAGCGTCGACGACAGGGGCCAAGTGGTCCTCCGGGGCCCACGCCACGACCGGTACGGATCGAGCGGTCCCTTCGCTGTGGACCGGCAGACGTCCAAGCGAGCCCACGGCAAAGGCCGTACCCACGAGTAGTGCCGCCGCACACTGGACCGAGCGGCTGGCCGGCAGCCGCACGGTCGAGCGGCCCGTGCGCCACGCTACGACTTCGAGCACGACGCAGAGCGTCAACCACGCCCAGGCGATCCACGCGAGGAGGACGGCAACCTGCCCGAGCCATGCCGCCACCTGGTGTACGTCTCCGGGACGGTGGTGCTCCACGGCCTGCCACAGCGATCCGACGTCCACGTGGAGCGAGGGTCGTCCCGCAGAGGAGAGCCACACCGGCATGCCGATGACGAGGAGGAGGAGCACGGCCGACGCGAGCAGTCCGCCGATCTGACGTCGCCACGGGCGTTCCCGGTGTATCGCCCGGCTCACTGGGCACCCCGGGCGACGCCGTTGACGTCGACCGCCGATGCGACCGCCGACACATGGAGGTGGTCGACCCCGATGATGCCGAGGATGGCGGTCGGGACGTCGTAGGCGACATGGACGGTCACGACGCCTCCGGACACCACGGCGGAGCCCGGATGGCCGGCTGCAACAGTGAACGCTTCGGCGGCGGCCACCGCTGCGGCCGGGTCGATCTCGACGTAGCCGGAGCGGAGGGCGTCGACCGAGATGGCACCCGCCCCGGTCCTGGCGGCCTGCTCCGCCTCGAGCTCGGCCGCCTGCCTGGCGGTCAGTGATGCACCTCCGTCGACCACGAGCCCGACGAGCCCGAAGAACCCGACGAGGAGGAGGAGCACGAACGCGGCAATGGCCCCTTCCTCGGACCGTCGCCGGGCAGTGGGCACAACGGTGACCGCCACCTCAGCCGACCGACCGGTAGGGATCCAACGGCGCGGTGGCTGATGCCTGGACGACGGTCGAGCCGGGCATGCCGGGAAAGGCCAGGTCGGACAGGAGGACCTGGCACATGACGTGCACGGTCACGGTCCCGCCGGGGACGAAGTGGCCGGTGTCGACCGAGATGGCCACGTGGGCACAGGTGTGCGTGCGGCCGATGAGGTCGATGACCGCATTGATCGATCCGACCCATTGGGCGGTCCCCACGGTCGGGAGGACCGCTGCGGCCTCGGCTCCGGCACGGGCCGCCTCCACTACTTGCTGCCGGGCCTCGGACACCCGTCCGAACACCAGCGAGCCCACGACGAGGACCAGCAATACGGGAGTGAGCACCACCAGTTCGACGGTGAGGCTGCCGGCATCGCTGCGGAGGCGCCGGGCGCGACCCTGCGGCCGCGCCCGCGACGGGTACGCGTTCACTCGGA
>PLRX01000083.1 GCA_003164095.1 Acidimicrobiaceae bacterium | reverse complement strand
GCCATGTAGGTGGGTGCTCCTCGGGATCTGGTGAGTGGGTACTGGTGCCTGGTCAGGCCGTGCCGTCGTCCGACGCCACCTGCCACGACGGGGGCCGCTTCTCGGCGAACGCGGTGATCCCCTCCCTCGCCTCCGCCGTCTGACTGGTCACCGTCAGCATGGCGTGGAGATAGGGCAGGGCCTCGGAGGCCGCTGAGTCGATGACAGCGTAGAACGAATCGCGGCCCAGCTTCGTCACCCCGGGCGGCTTGGAGGCCAGCACGGCTGCCAGGTCGGCCACGGCGGCGTCCAGGTCGGCGTCGGGCACCACCCGCGTCACGAACCCGATCCGGTCGGCCTCCTCCGCACCGACCACACGGCTGGTCAACATGAGCTCCAGGGCCTTCTTCGGCGGCATGGAGCGCAGGAGGGAGACGGTCACCATGTAGGGCCACAGGCCGACGTTGAGCTCGGGCGCACCGAACCGGGCGCTGTCGGAGGCGATGACCATGTCGCACGCCAGGGCGAGCCCGAATCCGCCGGCCATTGCCCAGCCCTGGACCCGGGCGATGGTCGGCTTGCCGAGCTGCCACATCTCCTCGAACAACTGGGCCAGCCAGCCGCGCGCCAGGTGGTGGTCGAAGTACTCATCCGAGGTGCCGCCGGGGTCCTTCGGGACCATGCCGGACAGATCGGCGCCGGCACAGAACGCCTGGTCCCCGGCTCCGGCGAGGACCACCACGCGCACGGCCGAATCGATCTTGGCCTTGGCCAACTCGCGTCGCAGTCCGGCGATGACGTCCCAGGTCATGGCGTTGCGGCGCTCGGGTCGATTGATGGTGAGGGTGAGGACCGCGCCCTCCCGCACGGCCAACAGGTCGTCGGAGGCGTCGGGAGTGGAGGCGTCTGGAATGGAGGCGTCTGGAATGGAGGCGTCTGGCACGTCCCGACGGTACCCCGACCGGGCGGCCCCGGTCGTACCCGGCCCGGGCCCCGGCCCCCGACAGGGTCTGCTACTCATTACCCATGGTCACCGGGCGAGGCGCGTGCTGTAGTCGGCGGTCCGGTCCGGGCGCCATGACGAGCGGTGCGCACTGGCGGCTGGTCGGCAGGTGAAGGTCGTCCACACCCACGGCACCCTCGAGGTCGACCGCCCACTGATCATGGGCGTCGTGAACGCGTCACCGGAGTCCTTCAGCGACTCCGACGCCCTGGCCTCCGCCGGGATCGCCGCGCGGGCCGCCCACGCCCTGGCCATGGCCGAGGCGGGTGCGCACGTCCTCGACATCGGCGGCCAGTCGGCACGCACCGACCAGCCCGAGATCCCGCTGGAGGTCGAGATCGAGCGGGTCGGGACCCTGATCGAGACGATCCGACGGGCGTCGGACGTCGTGATCTCCGTGGACACGTACCGGCCGCAGGTGGCGGCAGCGGCAGTGGCCGCGGGAGCCAACATCGTCAACGACGTCTCCGGGCTGGCCGACCCGGAGCTGATCGAGGTCGTGGCGTCGAGCGGCGCCGGGCTGATCGTGATGCACACCCGGCTGGCACCGAAGACCCGCCTGTCGCCCGGCGACGCCTTCTACGGCTCCCCCGACCAGGTGGTCGACGACGTCGTCACATTCCTCGGCGGACGGCTCGATCTGCTGGAACGCAGCGGCGTCTCCCGTGAGCAGGTGATCCTCGACCCGGGGCCCGACTTCGCCAAGACCCCGGCTCAGACCGTCGCTGCGCTACGGGGTCTCCCGTCCCTCGTCGAACTGGGCCGACCGATCCTGCTGGCCCTGTCGCGCAAGGACGTGATCGGCGCCATCACCGGACAGCCGCCACGGGGGCGCGCCGCCGGCACGCTGGCGGCCATCGGGTTCTGCGTCGGCCTGGCCCCGAACTCGCTGCTGCGGGTCCACGACGTCGAAGCGACCCGGGACTACCTCGCCGTGCTGGCCGCGCTCGAAGGGGGGCACGACCTCGTATGGGACGAGCCGCTGGCGGACGGGCTGCGGTACGACCGGCCGTGAACCGGCAGCGTCGGCCAAGCATCATCGCCATGACGGAGGACTACCCGGGGGGGCGGGGCCGTCCAGGGCCGATTCCGGCCCGGGGCTACCATGACCGCCATGCCGACGACCGCCACGGGCCACCCGGATCGAGAGGTGCCCGCCGCCACCCGGCCGGCCCGCCGACTCACCGCGGACGCCCGCCGCCGCCAGCTCTTCGACGTCGCGCTCTCGCTGTTCGCGGAGCACGGCTACTCGGCCACGACCATGGACGACATCGCCGAGGCCGCAGGCGTCACCAAGCCCCTCGTCTACCAGCACTTCGAGTCGAAGCGTGCCCTCTACCTCGAGCTGCTCGACGTCTTCTCCCACTCGATGATCGACCGCATCGTCCAGGCGACAGCGGCTGCCGAGGGCCCACGTCAGCAGGTCGAACTCGGCTTCGCCGGATACTTCGAGCTCATGGTGGACAACGAGCACGCCTTCCGCCTCCTGTACGGCCGCGACGCCCCCGACGACGTCGAGCTCGGAGCTGCGTTGCGGCGGGTGGAGGAAACGATCGCCCAGGCCATCGACCCGCTCATCGACGCCGGCCTCGACCCCGAGCACCGCCTGCTCCTCGCCCATGCCGTCGTCGGGATGGCCGAGGGGGCGAGCCGTCACTGGCTGGACGCACACCGTGCCCACCGCACATCGGAGGAGGGCGCCACCCCGGAGGACGAGGTCGACCGGGCCGCCGAGGCGTCCCGTATGGCTGCGCAACTGGCCGACTTCGCCTGGGCCGGCCTCCGCCAGGTCCACCGCATCTGACCTCCCGGGGCAGAACGCTCCCAGTCGACTGTGTACCAGCCGTCAGACCTGGACCTTGCCCTCCGCCACCGGTTGGTTCGACGAGGTCACCACGCCACCGGCCACCTCGTCGGTGATGGCGAACGCAGACACCCCGTGCGAGCCGGCCACGCTGAAGGGCACGATGCCCGGCCGTGAGCCGAGGAGACCCAACGAGATCACCTTCGACCCGACCACGCCCCACAGCTGATACGTGCGGTCGGCGGGCAGCCGGGCGAGGCCGTCGTCGGCATCGTTGATGACGAATCCCGTGCCCGCTGAATTCAGCACGATGGTCGCCGGTGTCGATCCCTGACCGTGCGCCCCCGGAACGGACAGGGGGACCCGGGTCGTGCCGGGGGCAGCGATTGCGGCCCGCTCCGCGGTCGACAGGTTCTGCGTGGCCTGCATCGCGTTGACCTGGCCGTCGAGATGGTGGACCTGCAGGCCGAGGACCAGGGCGATGACCGCCGCAGCTGCCGCCACCAGGCCCGCGCCGGCCGCCACCAGGCGGGGCCGACGCCGAGCCGCACCGATCGGCACCACGTCGGCAGCGGGTGCGGTCGGAGAGCCGGGCTGCGGCACGCGTCCGTCCGATGACACGCCGTCGGGCGCTGCGCTGGCCGACTCGCGGTCCGTCGGCACGTCCAGTCGTGCGGCCAGCCGGTCCCACGACTCGTCGGACGTCCCCCCGAGGCGGCGGGCGATGCCGTCCCACAGGTCGGCGGGCGGCACACCACCGGAGTTGGCGAGCAGTCCCGCCACCTCGTGGTGCTGGCTCACCTCGGCCGCGCAGCGGACACACTCGTCGAGGTGCGCCTCGATGACGGCCGCGGTCTCGGGGTCGACCGCGTCGAGGGCGTAGGCCCCGAGCTGCTCCTCGATCTCCGCATGGCTCAGCAGGGTCGGTGACGTGCTCACAGGCCCGCTCCTGCCGGCTCGACGCCCCGCTCGATCAGGTGGATCCGGAGCCGGCCGAGGCCCGAGCGGATCCGGCTCTTGACCGTGCCCTCGGGCTCGTCCAGCAGCACCGCCACCTCCTGGTAGGTGCGGCCACCGAAATAGGCCAGTTCGATGGGCTGACGCAGCTCGTCGGGCAGCGCGCCGAGGGCGTCCTTCACCTGTTCGGCAACAGCCATGTCCCACACCTCACGGTCGATGTCATAGGCGGCAGTGGCCGTCTCACGGGTCGTGCGCTCCTCACGTCGACGGCGCGACTCCTCGGAGCGGACCACGTCGACGGACTTGCCGTGGGTCCGGGCCAGGAGGAATGAGCGCAGGGTGCCCCGTTGGGCATCGAACTTCTCCGGGTGCCGCCAGAGATCGAGGAAGACCTCCTGGGTGACCTCCTCGGCGGGCGGGTCCGACCGCAGGATGCGAAGGGCCAGGGCGTGGACGGCGCCGCCGTGGCGGCGGTAGACCTCGGCGAGTGCCGGTTCGTACCATCGACCCACCGCGACGACCAGATTGGCGTCGCTGGCCTGTTCCACGTCCATCAGCACGGAACTGTATTCGGAGCGGCGGCCGGTCCGGATGACGGAGCCGCGGCGGCCGTGGTCGATTCCCGACCCAGCAGGTAAGATATAGGGGTGTTCTCCTTCCCGAACCCCGTGAACGACTATGCGGCCCGCACCGTGGCCACCGGCGTCGTCCTCCTGTGCGTCGCCGCCGTGGCCTTCGACCAGCCCTGGATCCTCATCCCCCTGACCTACGGCTTCTGGGCTCGGGTCCTGACCGGGCCGACCCTCAGCCCGCTCGGCCAGCTGGCCACCCGGGTCGTGGCCCCGCGCCTGCCCGTGGCACCGAAGTGGGTACCGGGGCCGCCGAAGCGCTTCGCCCAGGCGATCGGCGTGGTCTTCTCCACGACCGCCCTGGTGCTCTGGTACGGATTCGACCGGCACACCGCCTCGTTCGTCGTGGTGTCCCTGCTGGCCTGCGCCGCATTCCTCGAGGCCGCCTTCGGGATCTGCCTGGGCTGCAAGGCGTTCGGCCTCCTGATGAAGGCCGGCGTCATCCCGGAGTCGGTGTGCGAGGAGTGCGCCGACCTGTCGCTGCGCCATCCCGAGCTCAGCGCCGACCGCCGCTGACGGCCCACCGGTCGTGGGCACCGGGCGCAGCCGGCTGCCGGTGCGGCCGGCCGTGACCGTCGAGTTCGCCCGCCTCCGGGAGATCGGGTTCGAGGCCGACCTGCTCTACGGGACGATCGGGATGGGCCCGGGATGCCGGTCTGGCGGGCGTCACCCTGACCACGTTCCGCGACGTCCCGTGGAACGCGCCGTTCTACCGGCGGGTCGGACTCGAGGTCGTCGACGACCCGTCCCCGGGCCTGGCGGCGCTGCGGGCCGCCGAACGGGCGGAGGGATTCGACGGGTTCGGCCCCCGTGTCGCCATGCGGACGGCGCTGTGAGCGGTGCGGGAGACCTGGGCGGTCAGGAGTCGTCGAGCAGGGGCAGTAGCCGTGCGCACAGGTCGGCGAGCTCCTCGGCGCACGACACGTAGAGGTCGTCATCGCCACCCGCAGGGTCCTCGACGTCCTCCCACTCCCCGACCTCGACGTCGGCAAGTGCGAGCGTGGCAAGCCGGTCGGCCAGGGCGCCGGGCCCGGGCGGCAGGTCGCGCACCAGGCGCTTGATGGAGGCTGTTCGGTGGGCGGCGTGCGGGTGCTTGCGACGGATGTAGGACACGTGCTCGGCCGCCATGGCCAGGATCAGGACCGACCCGTCGATGTCCTCATCGGTCACCTGGTGGCTGCGGTGGCCGTCGGCGTTGAGGCCCACCGCCTCCAGGGCGGCACGCGTGCGCCGGCTCATGGGCTGGCCCTCGATGACATGGGTGCCCGCCGTGACCACGGTCAGCGGAGCGGTCCGGAGCATGGCGCCGGCCATCACCGACCGGGCGGCGTTGCCGGTGCACAGGGTGACGAGTACGGGGCCCTGGAGCTCCCCGGACCCTGTTCCCGCCCCGTTGTTCAGCACCGGGTCACGGTACCCGACCGTGCACCTGGCGCCGGACGTCTTCGTCGGCCGGACGCGACGCAGTCGTCCCTCAGGCCGAGCCGTTCGGCTCAGCCGAGGAAGTGGCGCCAGACCAGGACGCCACCGTCAGGGGTCGGCCGCTCACCGGCCAGCCACGTCAGGAACTGGACGGACTGGACCGGGTGGGTCAGCCCGACCGTCGACGCCAGCACCGTCTGTACGTGCCACCCCCGCAACTGGGCCACCAACGCGGCGTGCAGGGCCGGGGTCTCCGCTGGCGGCATGCCCGCCGCCAGCGCGACCAAGGTCCGGGAGGTGATGGTGTCCGCGCCGTACCCGATGGCCGGGTTGTAGGCGATCGCACGACCGGGGGGCTGGGGCACGAGGAAGTTGCTGCCCGTCATCTTGAACCAGAAGTCGGCGGAGGCCTGCCACAGTTCGCCCTCAGAGTTGGCCGATGACGGGAACGGGTAGAGCAGCGCCACCGAGCCGACGGGGACCCGCTGCAGCGACGGCGAGTCGAAGTAGGCAGGGATCCCGGGGTCGGCGAACCCGGACAGCGGGATGGCCGGGATCACCGGCACCAGGCAGAGGGCGGCGAGCACGCCGGGGGCCATGGCCGAGCCGAGCGGTGTGCGAAGCCAACCGGCACGGGCTCGTGCGACGACGCGCCGGTGGAGGGCGTCGAGGGCGACGGCCAGGATCATCGACGCGAAGAGGGCGACATACAGGGCGTAGCGGACCGGGATCGCGTTCGACAGGAGCGGCAGGTGGGTGAAGAGGCGCTCGGGGAGTGGGAATCCGGTCAGCGCACCGGGGGCGGACCGCACGACGAGCGCGCCGCCCAGCGACAGGATCCAGGCGACGCCACCCCCGATGGCGGCGACCCGCACCGGCACCGAGCGACGCCACAACACGACGGCGGACACGACGACCGTCACCACGAGCGTGACGCCGAGGTACGAGCCGTTCTCCACGATGCTGTTGGCGAAGGTGGCCGACGTGCGGGTGAGGGACGCCGGTGCGATCCGCATGAAGGCGCCCGGGTAGACGAGGCCGAGTAGGTCGGCGCGGTAGGCCTCGGGCACCAACTGGATCGGACCCGAGACGGAGCCTGGTCCGCGCGCCGCGCACCAGACCGGGTAGGCGAGTAGGACCCCGGCCACACCGACCGCCCAGACGAGACCGAGTACCGCCCGGTGGAGGCGTGCGGCGAGCGAGCGGCGCCCGATGACGGCGACGGTCACCAGGCACACGGCTCCCATGACGACCGTGGACGCCAGGATCTCGCTCGACACGAAGAACTGCGCGGTCACCAGCAGACCGAGTGTCACGCCGGCGCGGCGTGGGGACCACGCCTGACGCACGACCACCTCGTGGAGGGCGAGGAGGATGAGCGGCGGGAGTACCACGAAGGTGAGATTGAGGTGCCCTGTCGCCTGGCCGATCTGGTAGGGCGAGAAGCCATAGAAGAGGCCGCCGACCCAGGCCGCCGGCCGCCAGGTCGTCCACCTGCGAGCGACCGCGTAGCCGGCAGTGGCGGAGCCGGCGAGCGCAAGCGTCGACAGCACGTTGAAGGTGGCGATCGACCCGAAGGCGAGCGTCACCGGCATGCCGAGCACCCCCAGCAGGGGCGAGCTGGTGTTGGTCACCAGGTTCACCCCGAACGGGTAGTTGGCCCAGGTGGTGAAGAGCGGGTTCAGTCCGTGGAGCACGGCGAACGGGATCCAACGCAGGAACCAGACGTTGGCGTACTGGTCGGCGCCCAACTGCATGTGGGTGGTGACGTCGGTGGACCAGGCGTTCCAGTAGACGACGACGGCGAGGGCCACATACGTGGCGACGACGGCTGCCGTGGCCCACATCGGGCGACGATCGGCGGATCCGAGTCGATCGGGGGCGCCGTGTCCGCCCTCGGCCGCGACGGGGACGGGGACCTCGGATGCGGTCTCGCCCCGCGCGTCGACGGCCATCAGATCGATACGGTACCGGTGCAGTCCGTCGGGAAGGGGATTCGCAGTTTCCCGCCTCCGGGCGCCACGGTGCCGACGCGACGGGACCCCCGCCCCCGGGTCGTACGGCGGCGGCGCGTCACGGACCACATCGGTCGAGCATGATCTCATCTCATGACCGAGAGGAGCGCGGTGAATCTGGTCGGCAGGTGGCGAATCCTCGAGATGGATCTCTGGGACCGAGACTCGATCGAACTGCTGGGTCCGGGCTTCTTCGAATTCAGCCACGACGGCACCGGCAGTTTCAGATTCATCGCCGTCGAGGGCTGGATGGATTGTCGACCCGTGCAGACGGCCATGGGCCCGGGCGTGGAGTTCAGCTGGGAGGGATACGACGAGTGCGATCACGCCTGTGGTCGAGGCAACGCGACTCTCCAAGGCGACGGCTCGCTGCGGGGCCACGTCTACGTTCACCTGGGCGACGACTCAGAGTTCTGGGCCGAGCGCGAGGGAACGGCGGAACGCGCTTGACGGGTGCCGCCGTCCCAACTCATGCGAGAAGTCGACGCAATGGCATCGAGGCTCCCCGACCTACTTCCGCGCAGCGGCTCAGCCAGCTCCGCCGGTTACAGGGCGAGATGGAGGCGCAGGGCCTCATCGAGGGCGGCAAGCAGGTCGGGTGGCAACGACCCGACCTGAGCCCCGATGCGATCGACGGCGACCGCACGGACCTGCTCAGCCTGGGCCTTGGAGTCGAGTCGGAGGCCGGTCTCCTGTGCGGGCAACAGGACCTGGAAGGGATAGACGCGCTCCGTCCTCGACGTCACCGGCACAACGGTGAGGACTCCCCGTCCGAGGCGCTCGGCGGTGGTGTTCGCTCCATCGTTGCTGACGATCACTGCCGGCCGACGCTTGTCTGCCTCCGAACCCCGCGCGGGATCGAGGTCGACCAGTCGGACCTCACCACGGCGCATCAGGCGAGACCGTCGTCGACGGTGACATCCCACGCGGCTTCGTGGCCCTCCGTCGCCCAATCCTGCCAGGCGTCCTCGTAGGCACCCCCCAGCCCGGAGGCGCGCAATAGCCGCACCGCTTTGTGGACCACGGCCGAGCGGGATCCGAATCCCTTCGAGCTGGCGTACGCATCGAGGAACTCCACGTCCTCGTCCGGCAGGCTGACACTGACCTTCATACTTCTATACTACTTGAAGTAGGAACACTGGAGTACACCTGTCGGAGGTACGACGCGCACGACCGGCGATCTGGAGCCTCGACGGGGACGCCGGACCCCGCTAGAAGAAGGCGGCCCGAACCACCCGTCCCTCAACGACCAGTAGATTGAGCCGGTGAGGTCGCAGGTCGGCCGTGAACGCAGTGTTCGACCGCAGCGGAATTTCCATGACCCGAATTTCAGCTACTCCGTCTGAGCTTGCAGCGGATCGGGCTTCCTGCCGACTCATCCCGACGTAGGGCAGTTCGAACGCAGGTTCGTGACGATCGAACCACGAGTCGGGAAACGGAATCTTCGTCACGAAGCCAGTTTGCACTCCAGCGGATCACTGTTGTTCGGCCGACACCGACGGGGTGCGCAGGGCCAGGGTCGCCCCCTTGCGACCGGGATCACGTCGCGCCAGTCGGACCAAAGGCCCCCGTGCAGATCCGGAGGCTCGGGTGCGATGCCGTCGCTTCCTCCGTCGGCACTCAACTCGCACGCCCGCAGAACCCCGCCCTCTCCCGGTCGGGCCAAGTGGCAACGACCAGCCAATCCTCGATGACGTCGCCGGCGACCACTCAGCGGCCCGGACGCGACGGGGCCCCCGCCCCTGGATCGGGTGGCGGGGGCCCGTGAGGCCACGGTGGTGGCCCGTCGACTACTTGATGTGGACGCCCGAGATGGCCCGGCTGATGATGAGTCGCTGAATCTCGCTGGTGCCCTCAAAAATGGTGAAGATCTTCGAGTCACGGTGCCACCGCTCCACCGGGTAGTCGCGCACATAGCCGTAGCCGCCAAGGATCTGGATGGCCTCCTCGGTCACGTACACGGCGGTCTCGCCGGCGTAGAGCTTCGACATCGAGCCCTCGCCCGACGTGAACTCCTTGCCGTTGGCACCCATCCACGAGGCCCGCCACACCAGCAGGCGGGAAGCGTCGATCCGGGTCTTCATGTCGGCGAGCTTGAAGGCGATCGCCTGGTTCTCGATGATGGCCCGACCGAAGGCCTTGCGCTCCTTGGCGTACTCGAGCGAGTACTCGAAGGCGGCGCGGGCGATGCCGAGGGCCTGGGCGCCGACCGTCGGACGGGAGCCCTCGAAGGTCTTCATGGCAGCCTGGCCGCCACTCCGCTTGCCCTCCTTCGCCCGGGCGATCTTCTCGTCGAGCTTGTCCTTGCCGCCGAGCAGGCAGTGGCCCGGGACACGGCAGTCCTCGAGGACGACCTCGGCGGTATGGGAGGCCCGAATGCCCATCTTCTGGAACTTCTGACCCTGGGAGATGCCAGGGGTGCCGGGGGGCACGATGAAGCTGGCCTGACCACGGGACCCGAGGGTGGAGTCGACCGAGGCGACGACCACGTGGATGTCGGCGATCCCGCCGTTCGTGATCCACGTCTTGGTGCCGTTCAGCACCCACTCGTCCTTGGCCTCGTCGTAGACGGCCTTGGTGCGGAGCGACGAGACGTCGGACCCGGCGTCCGGCTCGGACACGGCGAAGGCGGCCAGCTGGGGCTTCTCGGGAGTACCGAAGCACTGCGGGCCCCACTCCATGAGCTGCTCGGGGGTGCCGTTGCCGGCGATGCCGGCGAGGCCGAGCGTGCTGCCGAGGATGGCCAGGGCGATACCGGCGTCACCCCAGGCCAGTTCCTCCGCGGCGATGGGCATGAGCAGGCCGCTCTTGTCCATGAAGGCGTTGGCCACGAAGTCGAAGGAGTACAGGCCGATGTTGGCGGCCTCCTGGATGATCGGCCACGGGGTCTCCTCACGCTCGTCCCACTCGTGGGCGGCGGGTCGGATCACGTTCTCGGCGAAGTCGTGGAGCCACTTCTGGAGTTGGATCTGGTCCTCGTCGAGGTCGAGGGAGAATTCAGACATGGTGCACTGCTCCGTTCTGGCCCGGGGGCCCCTCATGCACTGGGGTCGACCGGTGTCGGCGCCGTGGCCGCACGCGCACCGTCGCCGGTGGGCCGTTAGTAGTTACTCAATAGTAACCACGGTGGGATGCCAGCGGCAACCACCCCCTCCCCGGGGCGGCCGACGAGGTTCACCCGGTGCCCGACGAGGGTCGGGACGCGAGACGGGGGACCTCCGCATCGGGCTGACGCGGTAGGAGTGCTCGAAGACGCCCGGCGACCCCCGGGCCCGGTGAGGGGAGGCGGGCTACACCTGGACGGGACGCACGTCGACGGCCTGGAGGCCCTTCGGGCCCTCCTGCAGGTCGAACTCGACGGCCTGGCCCTCCTCGAGGGAGCGGAATCCGTTCATCTGGATGGCGGTGTGGTGCACGAACACGTCGGCACCACCGTCGGGCTGGGAGATGAAGCCGAAGCCCTTCTCGGCGTTGAACCACTTGACTGTTCCGGAAGCCACGGCGGCGTTCCCCTTTCCTTCACCTGCGCGTGCTCGCAGAGCACCACCGGTATCGGGGCCGACCACCCGCGGGGTGGGCCGACGTCCACCCACCGACGGGGACTCTCCGACAGCCAAAACGCTAGCAGTCCCGATTCGCCGGACCACCCGCCAAACGGCCGGAAACGTGTGTGTTCACACGGCGTTCACGACCGGTCCAGTCGGCCACGGCGGCCGTGGTCGCCCCCGGGGTCGGGCCGTCACCGGCGGCGGATGCGGGTGCCCTCCGCACTGTCCTCGACGAGCCATCCCGCGGCCTCGAGCTCGTCGCGCAGCGCATCGGCCCTGGCCCAGTCCTTCGACGCCCGCGCATCGTCCCGGGCCGCAACGAGTCCGGCTGCCGCGTCGTCCACCTCGGCGGCACCGTCTGCCCCCAGTCGGAGGCCGAGCGCCCCGGCCAGTAAGGCGGCCGTCCGCGCAGCACGAGCCGCTCCGTCGTCGTCGCCGGCGTCGGCCGCGGCGTTGGCGCGGCGGGCGAGGTCGAACACGGTGGCCAGCGCCCCGGGGGTGTCGAGGTCGCTGTCCATGGCCGCCACGAAGGCGGCGACGGCGTCACTGTCGAGCTCGCCGTCCTGCGAGGAGGGCCCGGTCAGGGGACCGTCGGCCAGGAGGTCCGATAGGTCGAAGCGGCGTGCCAGCTCGTCGAGGCGGGCGAGTCCGGCCTCGGCCTGGGCGATCGTGTCCGGGGTCACCTCGATGGGGGATCGGTAGTGGGATCGAAGGACCAGCACCCGGTAGGCGCGTGCGTCGGAGCGCTCGAGGAGGTCGGCCAACGAGGTGAAGTTGCCGAGGGACTTGGACATCTTTTCGCCGCCGACGGTCACCCAGCCGTTGTGCATCCAGTGGCGGGCGAATTCCTTGCCGTCGGCCACGGCCTGGGCCCGCTCGTTCTCGTGGTGCGGGAATATCAGGTCCTGGCCGCCACCGTGCAGCTCGAAGCCCTCGCCGAGTAGGTCGAGGGCCATCACCACGCACTCGGTGTGCCAGCCGGGCCTGCCCGCGCCCCACGGCGCGTCCCAGCTGGGCTCGCCCGGCTTGGCCTTCTTCCACAGCACGAAGTCGAGCGGCGACCGCTTCTCCTCGTCGGCCTCGATGCGGGCCCCCGCCCGTAGCGAGTCGAGCGGCTGACGGGCCAGCAGGCCGTAGCCAGGCACGTCCAGCACGGACAGGTAGACACCGGTGGCTGTCTCGTAGGCCACGCCCCGCTCCACCAGGTCACGGATCAGGTCGACCATGCGATCGACGTACGCGGTGGCGTGGGGCGTCTCGTCCGGTCGCAGAACGCCGAGGGCGTCCATGATCTCCCACCACAGTGCCTCGTTGGAGGCGGTGAATTCCTCGATCGGCACGCCGCGGTCGGCCGCCCGCTCGATGATCTTGTCCTCGATGTCGGTGATGTTGGAGACATACGTCACCTCGAGGCCGCTGAACAGGAGGTACCGGCGCAGCACGTCGAACACCAGCGAGAACCGGCCGTGTCCGAGGTGGGGCACCCCGTCGACCGTCGGGCCGCACACGTAGAGGCCGATCTTCCCCGCCTGGCGGGGTCGGAGGGGGACCACCTGGCCGGTGGCCGTGTCGTGGAGCGTGAGCACGCAGGGTACGGTAACCCGATCATGCCGGAGCAGACGAACGGACCATCCCACGCCCCGCCAACCGGGCGCGGCATCCCCGACAAGCCCGGCCTCGAGGGCCTGGAGGCCGCCTGGTCGGCCCGATGGGAGGCCGAGGGCATCTATGCGTTCGACCGCACCGCCACCCGCGACCAGGTCTTCTCGATAGACACGCCACCGCCAACGGTCTCGGGATCGCTCCACATCGGTCACGTGTTCTCGTACACGCACACCGACACCGTCGCCCGCTTCCAACGCATGCGCGGCCGGCAGGTCTTCTACCCCATGGGGTGGGACGACAACGGCCTGCCCACCGAGCGTCGGGTGCAGAACTACTTCGGTGTCCGCTGCGATCCCTCGCTCCCCTACGACCCCGACTACGTGCCGCCGGCCGATCCGCCGAAGGACCCGGTCGCGATCTCCCGCCCCAACTTCGTGGCCCTGTGCCACCAGCTGACCCTCGAGGACGAGCAGGTCTTCGAACACCTGTGGCGGACCCTCGGCCTGTCGGTGGACTGGTCCCACACGTATGCCACCATCGGCGAGCGCGCCCGTCGGGTGTCCCAGCGCGGCTTCCTCCGCCTGGCCGCGCGCGGCCAGGTCGTCCAGCGCACCGCACCCACCCTGTGGGACGTCGACTTCCGCACTGCGGTGAGCCAGGCCGAGCTCGAAGACCGGGAGCGCCCCGGCGCCTACCACCGCCTCCGCTTCCCCCGGGTCGGCGCCGAGGGCGGAGTGGAGATCGAGACCACCCGGCCGGAGCTGCTGCCGGCCTGTGTCGCCCTGGTCGCCCACCCCGACGACGCCCGCTACCAACCGCTGTTCGGAACCTCGGTCACCACGCCGCTGTTCGGTGTACAGGTGCCCGTGCTCGCCCACGAGCTGGCCGACCCCGAGAAGGGGTCCGGCATCGCCATGATCTGCACCTTCGGCGACACCACGGACGTCGTGTGGTGGCGGGAACTCGGCCTCCCCACCCGCACCGTCGTCGGCCGTGACGGCCGGCTGCTGCCGGTGGCGTTCGGCACCGAGGGATGGGAGTCCGACGACCCGGCGGCTGCCGACGCCGCCTACGCCGAGCTCGCCGGGCGCACGGTCAAGCAGGCCCAGGCCCGGATCATCGAGCTGCTGACCACCTCGGGCGACCTGCTCGGCGAGCCCCGGCCGATCACCCATCCGGTCAAGTTCTTCGAGAAGGGTGACCGGCCCCTCGAGATCGTGTCGTCCCGTCAGTGGTTCGTCGAGACGCTCCCCCACCGCGAGGCACTCCTGGCCCGGGGCGAGGAGCTGCACTGGCACCCCGGCTACATGGCCCACCGGTACCGGGCCTGGGTCGAGGGACTGACCGGCGACTGGAACATCAGCCGCCAGCGCTTCTTCGGGGTGCCCCTGCCGGTCTGGTACCTGGTCGACGCCGACGGTGAGGTGGACTTCGACGCGCCGGTGTTCCCCACGGAGGACCGGCTGCCCGTCGACCCGTCGACCGATGTGCCCGAGGGGTACACGGCGGACCAGCGGGGTGAGCCCGGCGGGTTCGTGGGCGACCCGGACGTCATGGACACCTGGGCCACGTCGTCGCTGACGCCGCAGATCGCCGGCGGGTGGGAGGACGACCCCGACCTGTTCTCGCGGGTGTTCCCGATGGACCTGCGTCCCCAGGCCCACGACATCATCCGGACCTGGCTCTTCTCGACGGTGGTGCGCGCCGAGCTCGAGCACGGCGTGCTGCCGTGGAGCGACGCCGCCGTCAGTGGCTGGGTCCTCGACCCGGACCGCAAGAAGATGTCCAAGTCGAAGGGCAACGTGGTCACCCCCCTGCCGTTGCTGGAGCAGCACGGTGCCGATGCCGTGCGGTACTGGGCGGCCAGCGGTCGGCCCGGCACCGACACCGCGGTCGACGAGGGCCAGATGAAGGTGGGCCGGCGCCTCGCCATGAAGGTGCTGAACGCCTCGCGCTTCGCCCTCGGCCGGCTGACCGGTGACGACGGCGTCCTCGTGGTCCCACCCGTCGAGGCCGTGACCGCCCCTATCGACCGGGCCATGCTCGGTCGCTTGGCCGTGGTCGTCGAGGAGTCCACCGCCGCTTACGAGGGCTATGACTACGCCCGTGCGCTCGAACGCACCGAGGCCTTCTTCTGGGCCTTCTGCGACGACTACCTCGAGCTGGTCAAGTCCCGTGCCTACGGCAACCCGGCCGACGCCGCCACCACCTCGGCACGTGCCGCCCTGGCCGCCGCACTGTCGGTCCTGCTGCGACTGCTGGCGCCGACCCTGCCGTTCGTGACCGAGGAGGTCTGGTCGTGGTGGCGTCCGGGCTCGATCCACGCCGCCTCCTGGCCGACCGTCGACGAGCTCGGACCGGGTGCCGCAGGGATCGACCCGGCCACCGACGCCGTGCTCGAGGTGTCCGCCGACGTGCTCGGCCTGGTGCGCCGGGCCAAGACCACGGCCAAGCGGTCGATGCGGGCCGGGGTGGCCACGCTGACCGTCACCGACACACCGGCTCGACTCGGGGCCCTGGCCGCAGCGGAGGGTGACCTGCGCGATGCCGGCGGCGTCCTCGAACTCGTGACGAGGACGGGCGACGAGCTGGACGTCGTCGTCGCACTCGTCGAGGAGTAGGCGCCGCACTCGGGGCGGCGGCGGGTCCGGGCCGCAGCCTGCACACCCCCGTCCGACCGTCCGGTCGGGACCTAGGCCAGGTAGACGCTGAGGGCGGCCTCGGCCATGTCGGCCGGGGCACCCTGCTGCTCGATGCGGCCGTGGACCATGATCGCCGCATGGTCGGCCACCGCCAGCGCCGTGGTCACGAACTGCTCGACCAGGACGATGGTCATGCCCCGACGGGACAGGGTGCCGACCAGCTCGTACAGCTCGGCGACGATCAACGGGGCGAGGCCCATGGAGAGCTCGTCGAGGTACAGCACCCGGGGGTTCGTCACCAGTGCCCGCGAGATGGCGAGCATCTGCTGCTCGCCACCGGACATGGTCCCGGCCAGCTGACGGCGGCGCTCCTTCAGCACGGGGAAGGTCTCGTAGGTGTGCTCCTCCACGTCCTTCATGGAGATCCCGCCGCGGTAGGTCCAGATCCGGAGGTTCTCGCGCACGGTCAGGTTCGGGAAGATCCCCCGGCCCTCGGGCACCGCGCACACACCTTGGCGGGCGAGCTTCTCCGCCGGGGTCTTGCCGACGGGGGTGTCGCCGATCATGACGTCGCCGGCCGTCGCCCTCATGCGACCGCTCATGACCTTCAGCAGGGTCGACTTGCCGGCGCCGTTGGGGCCGAGCAGGGCGAACACACTGCCCGCCGGCACCTCGAGGTCGACACCGTGGAGTACCTCGATACGCCCGTACGAGGCGCGCAGGCCCCGGACGCTCACGCTGGGTGGGAGCTGGCTCGGGGCGGCACCGGGTGCGGTGGTCGTGCTCTGGTCGGTCATGCCTGCGCCGCCTCCGCCGTGCCGTCCGGGGTGCCGTCCGTCGTTTCGTCGACCGTGCCTTCGATCGTGCCTGTGCCCGTGCCCTCGGCCGATGCGCTGGTGGCCGGAGCTCCCGGTGCTTCGACGCCGTCGGCACCTGAGGCGTCCTCGTCGGTGACGGCGCCCAGGTAGGCCGCCTGGACCATCGGATCCTTCCGGATCTCCTCGGGGGTGCCGGCGGCGATGACGTCGCCGAAGTCGAGCACGTAGATGTAGTCGCAGATCCGCATGACCAGCTCCATGTCGTGCTCCACGAGGAGCACGCCCATGCCGCCGCGGGCGAGGGTGGTGAGCAACTCGCCCAGACTCTGAGACTCGGCGTCGTCGAGGCCCGAGCCTGGCTCGTCGAGCAACAGCACCTTGGGGGCCATGGCCAGGGCACGGGCCAGCTCCACCATCCGAGCGAGCCCGGTCGGCATGGCGCTCGCCTGGTCGGCGGCCATGCCGCCGAGGCCGACGCCCTCGAGCAGCCGGTCCGACGTGGCCACGGCGACCGAGCCCGGTCCCGTCGGCTCGGTCGAGGGGACACCGTTCACGGTGGCCACGCCCTGCTTGACCCAGGGGAAGGAACGCCTCACGTGCCGCCACTGCCACCACTTGACCGATGACTCCAGGCCGACCTGCACGTTCTCGCCGGCCGACAGGGTGCCGAACAGTTCGAGTCGTTGGAAGGTGCGCGCCAGGCCGAGACGAGCCCGACGGTGGGGCTTCATCTTGGTGATGTCGGTGTCGTAGAGGTGCACGGTGCCCCGGTCGGGGGTCTGCAGCCCACTGATGACGTTGAACAAGGTGGTCTTGCCGGCGCCGTTGGGACCGATGAGCCCGGTCACGCTGCCCTCGCGCACGGTCAGGTTGGCATCGCTCAGCGCTGCCACGCCACCGAACCGGACAGCGACACCTTCCACAGTCAGGACGGCGGTGGCCGGGGCCTCCCGGGTCGTCGGGCTCTCCTGGTCAACCGGCGGCACGGGAGCCCTCCCCTCCGGGTGCAACGCCGGAGAACGCCGGCGACGGCTCGGCCAGCGCCACACCACCACCGCCCTTGGTCCACGGGAGCCGGATGTGGAACGACTCGATCCCGAGGATGCCGTTGGCGGCCCGGCCGATGAGGATGATCCCGATGCCGGCGAAGATGCCGATGCTGGAGGGCCACAACTGGTTGAGGACCACGTAGGTCAGCGCGGCCATGAAGGCGCCCGACACGGTCCTGATGCTCCAGATGGTCACGAAGAGCACGAAGATGATGCCGGGGAAGATGTCGAAGTCGGTCGTGCCCACGATGCCCTGCACCGTCCCGTACAGGGCGCCGGCCAGTCCGGCCATGCCGGCAGCGATGGCGAACACGGCCACCTTGGTGAAGCCGATGTCGAGGCCCACGGTGGCGTACGCGGCCGGCGAGTCGTTGACCGCCACGAGCCGGCGGCCGAAGAGGCTGCGCCGGATGGCCAGAACCATCAGGGCGGCCAGCACGAAGAACACGGTGACGAGGAGGAACTCGGCGGTGTCGCTACCGAAGGACAGCCCGGGCAGCACGATCCGGCCGATCTGCAGCCCGCCGGACCCGTAGATGCGGCCGTCGGCGAAGAAGCCGTTGGCCACGGCGTCGGCGAAGGCGAAGGTGGCCAACGCCAGGTACAGGTCGGAGAGCCGGATGGTGGGCAGCGCCACGAGGGCGCCCAGTCCCGCGCAGATGACGATGGCCGCGAGGAGTCCGAGCACGGAGCCGCCACCCGCCACCTTGCCCATCACGAAGGCCCCGATCCCCATGAAGGAGAACTGGCAGAGCGACACCTGGCCCGAGTAGCCGGTCAGCAGGACCAACGACAGCCCGACGATGGCCAGGCACATCACCATGCCGCCGAGGGTCAGCAGTGTCGTGCCCTTCACATTGTCGTTGGCGAAGGCGAAGCCGACCACTACGGCGATGACCAGGAACACCCCGCTGGCGATCAGCGACTCCTTGCCGCTCGCCACCCGGGGTGCCCGCATCGAGGTGAGTCGGCCGACCGCGCGGAGGCGCACCGAGGGGAGCGTGACCAGTGCGATGAACAGGAACACCATCGGCAGGGCGCTGGTGACGTCCGTCTGGAGCTGGGACGAGAGGTGGGGCTCGATGTAGTTGAGGACGTAGTTCTCGGCGAGGCCGATGGCGATGGCCGCGGCGAACGTCACCGGGATGTTCTTGAGGCGACCGACGATGGCGGCGGCATAGCCGCTGACGACCAGAAGGGTGAAGGACTCGATGCTGATGCCCGTCGTCTGGGTGGGGGCCAGCAGCACACCGGACAGTGCGGCCATGAAGAAGCCCAGCATCCACCCGTACTGGCTCATCCGGTTGGGCGACACCCCCGACATGGCGAGCAGCTCCGGGTCGTCGACCACGGCGCGCAGGGCGTAGCCGGTGCGGGTCGAGTGGAAGAGCACCCGCAGCCCGATGGCCACGGCGACGGCCACGCCGATGATGAGGACGTACTGATTCTGGATATTGATGCCCACCAGGCGGAACTGGCCGTTGATCTGCGGGTTCACCGAGCGCTGCACCGTCGGCGACCAGATCACGGTGGCCATTCCCGTGAGGATGACCATCAGTCCGAGGGTGACCATGACGGGTCGCTCGGCCGAGGCGCCGTGGAGCCGACGCATGAGGACCCGCTCGACGAAGGCCCCCGCGATCGACGCACCGAGGATGAGGACGATCAGCAGGGCGACGAGCGTCGGCTGGTGGTGATCGGAGACCAGCTCCCAGTAGCCGAACGCGGCGATCATCCCGACCGCGCCCTGGGCGAAGTTGAAGACGCCCGAGGTGGTGTAGGTGACCACCAGCCCGGTGGCAGCTATAGCATAGCCGGCCCCGAGCATGATCCCGAACACCGTGAACTGGAGGAAATTGCTCATGCGACCTCCTTCATCTTCGTCGGGATCCCCCCCGGGCCCATCTCGTTAGTGCCTGTTGCTCGTCCGGCGTCAGGTGCCGGGCTTGACGATGTACGACCCGTCACACCGGAACCCATTGGTGCTGCTCGTGGTCGGCGGGTTGTCCGGCGACCGGACGAACTGGCCGTTGGTGATGGTGGCGATCAGGTAACAGTTCGGCGGCGTCTTCGTGGACGGGTTCGACGGTGCGTTGAAGCCGTTGCCGTTGAAGGACGTCACCTTGGACAGCGCCTGGAGCAGCGAGCCCCGGCTCGGATTGGAGCCTGCGTTCTTCAGGCCCTGGACGAAGAGGTCGGCCGACAGCCACCCGTAGGCGGTGAACAGGTCGGGATTGAACCCTGGCGAGGCCTTCTGGACCCACTGGAGGAAGGTCCCCACGGCCGGCACGGCGGTCTCGTCGGTGCCCAGGTAGAGCGCCAGGTTCTGGGACAGGTAGGCCCCGTCGACGTTCGCCGCGCCGCCCGACTGGCTGACCAGCTCGTTCGAGTATGTGGCCGCACCCAGGAGGATCTGGGGATGGAAGCTCTGCTGGGCCAGGGCCTTGAACACCGACGAGGCGTAGTTGGCCGGCATCTGGTCCATGAAGATGATCTTCACGCCGGCGTTCTTCATGGCGATGACCTGCTCGTTGAAGTCCGTCTGGGTGGTGGCGTAGGTCTGCTCGCTGACGAACGTGAACCCCGCCTTTTCGGCGACGTACTTCTCCCCTTCCCAGGTCTGCGTGGCCGAGGGCGAGTTGGCCAGGAATGCTCCTGCCTTGTCCTTGTCGGCCTTGAACTTGTTGGCGTAGTAGTTCATCGGCCCCGAAGCCCAACCGTCGGCCAGCGGGATCGGGCTGTAGACGTTGGGAAGCTTGTTGGTGGCGTCGTCCAGGACCTGGGACACGTCGGGGAACCCGGGGTTGGCGGCCAGCACCGCGCCGCCGAAGCTGTCCTCGAGGGAGAAGTCGCCGACAAGGGCGAGGTCGTTCTGGACGGCGTTCTGCGTGGCCTGCTTGTTGCCCGCCCCGGTGAAGCCGTCGTCGGCGGTGTTCAGCACCAGCTTGCGGCCGTTCACCCCACCCGTCGAGTTGACGTAGTCGACGTAGGCCTGGGTGCCGACCTGGGCACCCTTGAAGAGCCCGAGCGACAGCGTCGACACGTTGCCGATCTGGATCGAGTTCGAGGTCACGCCGGTGTGGTCCGAGTAGGCGCTCGACGGGATCGGCCGGGAGGCCGTGCCCGAGTTGGATGATCCACCCGCTGCTGTCGTGGTGGTCGACGACGAGGTTGTGGAGCTACAGGCTGCAGCGCCGAGTCCGACGGCCATGACCATCGCCAGCGCGGTGGTGCGACGCTTCCAAGTACCTGAGCGCAAGGCTCCCCCTTGTTTCTTCCCTTGTGTCCGAACGTCGGCCGTGCCCCCCAGGCACAAGGCCGGACCAACACGAATATGTGACTCTACGTCAGAAACTCTGCCCCGTGTCCAGAACCTCGCCCTGGTTTGCGTCTCCGACCCGGTCGTCGTCCCGGCCGGATTCCATCGGCTGCTGCACCTCGGGAGCGCGTGCCGCCCGGGCCCGGACGCCCTCGAGGAAGCGCACCACACCGAGCGTGGTGTTGCGGGACCGGATCGACACGAGCACGTCGAACGCGTGCTGGGTCCTGGGCAACTCCAGGTAGGCGACGGGTGACGTGGAGGTCGCGGCGAGCCGGGCGGCGAAGCGTCGTCCGACCTGTGGCGGCACCAGGGTGTCGTTGGACCCCTGCACCACGAAGAAGGGAGGCGCGTCCGCTGTGATCCGTTGGTCGGGCGAGGCCTGGTCGTACGTCGGGGTGTTTTCGACGTAGGGCAGCTTCATGACCCGCTTCTCGAGGAGCTCGACCAGTCCGTGGCCGTGGGCGCCCTCGGCCTCCGGCGAGCCCGTCATGTCGTGCACCCCGTAGAACGGGACACAGGCGCTCACCGACGTGTCGGCATCCTCGAATCCCGGCTGCCACTCGGGCGCGTCAGGTGTCAGCGCGGCCAGTGCCGACAGGTGCCCACCGGCCGAGCCACCCGAGACGGCGAGGAACGAGGGGTCGCCCCCGTACTCGTGGATGTTGGCGCGCACCCAGGCCAGCGCCCGCTTGCAGTCGACGATGTGGTCGGGCCAGGTGGCCTTCGGGCTCAGGCGGTAGTTGATCGCCACACAGACCCAGCCCCGCTGGACCAGCTCGTGCAGCATCGGGACACCCTGCTCACGCTTGTCGCCGATGACCCAGGCGCCCCCGTGGATGTAGACGAGCACCGGGGCGTTGGTCGGCGGGTCGGCCCGCCGCACCACGATGTCGAGCTTGTGCCGATAGAGCCCGTCGCCGACGTAGTCGATGTTGCGGATCCGCCGGATCCCGCCGAACCGGAACGGGACGGCCAGGACCACCCGCCACCACGACAACCAGGCCGGTGCCGGGTCGATGCCCTCGGCGTCGATCGGCCCACCGGCGGCGGACTCGAGTACCTCGTCCACCAGGCCGGCCGACCGGTGCGCCGACACAGCGAGCCCGAGGTAACCGATCGTGGCCACGATGCCGAGCAGCAGCGACAGCCACCACACCGGCCCATGGGAGCTCACGTTCCCGCCGATGGCCACCGTGCCCGCCAGCACCACTACCGCGACGTGCACGGGCAGCTCGCCGACCAGCCAGGCGCACAGGAACGTCGCCACGGCGAACGGCTCCCTGCGGACCGGCACGTACACGAGCAGTGCCGACCCCGCAGCGACGACCGTGAAGGCCAGGAACACCCAGATCACCCCACCATCAAACACCGTCGGGGACGTCGGCGGAAACCGGGTGTGGATCGCACGCCCGGGGTGGGGCATCATCAGTACCCGGCCGGAGGTCGGTGCGTCGGCGGCGGCCCGGGTCGGCCGCGGAGCGTCCCCGGGGCCGGCGGCGTCGGGAGCGGACCGAGTGGGGAGGGGGACCGATGGAGCCACTGAGCGGCCTCGACGCCAGCTTCCTCTATCTCGAGACGCCGACCCTCCACATGCACGTGGAGATGGTCACGGTGTTCGACCCGTCCACCGTGCCGGACGGATACTCGTTCGCCAAGATGCAGGCCCAGATCGCCTCACGCACCCATCAGGCCCCTGTCTTCCGTCGGTTGCTGGTGGAGGTGCCGTTCCGACTCGGCCACCCGGTCTGGGTCGACGACCCCCACTTCGACATCGACTACCACGTGCGCCGCACCGCGGTGCCCGCCCCGGGCGGCCTCCTGGAGCTGGCCGCCCTGGCCGGCGACATCGCCAGCCGACAGCTCGACCGGTCCAAGCCGCTGTGGGAGATCTGGGTCGTCGAGGGGGTTGCCGACGGGCGCATCGCGGTCATCGCCAAGATGCACCACTCCACCATCGACGGCATGTCCGGCGCGGCCCTCCTGTCGGTGCTCTTCGACCTCGAGGTCGACCCGGGTCCCGAGCCGGAGCCGCCCGAGGTGGTCGGCGACCCGCACATCCCCTCGAGCGCGGAGCTCATCAGCGAGGCGATTGCCGCGCGGGTCTTCCGTCCCTTCGAACTGACCCGGGATGTGCTGCGTACCGGTCAGCGCCTGCTCGACGTCCGACGCGTCCGCAACGAGCCGGAACACCGCGCACCACAGTCGAGGGCGGCGCTACCGCTGTCCGCTCCCCGGACCTCGTTCAACGGGACGCTCACGCGCCGCCGGCAGGTGGCCCTGTCGGCCATCGGCCTGGAGGACGTCAAGCGCCTGAAGAACGCCACCGGCTCCACGGTCAACGACGTGGTGCTGGCGGTGTGCACGGGCGCGCTCCGAACGTTCCTGGTCGACGGCGACGAGCTCCCGGACAAGCCGCTGGTCGCCGTCGTGCCCGTCTCGGTACACCCCGACGTCGACGCCCCCTACGGGTCCAACAAGGTGTCGTCGATGTTCGTCCAACTGCCGGCGCACCTCGACGACCCACTGGAGCGGCTGGAGGCCATTCGGGAGGGCACCAAGGGTGCGAAGGAGGAGCACAACGCACTCGGTGCTGACATGCTCGTCAACTGGGCCGAGCACGCCACGCCCAATACGTTCGCTGCCGCAGCCCGCCTCTACAGCAGGATGCGGCTGGCCGACCGGCACCGTCCCGTGGCCAACCTCATCATCTCCAACGTGCCCGGTCCCGACTTCCCCCTGTACCTGGCGGGCGCCGAGATGGTGGCCGGGTTCCCGTTGGGCCCGGTCATGGACGGCCTGGGTCTCAACATCACCATCATGAGCTACCGCGGCACCCTCTACTGGGGGATCATCTCGTGCCCCGAGGCGATGCCCCGGGTCTGGCAGTTGGCGGCCGACATCCCCGTCGCACTCGACGAGCTTCTGGCGGCGGCCGGGCTACCGCCGGCCGAGTTCCGGTCCGAGCAGGCGGCCGAGGCCGTCGAGGCGGCACGTGCCGCCGTCCACCCGCAGTACTGAGTCACCTGCAGTCCTGCGTCACCCGCGGCCCGGAGCCACCCCCCCGGTCCGTGCAGTCGGCCCAGCCCCGGCGACCCCG
Source organism: Acidimicrobiaceae bacterium (assembly GCA_003164095.1). Lineage (GTDB taxonomy): Bacteria > Actinomycetota > Acidimicrobiia > Acidimicrobiales > RAAP-2 > Bog-756. The sequence goes on along the minus strand of PLRX01000083.1, from coordinate 28,780 downwards.
GCCGAATCGCCCGGTCAGGTCGGAACGGACACGGCCATCGAGGTGGCACCCGTGCACACCCGGATCGGCGTCCCGTAGGTCCGGTGCGTCGGGAGGTAGGGCAGTACGGTGCCGAGCCCGGTCACCACGAACGCGCCGACGTCCTCCGGGCTCGTGACCACGTCGGTGGGATGGTCCGCGCCGGATGCCGATGCAGTACCGCTACCGGTGGGGAGCCGGAGCGGCGGGAGCGGCTGTGCGGGGTCCGCCGTCAGCACGGTGTCGATCCAATTGTTGGCCGAGTCGGCGACGAGCAGTTGGGAACCGTCCGGCGTGACAGCCAGTGCGGCCGGGTCGGTGATGCCGAACGCGTCGAAGCTCGTGGTCGTACCGACCGTTCCGGTGGCCGTGGACACAGGCACCACCCGGCCGCCGAAGTCAGGGGGCCCCTGGCCTGCCACCCACAGCGTGGCACCGTCGGGTGAGACCACGAGCCCGTGGGGGGACGACACCGACGACACCGTCAGGCCGGTGACGATCGGCACCCCCGCTGTGGCCGTCGCGGTGTCGACCGGGACCACGCCGTCGGGCACGAGCACATAGAGGATGTCCGACGTCGGGCTGAGCGCCATGCCGGACACGGTCCGTCCCGCGCCGAGGTCGAGTGGTTGGCCCACCGCCCGGGTGGCGATGTCCACCGGCACGACGGTGGTGCCACTCGCGGCCAGCACCGTCCGTCCGTCGTGCATCACCACCACCGCACCCGATGTTCCATTGCCGGGGAGGACGATCGGGGAGCCGGCGTGCCGGGTCGTCAGGTCGATGGGGATCAGGACGTTGCGGGCCGACTGCCCTGGCGGCGTCGACTGGGTGACGACGAATGCGCTGCGGCCGTCCGGTGACACCGCAACTGCGTAGTCGCCCAGTGGCGGTGTCCCGTCGACGGGCAACGGGATCGGCGCCTCGGCGAGGTGCGAGCGGAGCTCGACCGGGGTCACGGAGTCGGGGCACACGACGTAGCCCACCGGGCCGGCTGTCGCCTGCGGGGTGCCCGGCACGGTCGGCGAGTCGGGAGTGGCGACCACGGAGCACCCGGCCAACACGGAGCACCCGGCCACGACGAGTGCGAAGCGGGCAGCCGGAGCGGTGCGGTGGTGCCGGGACCACACCGCCGGAGCGATGGGGCTGCGTCGGGTGGCCGCCATAGGTGTGCCCGACCCTAGCGACGGTGGCGGGGGACCGGTAGGGCCCCGCCGACATCGCCTTCGCCATCGCCATCGTCGCCACCACCGTTACTGCTGCGATGCTCGAACCTCAGGGCGCCGCGGTCAGCGACCCGTCCCGTGCATCGTCGGCCACGCACGTGAGGGCGTCGTCCAAGGGCGTGGACTCGATGGCGAAGGTCGCAGTGCACGCCGCCGAGTCGATGATGAACGGGCGGTCGAACTGGTACCGGGTCTCCTTCAGCTCGCGCATCTGGGCCGACACCACCCCGGCCAGGGTGAGCGAGCCCGCCGGGAGCGCTGCCACCGACGGCGACGGAGCCCCCGCCACCGCACAGAACCTGACGGCCAGCTCGCGCTGTGAGAGGGCCGGACCGGTGGGGACGTGCCACGGCCGGCCCCATGCCCGCTCGTCGGTGCCGAGGACGGCCAGCGTCCGCCCGACGTCGGGTACGTACGTCCACGAGTGGGGTGCGTCCGGGTCACCCAGCACCCGGACCTTCCCACCCGCCAGGAGTCGGCTGACGTTCCGACCGAAATGACTGGTGTCGACCACACCCGACCCGAAGAAGTCCGACGCTCGGGCCTCGGTGACCCGGACACGGCCGTCCCGATGGGCAGCAATGGCCTCCTCCCACATGGCGACCCGCACCCGCCCCTTCGTCCCGGTCGCAGCCAGCGGGTCGTCCTCGCGGATCGGGTGGTCGAGCGGCCCGTAGCCGTAGAGGTTGCCCATGATGACGAGCACGGCACCCGACCGTGCGGCCACCTCGAGCATCGACACGGCCATCGGGGGCCACAGCTCCGACCACCGGTGGTACGGCGGGTTGGCGCAGTTGTAGAGGGCGTCAGCCGCACCGGTGGCCTCGGCCAGCCCGAGCGGGTCCGACGCGTCCGCCGCCACCCGTGTGATCCCCGGCCCGGTCGGACCCGAGCCCGACCGGGTGACGATGGTCACCTCGTGCCCGGCCCCGACCAGCGCGTGCGCCGTGGCGGTGCCTACTGGACCTGCTCCGACGATGACATGCCTTCCCATGGTGTGCCTCCCGTTCCGAGGGCCGACCGGCCCGACCGTGGCCCGCTCGGGCCCTGCTCGTGCTCCTTTGTGCGAGCACTGCTCTTGTTATTGACCAGTATTCACCATCACCTCGCCATTTGCAAGAGCACTGCTCTGTTATTGATCCATCGCTCTCGTGATGGCAGACTGGGGCTATGCCTCCCTCCACCGGGCTGCGGGCCCGCCTGCGGGCCGAATTGACCGTCGAGATCAAGGACGAGGCCCGGCGGCAACTGGCCGCCGAGGGCGCGCCGGGCCTGTCGCTGCGTGCCGTCACCCGCGAGCTCGGCATGTCGTCGTCCGCCATCTACCGCTACTTCCCCAGTCGAGACGACCTGTTGACCGCCCTGATCGTCGATGCCTACGACGCCGTCGGGGCCGCTGCCGAGGAGGCCGACGCGACCTGCCGACGCGACGACTATGGCGGACGATGGTGCGCTACCGGACGGGCCATCCGTCGGTGGTCCCTCGACAACCCCCACGAGTACGCGTTGGTCTACGGATCGCCCGTGCCGGGCTACCGGGCCCCCGAGGACACCGTCGGCCCGGCGAGCCGGGTCACGCTGGTGCTCGCCCGACTCGTCGTCGACGCAGCCCAAGCCGGCGTGCTCACGAGGCCCGTCAGCGACGGGGCGCTCCCCCCACTCGGGGCGGACGGACTGGCCGCGCTCCGGACACTCGTCGCCCTCGCCTTGCCGGACGTCACCGAAGACGTGGCGGTTCGGGCCGTGGCGGCATGGACACAGCTCTTCGGGATCATCTCGTTCGAGCTGTTCGGCCACTTCCACCGGGTGATCGACGAGGTCGACCCGGTGTTCGAGCGGACGCTCCTCGAGATGGGCCGGCTGGTCGGGTTCCCCCCACCCCGCACCGATGCAACGAGGGGCCGTCCCCAGGACGGTGTCGAACCGGGCCGCACCACTGACACCGACGATGTCGCCGATCGGCACGGTCTGCCGACGGACGACGAGGACGAGGTCTGGTACCTCGTCTGATCCACCGGCGCACGCCGGCCCGGATCCCAGCGACCGGCCCACACCGGCCCGGGTCCGATCCCTCACCGACCTCCTTCTCGGGCCTGGCGGATCACGGTCTGACGGTCGGTCCGGATACCCCTGGAGGCATCGCCGGATCCGATGGTGGCCATCGCGCTCGTGCGCCTGATCACATCGGGACCTTCGGCCCTAGGTGACCATTTCATTCGCTGGTTTCATCATCGGTGATGACACTTCTACTCTCCCGCTGGCAGTTCGGTATCACTACCGTCTTCCACTTCATCTTCGTCCCTCTCACCATCGGCCTCGCCCTGCTGCTGGCCATCATGCAGACGGCCGCGTACCGGTCGCGAGGTGATGCCGCCAAACAGGCGAAGTGGGAGCAGATGACGATCTTCTGGCGTCGCCTGTTCCTCATCAACTTCGCCATCGGCGTCGTCACGGGCATCGTCCAGGAGTTCCAGTTCGGCATGAACTGGTCGGTGTACTCCCGCTACGTGGGCAGCGTCTTCGGTGCCCCGCTGGCCGTCGAAGCCCTGCTGGCGTTCTTCCTCGAGTCGACGTTCCTCGGCATCTGGATCTTCGGCAAGGGTCGGGTCTCGGCCCGGGTGCACCTGGCCTCCATCTGGCTGGTCAGCATCGGCACGATGCTGTCCGCCTACTTCATCCTCGCGGCCAATGCCTGGATGCAGCATCCCGTCGGCTACAAGATCCAGGGCAACCGGGCGATCATGACCAACTTCTGGGCGGTCATGACCAACAGCACGCTCATCAGCTCCTTCCTCCACGTGTTGACTGCCGCCCTGGTGACGGCGGCGATGCTGATGCTGGGCATCAGCGCCTGGCACCTGCGCCGGACCCAGAAGGCCGGCGAGGGCCCGCACCCCGTGTTCTCGGCCTCGGCCAAGCTGGCCCTGATCGTGGGCGTCGTGGCCGTCGTCGCCACCATGTTCTTCGGCGACAACCAGGCCCGCCTCATGGAGAAGCAGCAACCCATGAAGATGGCTTCAGCGGAGGCGGTGTACAACACGCAGAACGGAGCGAGCTTCTCGCTCCTGACGATCGGCAACCTGTCGGGTGATCCCGTCTTCCAGATCCGGATCCCCCACGCACTGTCCGTGCTGTCGGACAACAGCTGGGACGGCTCCGTCCAGGGCATCAACCAGATCCAGGCCAGCGAGACCGCCAAGTACGGCAAGGGCAGCTACGTGCCCGTGCTGTGGGTGACCTACTGGACCTTCCGGATCATGGTGGGCTGCGGCATCCTGATGTTCCTTGGCCTGGCCTGGGGCATGGTCCTGCTCTACCGACGGAAGCTGGACACGTCGAAGTGGTTCCTGAGACTGGCGGTCCCGGCGCTGCTGCTCCCCTTCGTCGCCAATGCGACCGGGTGGATCTTCACCGAGATGGGACGCCAGCCCTGGGTCGTGTACGGGCTGCTCAAGACGGCGAAGGGCGTGTCCCCCATCGGCACGGGCTACGTGGTCACCACGCTGGTCGGCTTCACCGCCATCTACTCCATCCTGGCCATCATCGACTTCGGCCTGATGGCCCGCTACGCCAAGCTCGATCCCGACAGCGTGGACGAGCACGGCCAGCCGAAGCCGACCGGCGGCGACGGATCCGCTGACGACGTGACCGCCGACTTCGACGGCGACTCCGAGCACCACGACGACCGGGCCCCGGCCCTCATCTACTGAGCGAGAGAGAGGATCGACGATGACGATCGCTACGGTCGCACCTGCGTACACCGGACTGGAGATCTTCTGGTTCCTGATCATCGCCGTGCTGTGGAGCGGCTACTTCGTGCTGGAGGGGTTCGACTTCGGGGTCGGCATGCTCCTCCCCGTGGTCGGGAAGACCGAGCTCGACCGTCGGGTCATGATCAACACCATCGGCCCGGTCTGGGACGGCAACGAGGTCTGGCTGCTCGTGGCCGGTGGCGCCACGTTCGCCGCCTTCCCCAACTGGTACGCCACGTTGTTCAGCGGCTTCTACCTGCCGCTGTTCCTGATCCTGGCCGCACTGATCTTCCGCGGTGTGGCCTTCGAGTTCCGCGCCAAGCGGGTCATGCCCCAGTGGAAGCTGGCCTGGGACCACGCCATCTTCTGGGGCAGCCTCCTGCCGTCCATCTTGTGGGGTGTGGCGTTCGCCAACATCCTGCGGGGCACACCGATCGGGCCGAACGGGCACTACCTCGGCTCGTTCTTCAACCTGCTCAACGTCTACAGCCTGCTGGGCGGGGTCACCACGCTCCTGTTGTTCGCCCTCCACGGCAGCGTGTTCCTCACGCTCAAGACGACCGGAGAGATCAGGGAGCGTGCCCAGGGCGTCGCAAAGATCCTGGCTCCGGCGGCCACGGTCGCCCTGCTCGGTTTCCTGGCGTGGACCTACGTCAACGCCCACCATGCGAACAACACCGGCATCGTGCCGCCATTCGTGCCGATCCTGGCGATCGCCGCGGTCGCCGCGGTCGGGTGGCTCCTGCGGGAGAAGCTCGAGGGCTGGGCCTTCGTGGCCAACGCCGTGGCCCTGGTCGGCCTGGTGGCGACGATCTTCCTCAACCTCTACCCACGGGTCATGGTGTCGAGCATCTCGCCGCTCTACAACCTGACCATCGGCAACTCGGCCTCCGCGCCGTACACGCTCAAGGTGATGACCATCGTCGCCCTGATCTTCACGCCGCTGGTGCTCGTCTACCAGGGTTGGTCCTACTGGGTCTTTCGGGCCCGCGTGCGCCGTCCGGGTGACCCGATCGACACCGTGATCGACGTGTCGACCCCCGACGTCCCCCCGACAGGGGCCGCCGTCAGCGGGGCCGCCGGCAGCGGGTCGACCGACGACGACGGCGGCGCACCCTGAGCGACACCGGACCCGACGACCGTCGACCCGTCGACCCCCGTCTCCTCGATCGGGCCAGGGCCACCCGTCACTACCTGGCTGGTGCCGTGGCGGTCGGCCTGGTCGGGACCGCGGCGCTGGTGGCCCAGGCCGCCCTGATCGGGGCGATCGTCCAGGAGGTCCTGATCGACCATGACGGACTGCATCACACCGTCCCCGCCCTGGTCGCACTGGCGGGTGCCTTCGGCCTGCGGGCCGTTGCAGCGTGGGCGGGCGAGGTGGCCGCCCACCGCACCTCCGCCTCGGTCACGTCGACCCTGAGGCGCCAGCTGCTGACCCGGGCCGTGGCGCTCGGGCCATCGTGGCTGGCGGGCGAACGGACCGGCGAGCTGGCGGCCTCAGCCACCCAGGGCGTGGACGCCCTCGACGGCTACTTCGCCCGCTACCTGCCGACCCTGGTCCTGTCGGCCCTGACACCGGTCGTCCTGCTGGCCTGCATCGTCGTCCGCGACTGGTTCAGCGCGGTCATCCTGGCGGTGACCGTGGCGGTCATCCCCCTGTTCATGATCCTCCTCGGCCTCGAGGCCACCCGGAACGCCGACCGCCAGTGGGCCAGGCTCTCCGGGTTGGCCGCCACCTTCTACGACCTGCTCCAGGGCCTGCCCACCCTGCGCGCCTTCGGTCGGACGAGGGACGGCCGCCACACCCTCGAGCGTGCCAACCGGGAACTCCACGACGAGACCATGTCCACCCTGAAGGTGGCGTTCCTGTCGTCGCTGGCGCTCGAGACCATGGCCTCGGTCGGCACCGCCCTGGTGGCGCTCTTCCTCGGCCTGCGCCTCCTGCACGGCACTCTCCCCCTGGGCACGGCCCTGGCCATCCTCGTCCTGGCTCCCGAGGTGTACCTACCGCTTCGCCGGGCCGGTGCCGAGTTCCACTCCAGCGCAGAGGGCCGGGCCGCGGCTGCCCGCATCCTCGATGTGCTCGACGCCGCCGATGCCGCGTCGCCGCCGACCGACTGGGCTGGGGCGCGTCCGCTGCCCGACCTGTCGCTGCAGCCGGTCCGCCTGGCCGGCGTCACGGTGCGCCATACCGGACGGGCCCAGCCGGTCCTCGACGGGGTGGACCTGTCACTCCGCCCAGGGGAGCACGTTGCGGTGGTGGGTGAGTCGGGCTCGGGCAAGTCGACGCTGCTGAACGTCCTGATGGGCTTCGTGGTGCCGGAGTCGGGTGAGGTGCTGGTCGGTGACGAGCCCCTGTCCGCCTGCTCGATGCGCGAGTGGCGCCGGCACGTGGCCTGGGTCCCCCAGCGCCCGGCGTTGGTGCGCGGCTCCCTCGAGGACAACCTGCGACTCGGCAATCCTGACGCCACTGCGAACGAGCTGGCACGGGCCCTGGTCCGGTCCGGGCTCGACGGCCTGGTGGCGCGCCTGCCCGGCGGCCTCGCCACCCCGGTCGGCGAAGGTGGCCTCACGCTGAGCGCAGGTGAGCGCCAGCGGATCGCCATCGGGCGTGCCGTGCTGCGCGACGTGCCTGTGGTGCTACTCGACGAGCCCACCGCCCACCTCGACGCAGCTCGCGAGGAGGAGCTGCGCGACGCGCTGGCACCGTGGCTGGCGGGACGGACCTTGGTGATGGCCGCCCACCGGGGCGGTCTCGTCGGCCGGGTCGACCGCACGATCACCCTTCTCGCCGGACAGACCGTCGCAGGAACGACCGTCGCCGAGCCGTCCGCCACAATCCTCGGTACCCCGCCCGGGCGCGGGTCGTCCACCACCGACCGGGCGGACGACTGCCGCACCGCACCTTCAGGGGTGAACGGGTGATCCGCGGTCAGGGCCCGCTGGCCCGGGTGCTGCGCATCGGCGCCCCGGACGGTCCCCGGTTCCTGTTCAGCACCGCACTGGGCGCGGCCGCCGCGCTGTGCACGGTCGGACTGCTCGCCTGCTCCGGTGCCCTCATCGACAAGGCGGCGCTGCGCCCACCGCTCTACACACTCACGGTCCTCATGGCCGCCGTCCAGTTGCTGGCGCTGTCCCGCGGTCCCCTCCGCTACGCGGAGCGACTGGTCTCCCACGACGCCGCCCTGGGTGCGCTCGGACGGGTGCGACTGTGGCTCTACGACGAGATCGCCCCGCGGTCGCCCGCCGGGGTCGCCGGGTGGAGGGACGGCGATCTGCTGACCCGGGCCACGGCCGACGTCGACCTGCTGCAGGACGTCTACCTCCGCGGTGTGGCGCCTCTCCTGGTGGCGGCGGTGACGGCGACGGTCACGGTGGCGGTGGTGACCTTCGTGCTACCCGTCGGCGGCCTCGTCCTGGCCGTGTTCCTGCTCGGTGGCGGACTGGCCGCCTCCGGTCTGGCCTGGGTCCGGCGGCGACGCCTCGGGACCGGCGAAGGGGCACTGCGCGGCGAGCTCGGTGCCGACGTGGTCGAGCTACTGGCAGCCGCGCCGGACCTGGTGGCGATGGGCCGCGACGAGGAGTACCTGGAGCGGGCGCTGGCATCGGACGCCGCGCTCGAGCGGCGGGCCCGGCACCGGTCATGGTCCGACGGGGCCGTGTCGGCCCTCGTGACGCTCTGCACCGGTGGTGCGGTCGTCGGACTGCTCGCCGTGTCGACCTCGGCCATCGGTGCCCACCGGCTTCCGGCGTTCATGGCCGCGGTGCTGCCCCTGGTGGCACTGGGCGCGTTCGAGGTGGTGGCGCCGGCTGCCGACGCGGTGGCCCGGATGGCCGACCACCGGGAGGCGGCGGCACGGCTGGTGGCCGTGGCAGACCTGCCGGTGCCGGTCCAGGACCCGGACGCACCCGCACCCCTGCCGGCCGGGTCCGACGTCGCACTCGAGGACGCCGTCCTCCGCTACACGGATGGCGGGCCCCGGGTGCTCGACGGCCTGTCGCTGGCCGTCCCCGAGGGACGGCACCTGGCGGTGGTCGGTCCCAGCGGGGCGGGCAAGAGCAGCATCGTCAATGTGCTCCTGCGCTTCTGGGGCCTGGAGTCCGGCACCGCCCGGCTCGGGGGCACGGCCCTCGACCAGCTGCCCCAGGACAGGGTGCGCAGCCGCATCGGCTGGGTCGGCCAGGACGCCCACCTGTTTCCCACCACCATCGGCGGCAACATCGCCGTCGCCCGGCCCGGGGCCTCGGCCGCCGACATCGCCGAGGCGGCCCGGCGTGCCCAGCTCGGACCGTGGATCGACTCACTGCCCGACGGCATGGACACCCCGGTCGGCGAACGGGGCGCCCGCCTGTCCGGCGGGCAGCGCCAACGGGTGGCCCTGGCACGGGCCCTGCTGGCCGGCTCACGCGTGCTCGTCCTCGACGAGCCCACCTCGGGCCTGGACCGCCCGACAGCACGGCGCCTGGTCGACGACGTGGTGACGGCGTCCGAGGGCACCTCGGTCGTCTACATCACCCATCGCGATGAGGAGCTCGCCGGATTCGACGACGTGGCCGTCGTCGACGCCGGTCGGGTCGTCGCCACCTCCCGTCGGGACGGTTAGTCCGACACCTCGACGGAGTCGATGGGGAACCGGACGGTCACCGTGCCGGACTCCGAGGTCGTCGTGACGGGGTAACCGGAGGACAGGAACACGCTGAGCATGTCCCGGTTCTCCGACAGGGTCTGGGCGTGGAAGCGGGCGATGCCCTGCCCTCGGGCCACCTCGGCCAGGTGGACGAGCAGCCGGGAGCCGATCCCCCGGTGTTGGTAGTCGTCGGTCACGACGAAGGCCACCTCGGCCTCATCGGTGTCCTGCAGGCGCTCGTACCGACCGACCGCGACGATGCGACCATCGTCCGTCACCACGAAGGCCATCCGTTCGGCGTAGTCCACGTGGGTGAACCGCTCCACCTCACCGGCGGACAGGCGTGGGTGCGCCGAAAAGAAGCGCCGGTACACCGAGCGCGGCGACAGCGTCTCGTGGAAGGCGGCCATGCGCTCACCGTCGGTCATCCGGATCGGCCGGAAGAGGACTACTGAGCCGTCCCGCAGGCGCTCGGTCGACTCCAGCCCTGCGGGGTAGCCGTCGCTGGCGATCGGTCCGGCGTCGGGCATCGCCACGATGCTAGGCCCCGGGCGGGTGGTCCGCCTTCGCCCTCCGCACGCTCGCCGGTCAGCGTCGTGGTCCCGGAGGAGGCGCCGACGGATGGGTCCGTAGGAAGGGGCCGCTCATCGGCGCCACCCGCAAGAGGGTCCCGCCGGACCGTCGCACGCGCCGCTCGACGTCGGCGAGGGCGCCGACGGCCGAGCTGTCGACCCCACGGAGGCCGTCGGTGCTCAGCTCGATGTGACGGGTCCCGTCGGCCAGCAGCTCGCGGATGACCTCGTCGAGGTTGGCCGCGGTGGTTGCGTCGAGGCGCCCGGCCATGCGGATGCGCACCGGTTCGACGTCCGTCTCCACCCAGAGCTCGAGCGCGACGTCGCCGCGCCAGTCGGCGAGCCCGATGGGCCCTGCCGTCGCCAGCGGGGACGGCAGATCGTCGGACGAACCACCCCGTGTCGACCCCACCACTCCGGTCTGTTCGACCTCCATGGACCCCACCTCCGCTCGGTCCAGCGCCGTTTGACGACCGGCTTCGCGGCTCCCCGGTGCTCCCACCCCGCGGGCCCCGTTCCGGCCACCCTCATGATCGTAGAGGCCGATCCCGATCCCCAGTGCCGAAAGTCCCTAACCGCCCCACGGTGGCCCGCAGATGGGCGCTCCGGGCGCCCGGCGTCGTCGCGCTCGGGGCCGACGGGACGTTCGGCCCTACCGCGACCTCCCCGCAGGCGCCAATCTGGGCGTACGGGCCCTCCGGCCCGCCCCCCTGAGGAGGAGCAATGACCACCACAGAAGACCAGTCGTCGAACGAGGGCGCCACAGTCGAGCGCCTGGAGCGTGTGCTCGAGGAATGGCGGGGTCGGATCGACGAGCTACTCGTGCAGGCCGACCTGGCATCGAAGGACGTGTCCGAGTCCGTCCGCTCCAAGGCCGACGCCGCACAGAACGCCTATCTGGCCGCGAAGAACCAGCTGCTGAAGATCCCGACGGACGCCGGCAACAACCTCGGGTCGCTGCGATCCGGTGTCGAAAAGCTCATCGACGACCTCCGTCAGGCCTACGAGTCGGCCGAGGCCACCATCCGGCGGAGCCGGGGCGAGTAAGCCTCGGGTACGGGTGGCGGAACGGGTGAGGTCGATGTCTACCCCGCAATGCGACCCGGAGCCCGAAGGGCGGGACCTGCAGGTGAACGTCATGTACTCGCAGCTGCTGGAGGCGGTCCTCGACTACGAGGAGGACCCCGAGGCGCGATCGCGCTCGCAGGGACCGCTCGCCGACGTGATCCGACTCCGGAACGTCATGGACCGCCATGCCGCCCGATCGGACCCCGGGTGGGCGCTCCAGGCCGTGGCCGACCAACTCGCGTACGACGCTGCCCTCATCCGGCTGGCCCGTCGTCGGAGCATCGTTGCGGACCCGGCGGCCTTCGAGGCTCCCGAGCACGGCCGTGCCGCACTCGAGGAGGCGCTCATCGCCAAAGGTGTCAAGCTTCCGAGGCGCGCGGTCGACAGCGGACCGACCGCCGACGGCGATTGACGCTCAGCCGAGGTGATCCGGTCTCAGGTGCCGGTGGCGTCGGTCCGGCGCTCATGCTCGGAGCGCTCGTGGATCCGGGTGGCATACGACGCGGCCTGCGTACGGCGCTCCATCCCGAGCTTGGTGAGCAGGTTGGAGACGTAGTTCTTGACGGTCTTCTCGGCCAGGAACATCGCCTCGGCGATCTGGCGGTTGGTCTTGCCCTCGGCGATGAGGTCGAGTATCCGCCGCTCCTGGTGCGTGAGGGTGGCGAGGAGCGGCTCCTCCTCGGGACCCTCCCGCAGCCGGCGCAGCACCCGATCGGTCAGGGCCGGGTCGAGCAGCGACTGGCCGGCTGCCACCTTGCGGACATCGTCGATCAGGCTGTTTCCGCCGACCTGCTTGAGGACGTAGCCGGACGAGCCGGCCATGATCGAGGCGAACAGTGCCTCGTCGTCGGCGTACGAGGTGAGCATGATGCAGGCGATCGTCGGAAGCTGCGCCCGGATCTCCCGACAGACCTCGACACCGCTGCCGTCGGGCAGGCGCACGTCGAGGATCGCCACGTCGGGCCTGAGCGCCGGGAGCCGGCTCAGTGCCTCGGCGACGGTGCCCGCCTCTCCCACCACCTCGAGGTCGTCGGTCGACTCGAGCAGGGATCGGAGGCCCGTCCGGACGATCTCGTGGTCGTCGAGGAGGAAGACTCGGATGGTCATGGACATCCATTTGAGCACGTGGGAGGCCTGTCCGTCAGTGGTGGGGCCTCCGGGTCGGCGTAACCTGGGCGCGTGGGCGACGACCCGGAGCACAGCAAGGCGGCGTACGACGCCATCGAAGACCCCGTGAAACTGCGCCGGGTGCTCGAGGCGGCCTTGCTCCTCGAGTCCAACCTGCACCTCGGCGACCTGCTGAACCACATCGTCGCCGAGGCCCGGGTACTCGCCAACGCGCGCTACGGCGCACTCGGCGTACTGGACGAGGAGGGCCACGCCACCGTCGATTTCCTGGTGTCCGGCCTCGAGCCCGAGGACGAGATGCGCCTCCTCCAGGGTCCCTTCCCCACCGGCAAGGGTGTGCTCGGGGTCCTCATCACCGACCCCAAGCCGATCCGCATCCGGGTGATCGCCGACCACCCGGCCAGCGCCGGGTTCCCACCCGGGCACCCACCCATGACGTCGTTCCTCGGCGCCCCGATCAAGGTCCACGACCGCGTCTACGGGAACCTGTACCTGACTGACAAGCTCGGCGCCGACGAGTTCACGCAGGACGACGAGGTGGTCATCGAGGCGCTGGCTGTCGCCGCCGGCATCGCCGTCGAGAACGCCCGCCTCCACCAGCGTGCCGGCGAGGTCGCCGTCTACGAGGACCGGGACCGCCTGGCCCGTGACCTCCACGACGGCGTGATCCAGAGGCTCTTCGCCATCGGGCTGTCACTGCAGGGGTTGGCGGCAACGCCGGGGGGCCGGGTCGTGAGCCCCGGACTGGAGTCGGCCATCGCAGACATCGACGAGACGATCCGCCAGGTGCGGGCCACCATCTTCGAACTCGGTGGGGCTGGCAACGGCCGGGGCATCCGGTCCCACGTGCTGGCCCTGGCCGAAGAGCTGCGCCCGGTGGTCGGCTTCGACGTGCCGGTCGAGTTCAAGGGCGCCGTGGACACCGCTGTCACCGATGCGGTCGCCGACCAGCTGCTCCCCACCTTGCGCGAGGCGCTGACCAACATCGGCCGGCACTCCGAGGCCACCCGGGCCCGTATCCGCCTCTCCATGGTCGGTCGGTTCTGCCGCATGGAGGTCACCGACAACGGCAAGGGCTTCGTCGACGCACAGGCCACCGAAGGCGGGATGGGCCTGGCCAACATGCGGGCCCGGGCCGAGGGTCTCGGCGGCACGCTGGAGGTGACCCATCCGGCGCTCGGCGGGACCACCGTCGTCTGGCAGGTCCCCACCTTCAACGACAGGGCGGTCGTCCCCGCCGGCGACGGCTGACGACCAGCCACCGGTCCCGGGACCCACGCCGGAGCGAACGTCAGGACCTCCGGCGGGGACCAAATCCTCTACCTGGCCCCCGCACGGCTCCGTAGCGTGCCCGGTGGAGTGCAGGGCCCGACGGACGGACCGTCGGCCCGGACCCTACGGGAGGCACAGGTGACGACGCAGGACGCGGCACAGGATCCGAAGCGGGCCGGACGTATCGTCGTCGGGATGGACGGGTCACCGGCGTCGGCTGCCGCCCTGGACTGGGCCGCCGGCATGGCCGGGTCGACCGGTGCCACGGTCGAGGTCATCGCCACCTGGGAGTGGCCCTCCGGATACGGTGCCGCGGTGATGATTCCGTCGGACTACGACCCGGCGGCCGACGCTGGCCGACTGGTGCGCGAGGCGATCCAGTCCGCCCGTCAGCACCACCCGGACGTCGAGTTCGTCCCGCTGGTGATGGAGGGGCACCCCTCCACGGTGCTGGTGGACGCCTCACGGGGTGCCGGCCTGCTCGCCCTCGGCAGCCGTGGACACGGCGAGCTGGGCGGACTGCTCCTCGGCTCGGTCACCGAGTACTGCTCCGCCCGCGCCCACTGCCCGGTGCTCGTCGTCCGGGACGGACCTGGCGGATGACCGACACCCCGGTCATCCGCACACGCGGGCTGACCAAGCGCTACCGGGGCACCGACGCACTGGTCGACCTCGACCTCGAGGTCTCGCCGGGCGAGGTGGTCGGCTACCTGGGTCCCAACGGGGCCGGCAAGACGACCACCATCCGCCTGCTGCTCGGCCTGATCCGTCCGACATCGGGCACGGCCCAGCTCTTCGGGCTCGACAGCCTGCAGGACGCCGTGGCCGTGCACCGTCGCCTCGCCTACGTCAGCGGCGAGCCCTCGCTGTGGCCGAACCTGACCGGCGCCGAGGCCCTGCACCTGCTCGGCCAGGTCCAGGGAACCGTCGACGTCCCCTACCGCGACGACCTCGTCGAGCGCTTCGCCCTCGACCCGTCGAAGAAGGTGCGGGCCTACTCCAAGGGGAACCGGCAGAAGGTGGTGCTGATCGCTGCGCTGGCGTCCCGGCCGGACCTGCTGGTGCTGGACGAGCCGACCGCGGGGCTGGACCCCCTGATGGTCCACGAGTTCCGCAGCTGCGTGCTCGAGGCCAAGGGGCGGGGTCGGACCGTGTTCCTCTCCTCCCACCTGCTGAGCGAGGTCGAGGCGCTGTGCGACAGGGTCGGCGTCCTGAGCGAAGGCCGCCTCATCGAGATGGGGACGCTCGCCGAGATGCGCCACCTGTCCGCCGTGACGGTGGAGGTGACCTTCGAGGGCGACGCCCCCGACCTGTCGACGGTGGACGGGGTGCTGTCGGCGTCGGCCAACGGTCGCCACGCCAGCCTCCAGGTGCGCGGGTCGATGGAGCCGTTGCTGAAGGTGCTGGCGACATCCGGCGTCCGCCAGCTGCGCAGCCGCGAGCCGTCGCTCGAGGAGCTCTTCCTGACGCTGTACGGCGACCACGACGGTGCATCCCCCCATGACGGTTGACGTCGTCGACGCGCCCGTCGCCGGGACGGGCGCCGCGTCGGCAGGTCGGTCCCCGGCCTCGGTCGTGCTCCGCCGCACGGCACGGCGCACCATCCGCTCCGGAGCGGCGTGGGGCTACGTCTTCGGTGCCATCGTCATCTCATCGGCCTGGAGCTACTCGGGCATCTACAAGACCCCGGCCCAGAGGACGGCCCTGGCGACCGCCTTCGGGTCGAACCGGACGACCATCGCCCTCTTCGGACCGGCACCCCACCTCGACACCGTGGCCGGGTTCACCGTCTTCAAGACTTTCCTCACCCTCACCCTGGTGGGTGCCGTCTGGGGTCTGCTGACGGCTACCAAGCTGCTGCGGGGCGAGGAGGACACGGGCCGGTGGGAGCTCCTGCTGTCCGGGGCGACGACCCGCGGCCGGGCGACCGCGCAGGCGCTGGTGGGGCTGCTTGCCGGGGTCACCGCACTCTGGGCCGTGACCGCGCTGCTCCTCGTGGTGGCCGGTCGGTCGTCCCGGGTGGCCATCGCTCCCGGGGCCGGCCTGTTCTTCGCGCTGTCGCTCGTCGCCGGAGCGCTCATGTTCACCGCGGTCGGCGCCCTGACCAGTCAGCTCTCCCCCACCCGGCGACAGGCCGCCGGGTACGCAGGGGCGTTCCTGGGCGTGAGCTACGCCCTCCGCCTCGTGGCCGACTCGGGCACCGGCCTCCACTGGCTCGTCTGGTGCACGCCCGTCGGCTGGGTCGAGGGACTCCAGCCGCTGACCTCACCCCGGTGGCTGCCCTTCGTACCAATCGTCGCCTTCGTCGTCGTGGTCGGCGCCGTCGCCGTCCGCCTGGCCGCCGCCCGCGACATCGGCTCGAGCACGCTGCCCGACCGGGACCGGGCCGAGCCCCGCCTCCGACTGCTCGACGGTCAACTCGGCCTGTCCGTCCGACTCCTGCGCCCGACACTGGTGGCCTGGGCGGCGGCACTCGTCGTCACCGGCCTGGTCTTCGGCCTGGTGGCCGAGGGCGCCGGCCGCTCGCTCTCGGGCTCCTCCGTGCGGGACGTGTTCTCCCGGCTCGGCGCATCGGGCAGTGGTGCCTCGGCCTATCTCGGGGTCACCTTCCTGATCGTGGCGGTCCTGCTGGCCTTCACGGCGGCCACCCAGGTGACGGCGGCCCGGTCGGAGGAATTGGAGGGTCGGCTCGACCCGCTGCTGACCCGCACGGTGACCCGTCGCAGTTGGCTGGCCGGCCGGCTGCTGGTGGCGGTCGTCGCCCTCGCCACCTGCGCCACGCTCGCCGGGCTGGCCATGTCGGCCGGAGCGGCGGCAGGCGGTGCCCACCTGGGTGCGGCCACCGTGGTGGGGGCCGGGCTCAACACCCTGGCGCCCTCGGTGTGCGTGCTCGGGCTCGGTGTCCTCGTCTTCGGCATCGCCCCCCGGGCCGCCGCGCCTGCCGTGTACGCCGTGGTGGCGTGGTCGATACTGGTGGACGTCGTCGGTGGGTTCGGCGGGATCGACCACTGGCTGGCCGACACCTCGGTCTTCCATCAGATGGCGGCAGCCCCGTCGGTTCCGCCGAACTGGCAGGCCATCGGATGGATGGTGGCCACCGGGCTCATCGCCTCGGCCGCCGGCTGCGCGGCCTTCGTGCGACGGGACCTCCAGGACGCCTGACCAACATCAGGGGGCCCGACCCTTCGGGCGGCACCTCTCCGGGCCCACCGGACCACGGCGCGACCGCCTGGTGCGGCCCTTGGGCGATGGCCCGCCACCGGTAGGCTGCGGACATGGCCGACCTCGTCGTCAACGGTACGACCGTCACGCTGGCGCTTTCCCGGCTCGAGCACCTCGAGGGCTTCCGGGGCGATCTGGACGCCCCCCTCGACGCCCTCACCGCGGTCCGGGCGGTCGAGGACCCCTGGGCCGAGCTGCGGGGCATCCGCGCCCCCGGCACGGGGCTGCCCGGCGTCATTGCCGTGGGTACCCGACGTGGGTCGTTCGGCAAGGACTTCGCCGCCGTCCACGGCAAGGGCCCAGCGGTGGTCGTCGAGTTCGACGGTCAGGAGTTCCAGCGCTGGATCCTGACCGTCGACGACCCAGACGCGGTGGTCGCACGGATGACCCGGTCGTCGCCACCCGCCTGAGGCGACCCCTCCGGCCGTCCTCGATCCGCTCAGGCGGTACGCAACTCCGACCACAGCCCCCGTCGATCGGGACCGAGCAGTTGCTGGGTGTAGGCCCCGCCCAGGTGGCTCGACCGCCACGTCAGCATCGACTGGGCCAGGGGGAGCACCACCGACGGGTCGCTGGTGGTCGTGTGCCACTCCGGATCGACCGCCAGGTCGAAGCACAGCCACGTGCCGTCGCCGAACTGCACGTAGGCGTGCGTCGACGTGCGCTCGACGGCCAGGTTGGTCCGCTCCAGTCGGAGGTCGGGCCCCCCGGCGGTGCGGTGGGGCCCCATGACCATGTCGCGCCAGTCCCATTCCCAGTGGGTCGACGTCCGCCACTGCGCGGGCGTGTCGCCGTCGAGGAACGGGACCAGGGACGATCCGTCGCACTGGGCCGGAGCCTCGTGTCCGAGCAGCTCGGCGATCGTCGGGAGCACGTCGACGGACTCGGTGAACTCGTCGACCACCCGGCCCGCCGTCCCCGCCCGGCCGGGTGCACGCACGATGCAGGGGATCGCGTAGGTCGACTCGTAGAAGGCGAGCTTCTCGATCAACCCGTGGTCGCCCAGCTGTTCGCCGTGGTCCGCGGTCAGGACCACCAGGGTGTCCTCGTCCTGTCCCGTCGCCTCGAGGTGGGCGAGCACCCGGCCCACCTGGTCGTCGACCTCGGACACCATGCCGAAGTACTGGGCCCGGAGCCGGGCCATGGCCAGCGGGTCCTCGGGCGCCCGGCACACGTCGAGCGTCCGTGCGACATCGACCACGGGGTGGATGCCGGGGTCCGGAGCGAGCGGCACTCCCACCTCCTCGGGGTCGTACCGGGTGGCCCACCTGCCAGCCGCCGCATAGGGCGGATGCGGGCGCCAGTAGCTGGCGTGGGCGAACCACGGTCCGTCCTGGCGGTCGATCCAGTGCACGAGCCGCTCGGTCATGAATGCCGANNGTGAGCCGGTCATCGAGCTCCAGGGCCACGTCGAATCCGGGGAGGATGCCCTCGTAGGTGTCGAGGCACGGGTCTGCGGGGTCCGCGACGGTGGAGGGGTCGACGCCCTGGTCGGTGTAGCCGAACAGCGCCGGCGCATACCCGGCCCGTCGGGCCAGCCGGGCGACGTTGTCGAACCGGTCCTCGAGCGGGGTGCCGTTCGCCACCACCCGGTTGTTCATCTGGTACGTGCCCGTATAGAGCGCCGCCCGGGCCGGCCCGCAGGGTGCGGCCTGGGAGTAGTGGGAGGCGAACCGGACACCGGAGGCAGCCAACCGGTCCAGGTTGGGCGTGTCCACCAGGGGATGGCCGGCGACCGACAGGCAGTCGGCGCGGAACTGGTCCAGGGTCACGAAGAGGACGTTCACGCAACCCACTCTGCCAGCCCTGGGCGTTCCGGGACCACCGGCGGGATCAGGCGTGGACGGCCCGGGTCGGCGGGTGCACCGGCGGGTGCCGGCTACCCGGGACCCGAGTGGCGACGCCCCCTAGACTCCGCCCGTGGAGCACGTCGACGTACTCATCGTCGGAGCCGGGCTCTCGGGCGTGGGCGCGGCCTGCCACCTCGAGACCAGGCGCCCCGGCACGACTTTCGCCATCCTCGAGGCCCGTGACGCCATCGGCGGGACCTGGGACCTGTTCCGCTACCCAGGTGTCCGCTCCGACTCGGACATGTTCACCCTCGGCTACTCGTTCGAGCCGTGGGTGGGCGACAAGGCCATCGCCGACGGCCAGTCGATCCTCGAGTACATCCGCACCACGGCCCGGACACACGGCGTGGAGGACAGGGTGCGCTACCACCGGCGCGTGGTCGGTGCCTCGTGGTCGTCGCCCGAGGCCCGCTGGACCGTCGACGTCGAGGACACCGGGACCGGCCGGCGGGAACAGCTCACCTGCGGCTTCCTATGGGGCAACACCGGCTACTACCGCTACGACCAGGGCTACCGGCCCGAGTTCGCGGGCGAGGCCGACTACCGCGGCACCATCGTGCACCCCCAACACTGGCCGGAGGACCTCGACTGGAAGGGCCGGCGCATCGTGGTGATCGGGAGCGGGGCCACGGCGGTGACCCTGGTGCCCGCCCTGGCCGACGGTGGGGCAGCCCACGTCACGATGCTGCAGCGCTCACCCACCTACGTCGTGTCCCGACCGGGCGAGGACAAAGTGGCCGACTCCCTCCGGCGCCACCTGCCAGCCGCGGTGGCACATGCCGTCGTCCGGTGGAAGAACGTGCTGCTCACTCAATTCAGCTTCGCCCTCAGCCGGCGGGCGCCCGAGGTGGTGAAGAAGGGGATCCGCAAGGGCGTGGTGGAGGCCCTGCCGGACGGCTACGACGTCGACACCGACTTCACGCCCCGCTACGGCCCCTGGGACCAGCGGGTGTGCCTGGTACCCGACGGCGACCTCTTCGAGGCCATCAGCGCCGGCCGCGCCGACGTGGTGACCGACACCATCGACACCTTCACCCCCACCGGCATCCGCCTGGCCTCGGGCGCCGAGCTCGAGGCCGACATCGTGGTGACGGCCACCGGGCTCGCCATGCAGCTGCTCGGCGGCGTGGCGCTCGAGGTCGACGGGACACCGGTCGTGCCGGGCGACAGCGTGGCCTACAAGGGCATCATGCTGTGCGGGGTACCCAACCTGGCCATGACGTTCGGGTACACCAATGCCTCGTGGACGCTGAAGGCCGACCTGACGGCCGAGTACGTCTGCCGCCTCCTCGACCAGCTCGACCGGCGCGGCCTGCGCCAGTGCACGCCACTGGCACCCGACGCGTCCCAGCCGACCGAGCCGTTCATCGACTTCTCCTCGGGGTACGTCACCCGGGCGGCGAAGGAGTTGCCGAAGCAGGGCGTCACCACACCGTGGCGACTGCACCAGAACTACCTACGCGACACCTGGCTCCTGCGGTTCGCCAAGGTCGACGACTCGATGGTGCTGTCCAACCCCGGGCGGTGGGAGCGGGGGCCGAGTGCCGCCCGAGGCTCCCGCGCCGCTCGGCCGTCTCGGATGGACCGGCTCAGCTGCCGATGCGCTGGTTGTAGCTCGTGATGAGGCCGTTGGCCGACGACTGCGCCTGGGCCACGGCGGTGGCCGGGGCCACCCCGCTCACGAACATCGAGTCCTCTGCGTTGACCACTGCGGTCCGGACGTCGTCGAAGGGTCCGAGCACGGCGCCCGCGGTGGCCGGGGACTCGATGCCGCTCGTCAGCTGGGTGTAGGCGACCTTGTACCCGGGGTTGGTCGACCACAGGCTCTGGATGGTCGGCGACTGGGCAGCGGACGTCCGCAGTGGGATGTACCCGGTGTCGGCGGCCCACGTCGCCTGCGACGCAGTGGAGTCGAGGAAGGCGATGTACTCCCACGACGCCGCCTGGGCGGCCGCCGACGACTTCTTCGAGATCCACAGGGCACTGCCGGCGGGTTGCACGCCGCCGGTGGGCGTCGACTGGACCGTCGGCAGCGGGGCCACACCGAGCTGCACGTTGGGATACTGGCTCAGCAGCTGCTCCACGGTGCCGAGCGCCGCCGAGGTGTCTATGGCCATCGAGTACTTGCCCGATCCCACCCCCAGCAGGTTGTCGTAGGCGTCGGCGCCGTTGGCCGAGTTGGTGGCCGCCGCCCCGGACCGCACCAGCTGGTCGAGGTAGGTGAAGATCTGGGTGCCGGTCTGGTCGGCGAACACGGCCCTGGTCGCCCGCGCTGACCGCCCGTTGTCGTTGTTCACCAAGACTTGGTTGGCCGTCGCCAGCTCGGTCTCGAAGTACCAGGGGTCGACCTTCAGTCCGAGGCCGCCCTGTCCGGCCGCCTTCAGCGCCTTGGCCGCCGTCACCAGGTCCGCCAGGGTGGTCGGTGGCTTGACGGGGTCGAGCCCGGCCTTCTGGAAGGCCAGCTTGTTGAAGTACAGGACCGGACCGGACACGGCGAAGGGCATGGCCTGCTGGACCTTGTCGACGTTCCAATAGGCCAGGGCCCGGGGCAGCAGGTCGCCTGTCGAGTAGTGGAAGCCGTCGATGCAGTTCTGGACGGGCTGGATCGACTGGGTGTCAATGGCGCCCTGGGTGTCGGTGTCCTGCAGCTGGACGACGTCGGGCAGCTCGCCGTTGGTGAGGCCGGCCTGGTACTTCTGCCAGGTGTCGTCGTAGCTGGTCTGGACGACCAGGTTCACGTGCACCCTGGTCTGCGAGTTGTTGAAGGTGTCGGTCAGCGTCTGCAGGGCCTGCCCGTTGGCCCGGGGCATCGACTCCCAGAAGGTGATGATCAGCGGGGACGTCCTGCCCGACAGAGCCGCCGGTGAGCACGCGGTCGACGACGTCGTGGACGATCCCCCCGACGTAGTCGAGGACGAGGAAGAGGACGAGGAGCACGCGGCGAGCAAGAGGGCGGCCGTGCCCAGCGTGGCGGCGGTCAGGAGCGTGCGGGAGCGGTGGGGGGCCATGGTCCCGTTGTAGCACGGGGGCCGTCGTCACCGTGGTGGTCGAGAGGTGACGAAAGTCCTATTTCACGGCCCCCGAGGTGAGGCTCCGCACCAGCTGCTTCTGGAACACGACGAGGAGGACGAGCAGCGGCACCACGGCGATGACGGTGCCGGCCAGCGACACGTTGATCTGGTCGAGCTGCGTGTTGATGAGCTGCTTCAGGCCGATCTGGACGGTGCGCACCGAGTTGTCGTTGCCGGTCACGAGCAGGGGCCACAGGTACTGGTTCCACGCGGACAGGAAGCTGAACACCCCGAGGGCGGCGAGCGCCGGACGGGCCAGGGGCACCGCCACCGACCAGAGGAACCGGAGGTGTCCGTAGCCGTCCAGCTGGGCCGCCTCGCGCAGGTCGCGGGGGATTTGCAGGAAGGCCTGGCGGAGCAAGAAGGTGCCGAACCCGGTGGCCAGGAACGGGACGGTCAGCCCCGGGAAGGTGTTGAACCACCCCAGTGACGACACGGTCGACAGGTTGGTGGCGATCGTCACCTCGAAGGGGATCATGAGAGTCATCAGGAAGACCACGAACAGCGTGCGCTTGAGCGGGAACTCGAGGAAGGCGAAGGCGTAGGCGGCGAGCACCGATGTGACGAGTTGGCCGGCCACGATGACCGTGGTCTGGATGGCGGAGTTGCGCAGGTAGACGGCGAGGTCGCCCTCGGTCCATGCCTTGCGGTAGGAACCCCACTGGGGGTGGAGCGGGAAGAACGGCGGTGGCTGGTGGGCGATCTGACTGGGCGCGAGCAACGAGTTGACGACGGCCATGTACAGGGGGAACAGCACCACCACCGCGCCGATCGACAGCAGCGCGTAGCGGAGGACGAGGCGCAGGCGCCGGTGGCGCCGCCGCGGCGGACGGTGCGCAGCCGGAGCGCTGCTCGGTGGGCGGACGGCGGCATCAGTTGCCGGCATAGGTCACCCTCCGCTCGAGGAACCGGAGCTGGACGAGCGTGAACACCAGGAGGATGGTGAAGAGCACGATTGAGAGGACGGCGGCCACGCCAGGGTTGTCCTGGATCGAGAGCGCCTGGTACACGGAGTAGAGCAGCACGTCGGTGTGGGTGAACTGCGAGTTCTGGGGCCCGATCAGGATGTCGATCTGGCCGAAGCTCTGGAACGCGTAGATCGTCCCGACCACCAGGCCGAAGAAGAGCGTGGGCGACAGCAGGGGCACGGTCACCCGCCAGAACATCGTCCACCCGCCGGCCCCGTCGAGGCGGGCGGCCTCGAGGACCTCGTCGGGAAGCGACTGCAGGCCGGCCGTCATGATCACGAACGACAGGCCGAGGAACTGCCAGACGGCGATGAGCGAGACGGCGGGGAGGGCCCACGTCGGGTTCTCCAGGATGGCCGGGTGCGGGTTGATGCCCAGCCACGGCAGCAGGCCGACCACCGGGTCCATCAGCGTGCCGAACACCACGGCGGCCACGGCCACCGACGTCACCACCGTCGAAGAGAAGATCAGCCGGAACCACGCCATCCCCCGGATCGCCTTGTGGGCGGCGACGGCCAGAAGGAGGCCGCCGATGAGGCCCACCGGGACCACCATCACGACATAGAGCAAGGTCGAGACGAGGCTCTGGTGGAACGACGTCGACGCCAGCACCGAGCCCACCTGGTGGAGCCCGACGTAGTGGGCCGGAAGGCCGGGGTAGGGCGGGTTCTGATAGAGAGCGAGCTTGAAGTTCCGGAGAAACGGGTAGAACGTGAAGACGGCGAAGACCAGCAGTGCAGGGGCGAGCAGCAGGTAGGCGAGGCCCCATTCGCGATGGCGCCGGGATCGCAGTGCGCTCACCGGCCGAGCTCCAGGCGCGCGCCAGTGTCGGCATCGAACAGGAGCAGCTGCGCCGGGTCGACCCGGATGGCGACGGCGTCGCCGAGGTCGGGCCGCGCAGCACGGTTCTCCTGGCGCACCACCACCCGGGTTCCGTCGACGAGCGCGCAGATCACGTGTGCCTCCGCGCCGAGCTGCTCGACGAGAACCACAGTGGCCGCGATCCCCTCGGGCGCCAGTGAGGCGGCCTCGGGGCGCACGCCGACGGTGACCGGGCCCGCCGCTACCGCCGGGCCCGCCGGCAGCTCGACCCGGGTGCCGTCGACGGTGACGACGGCACCGTCGACCGAGGCCGGCACGAGGTTCATGCCCGGGCTGCCGAGGAAGGAGGCCACGAAGGTGTTGGCCGGCCGCTCGTAGAGGTCCTGGGGGGCTGCCACCTGCTGGAGCCGCCCGTCCCGCATGACCGCGATGCGGTGGCCCATGGTCATGGCCTCGACCTGGTCGTGGGTCACGTAGATCGTGGTCGTGCCGAGGCGTCGCTGGAGCGACACGATGTCGGCCCGGGTCTGGATGCGGAGCGTGGCGTCGAGGTTGGACAGTGGCTCGTCCATCAGGAAGACCTGCGGGTCGCGCACGATGGCCCGGGCCAGCGCCACCCGCTGGCGCTGGCCGCCGGAGAGCTGGCCGGGCTTCCGGTCGAGCAGGTCGCCCAGCCCCAGGGTCCCGGCCGCCTCGTCGACGCGGCGGGCCCGCTCGGCCGCGGGCACCTTCTGCTGACGGAGGGGGAACTCGATGTTCCGGCGCAGTGTCATGTGCGGGTACAAGGCGTACGACTGGAACACCATGGCAACGTCGCGGTCCTTCGGCTCGACGTCGTTGACGATCACGTCGCCGATCGACACCGTGCCGGCCGTGGGGTCCTCGAGGCCTGCCACCATCCGGAGCACCGTCGTCTTGCCGCAGCCGGAGGGACCGAGGAGGACCAGCAGTTCGCCGTCGTGCACGTCCAGATGGAGGTCGTCCACCGCCAGCGCACCGTCGAACGCCTTGCTCACTCCCTCGAAGTTGACCCGTGCCACCGCAGCTCCGCTCCTGGAGAGTCCGACCCTCTGCGCTCAACCTAGACGGCGCCGGCGTCCGGGCCCTGCCTGTGCGAGCCGCACGCCGGTCGGTA
Source organism: Acidimicrobiaceae bacterium (assembly GCA_003164095.1). GTDB lineage: Bacteria > Actinomycetota > Acidimicrobiia > Acidimicrobiales > RAAP-2 > Bog-756. Next base: position 4,048 of record PLRX01000083.1, on the reverse strand, counting down.
CGGGGCCCACCAATCCCGGGGCCCGCGATCCGCCCGGCCCGGCCGGCAGGCGGTCGAGGCTACGATGTCATCAACTGATGACTTCTGACCGCCGCACCTCCCTGCTCGTACCGGCCCTGGTCTTCGTCGGGCTGCTCGTCGCCATCGTGAGCAGCCTGGGCGCCCCGCTGATCCCGACCATCGCCCACACCTACGGGGTGACCCTCAGCACGTCCCAGTGGGTGCTGACGGCCGCGCTGCTGACCGGGGCCCTGGCCACCCCGGTGATGGGCCGGCTGGCCGACGGCGCCCGCCAGCGGGATGTCATCATGGTCACGCTGTCGGGGGTGCTGGCGGGCTGCGTCCTGTCGGCCCTGGCGACCTCGTTCACGGTCCTCGTCCTGGGCCGCGCCCTCCAGGGGGTCGGACTCGGACTGCTGCCGGTCAACATGGCCATCGCCCGGCGCAACCTCGACCGGGTCCGGGCCGGGCGGGCCATCGCCACTCTCTCGGTGTCGACCGCCATCGGCGCCGGGCTCGGCTACCCGATCACGGCCATGGTGGCCCAGCTGCTCGGGCTCCACGCCGCCTACTGGTTCGGGGCCCTGATGGTGGGTTGCGCCCTGGTCACCGCCCTGGTCGTCCTGCCGGCGCGGACGCACGCGGCCCCGATCGCCTTCGACGCCCTCGGTGCCGTACTGCTCAGCCTCGCCGTGACCGGCGTGTCGGTGGTGCTCAGCGAGGGCGGCACCTGGGGCTGGACGTCGCTGCGCTCGCTGGGGCTCATCGTCGCCAGTGCGGCGGTACTGACCGCCTGGGTCCCCCACGAGCTCCGCTCGGCCCATCCGCTGGTCAACCTCCACCACCTGGCCAACCGCTCGGTGCTGATGGCCGATGTGGCCGGCTTCCTCATGAGCATGTCGATGTACCTGGTGGTCCCAATCGTGGTGGAGTTCATCCAGATCCCCCCGGCGGCCGGGTTCGGCTTCGGGGCCACGGTGATCGTGTCCGGCTTCGTGCTCACCCCGCTGTCGCTCGGGACCTTCCTGGCGAGTCGCCTGCTCGTCCCCTACGAGCGGCGATTCGGCGTGCGCAGCATGATCCCGCTCGGGGCGCTGGTCTTCGCCGCCGCGTCGTCCTACTTCGCCCTCGACCACGGGTCGCTGTGGGAGGCGTTCGCCACCATGGGGATCGTCGGCCTCGGCATCGGCTTCACGTTCGCCGCCATGCCCGGGTTCATCATCCGGGCCGTGCCCACCGCCGAGACGGGCAGCGCCACCGGCTTCTACCAGGTGCTCCGCAACATCGGCCTGTCCGTCGGCAGCGCCTTCGGGGCCGCCGTCCTGCTCGCCTACACCCCCCACGGGGCCAGCCTGCCGGACCTCGGCGGCTTCCGTGTGGCACTGCTCATCTCGGCAGGGCTCGGCCTCCTGACCGCCGTGCTCAGCTTCGTGCTGCCGGGATCCACCCCGGCCGGTGGCCACCGCCCCGGCGTCGAGCCCGTCCCCGACGACGTCGAGGTGCGTATGGAGGAGGAGGCACTGCTCGACGCCACGGGGGCGATGCTGGTGGACGAGCTCGACCTCGACGCCGGCGAGCGGGCATGACGGTCGGTCGGTCCGACGGGACCGGCGTCGACCGGGGCGCGGCGACGCCCCGCCGGACCCGCAACGCCGGCGCCACCCGGGAGGCCCTCCTCGGCGCTGCCCAGGACCTGTTCGGTCGCAAGGGCTACGAGCGGGCGACGACCCGGGAGATCGGCGAGGTCGCGGGTGTCGACCCGGCACTCATCTCGCGCTACTTCGGGTCCAAGGCCGACCTCTACCTGGCCGCGGTCGCCACCGAACGGCTCGGCGCGGACGAGGTGGACGGGCACGACCGGACGGACGCGCCGTTCGACGACCTGGCCCAGGTGGTCGAGGTCGTCCTTCGTCGGACCGCCCGACGGGGCCCGGGGCCCATCCTCCAGGCCCTCGTGCGCGACGACGCGTCCGCGGAGATCCGGGAGGCGGCCACGGCCCGCCTCGAGCGGCGCATGGTCGGGCCCATCGCCGCCGGCTACGAGGCGGCCGGCCTCGACCGGCCGACGCTGCGGGCCCAGGTGGCGGTGGCCGCGCTCCTCGGCGTGGGACTCGCACGGTCCCTCGGGTGGTTCGACGAGCTCCACGCCGCGGACCCCGGCGACCTGGCCGGCCTGGTGACCGACTCCTTGGCCGCCGTCCCCGACGATCCGGCAGGCTGACCGGCCGCCCCGGACGCCGGGCCCGCCTCAGCCCGTCGCCCCGGGCCCCAGGTACTGCTCCACCGCCTGGGCGATACCCCGGGCGATGACCTGCTGGGCCGAGGGGCTGGCGGCCAACGTCCCCTCGAACGGGTCGGTCACGAACAGCGGCTCGATCAGGGCGCCGGGCATCTGCGAAGGCGAGGCGAAGAAGCCGGGGGAGGCCGGGCCCAGCAGGAGGACGTGGCCGTAGTTGGCCGCGGCCACGGCGACCGGGCTGGACGAGCTCGTCGGGACCAGCGACCCCTCGACCGAGTCCGGCTGGACCCCGTCGTCCGGGATCTGCCACCCCTGGGCGTCCATAGCGGCCAGCGTGTCCTTCTGGACGAGCGTCGCCAATCGCTGGTTGGCCGCACTGAAGGGGCGGGCCGCGTCGAAGGTGGTGACGCTGCCCGCGTCCGAGGGGCTCGCACCGCTGTCGAAGTAGATCCCAACGAGGACGGCGGCCCCCGACAGGTTGGCGCACACGTCACGGGCGGCCACATCGTCGTGGGCGCCCTGGAGGCTGAGGATCCCGTCCGACACGTCGGCCGGGGTCAGGCGGACGACGTTCGAGTCCGTGGTGCGCGACACCACCACTCGGTAGCCGGCGGCCCGGAGCAGCTCGGCGGCGTCCAGCTCGACCGGCAGGGTCACCGCGCCCTCGTCGACCGTGGCCCCATCGGAGGTGGTCCCGACCGCGCCCGGGTCGAGGCCACCGTGCCCGGCGTCGAGGAACACCGTGGTGTGCCGGTCCCCCACCGTCGGGGCGAAGGCCACGCAGGCACCGGGCGAGAAGGCCGCCGGGTCGAGGGGCACGCCGTCCGTCGTGGATCGGCCCAGCGGGCCCGCCAGCCAGACCACCGCGGCACCGGCCACCAGCACGAGGACGAGGACGAGGACGAGGCGCCTGCGCCGTCGTCGCCTGCGCCGTCGGGCCTCGCTGGCCTCTGCGGCCAGCTGCTTCGCCGAGGGGCGTCTGGCGGAGGACATGGTCCGTCCAGTGAAGCAGTCCCGGCACGGCGGGCGGTGTCGCCCCGCGACCGGGGCCACGGGTCGTGGCGTCAGGCGGGCAGGACCGTCGGTGCCCCCACCCAGCGGGCGAGGTACGGGACCAGGTCGTACCCCTCGACGGTGCGCACCCCGTTCGAAGCGAACCCGCAGCCGCCGATGTCCACGGTCACCCGCACCCGGGGGCCGGACGGGTAGGCCACCTCCACTACGTCACGGCCGCCGTCCCACATCGGGCACGAGTAGACGGCCGGCTGTGCCACCACCTGCCACTTCGCCGAGTCGAGCTCCTCCACCAAGGCGTCGAGGGAGGCGCCCATGACGGCGGCGCTGCGCACGGGGCCGCCGCCCGCCGTCGATGACACGCCCCCGTAGCGGCACACGGTGGCCACGACCGCCCCGGGCGGCACCAGCGCGGCGTCCAGGCCGGGCCGCTCCGGCTGCTCCGGGGACGCCAGTCCGAGGCCGTCGCCCTCACCGGTCGGACAGGAGGGCGCCCCGACGGAGGACGTGGTGGTCGAGGTGGTCGAGGTCGTTGGCGCCGCGGTCGTCGTCCCGCAGGCGGACCCCACCAGGGCCACGGCCAGCAGCGCCAGGGACACCGGTGCGATGGCCACGAGGGTGCGGGCCCGACCGGGACCGAAAGCACTCACCATGGCCCCGACAGTACGACCAGGGGCCCGGCCGGCGGGGTCGGCTGGGCCGTCGAACGGGAGTTCCTGCAGACGCGGCTCCACGCACTCGGGGGCGAGGGCCACGGGAACCGGTCAGCCGGTCAGCTGGTCAGCTGGTCAGCTG
>PLRX01000127.1 GCA_003164095.1 Acidimicrobiaceae bacterium | reverse complement strand
CGAGGTCGACGACGTCGCAGAAGACGCGCGCCACCTGGGCGTCACCGGCCATGTGGTCGTGGTCGTTACCGCCCTGGCCATGGCCGTGCCAGGGCAACAGCTGGAAGGTGTTGGCGTCTGGCCGGGCCAGGACGTCGCTCTCCTGGACCCTGCTGAACCCGTCGATGGCCGAGCCGTCGAAGGTCATTCCCTCGTCGAGTGCGTTCTCGAGCTCTGCGGGGGTGATGCTGAAGGTCTTGGGCGTGCCCAGCACGTCGGTGAACCACAGCTGGACGAAACGGATGCCGCGTTCCTCCACGGTCCGGAGGACGTACTCCTCTTGACTCCTCATGGGGTCGTGCACCTCCGGGGACGTGGCGCGCTGGGTGATCTCATTGGGTTCGATCCACTCATTGTCGCAGCTGGCGGATGGTCCGGTCGACGGGAGGGGCGCAGAGCGCACAGAGCCGGGCCCCGAAGGACCCGGCTCTGTGGACGTTCGTGCACCCGGCGGGCTGCTCGGGCCCGCCGACGGTCACTTCCCGGCTGCGTCTCCGCAGACGGTCTCGACCATGGCTGCGGTGACCTCGTAGGGGTCCATGTTGGCGTTCGGACGACGGTCCTCGAGCCAGCCCTTCTTGTCCACGGCCACCTTCCACGGGATGCGGATGGAGGCACCACGGTCGGAGGTCCCGTAGCTGAACTTCGTGAAGTGGGCCGTCTCGTGGGCGCCGGTCAGGCGGCTCTCGATGCCCACGCCGTACACGGCGATGTGCTCGTCCACGCGCTTCCCGATCGCCTCGCAGCCGGCGATGATGGCGTCCCAGCCGCCGTCCTCGCGCATGGCCTTGGTCGAGAAGTTGGTGTGGGCGCCGGCACCGTTCCAGTCACCGAGGATCGGCTTGGGCTCCAGCGTGGCGAACACGCCGAAGTCCTCGGCGATGCGGAAGAGCAGCCACCTGGCCACCCAGAGCTGGTCGGAGACGTCGAGCGGCGACAGCACGCCGACCTGGAACTCCCACTGCCCCATCATCACCTCGGCGTTCGTCCCCTCGATGCCGATGCCTGCGTCGATGCAGGCTGCCGTGTGGAGCTCGACGATCTCGCGGCCGGGCATCTTGTCGCCGCCGACGCCGCAGTAGTACGGGCCCTGGGGGGCGGGGTAGCCGCTGACCGGCCAGCCCAGCGGGCGGCCGTCCTTCATGAAGGTGTACTCCTGCTCGATGCCGAACATCGGCTCCTGGTCGGCGAACTGCTCGACCTGGGCGCGCAGCTTGGCCCGGGTGTTGGTCGGATGGGGGCTGTAGTCGGTCAGTTCGACCTCGCACATCACGAGAATGTCGTTCGGTCCGCGCAGGGGGTCCGGACAGGTGTAGACGGGACGCAGGACGCAGTCCGAGTCATGGCCCAGGGCCTGGTTGGTGCTCGATCCGTCGAAGCCCCAGATGCCGGGCTCCTTTCCGTCAGGGACGATCCGGGTCTTGCTCCGGAGGAGCGGGGACGGCTCGGTCCCGTCGATCCAGATGTACTCAGCTTGATACGGCACGTGCACTCCTCTATTGCTCGGTTGCTCTGCTACTCCACGGCCCTGCGGCGGAATGTACCGCCCACGCTTCCAGGGGGGCGGTCGGGGCCTGCCTCCCCAGGGACGCCTCCGACTATTGCAGTATGTCGTTTCCCCGTCGTTACCCGATTGTGAACGGAGCATTAACTGGGCTGGCGACGCCGCGACCAGGGCGAAACAGCCGATGTCCGAGCGCTGTGCGGGGGGAGTTGGGACCGGGTGCCCCGATAGTCTGGACCGATGCCGCAGATCCGGGTCGCCGCGTGCCAGATCAACACGGTGGTGGGCGACCTGGCCGGGAATGTCTGGCGCACGCTCGAGGCCCTGGTCGAGGCCGAGGGGGCCGGTGCCGACCTGGCCGTGCTGCCCGAACTGACGATCACCGGCTACCCGCCCGAGGACCTGCTCGGCCGGCCAGCCTTCGTGGCCGACAACCTGGCCGCCTTCGCCGAGGTGGTGGCCGGCACGGGGGAGTGCGCCGCCGTCGTCGGCTACGTCGACATCGGCCCGGACGGACGGCTGCTCAACGCTGCCGCGGTGTGCCGGCGCGGCAAGGTCCTCGGACGCTACGTGAAGCGGATGCTCCCCAATTACGGGGTCTTCGACGAGCAGCGCTGGTTCGTCCCGGGCAGCGGCCCCGCCACCGTGTACGAGGTCGCCGGGGTGTCCGTCGGCGTCACCATCTGCGAGGACATGTGGTTCCCGGCCGGACCGATGGCCGAGCAGGCCGCCGCCGGTGCCCGCCTCCTGGTGAACGCCAATGCGTCGCCGTACTCCCGGGGGCGCCGCGACGAGCGTCTCGAGGTGCTGGCCGGCCGCGTCGCCGAGACGGGGTGCGCCATCGTCTACGTCAACCAGGTGGGGGGCCAGGACGAGCTGGTCTTCGACGGCGCCTCGGTCGTCGTCGGCCCCGACGGCGACCTCCTCGCCAGCGCGGGGCAGTTCGTGGAGGAGGTGCTCGTGTGCGACGTCGAGGTCGCAGACGACCCGGGCATGACCGGGGTGGCGCGGGTCCCGGTGTCGTCGGCCGGTCGGACCACCGGCGGTGCGCAGCTCCGACCCGTGGCACCGGTCCTGGACCCGGTCGCCGAGGTCTATGAGGCGCTCGTGCTCGGAACCCGGGACTACCTGGGGAAGAACGGCTTCACCGATGCGGTGATCGGACTGTCCGGTGGGATCGACTCATCGCTGGTGGCGGCGGTGGCCGTCGACGCCGTCGGCGCCGAGCGTGTCCACGGGGTGGCCATGCCCTCCCGGTACTCGAGTGGTGGCTCGGTGTCGGATGCCGTGGCCCTGGCGGCGGCGCTCGGCATCGACCTGGCCACTGCACCCATCGAACAGGCCCATCGTGCCCTGGCCGACACGCTGGCCCCACTGCTCGGGGGCGAGCCGACCGGCCTGACCGACGAGAACCTGCAGAGTCGCATCCGCGGCGTCCTCCTCATGGCCCTGTCCAACGCCAACGGGTGGATCGTGCTGACCACCGGCAACAAGAGCGAGATGGCCACGGGCTACTCCACGCTCTACGGCGACTCGGCCGGCGGATTCGCGGTCATCAAGGACGTGGCCAAGACCCTCGTCTACGAGCTCTGCCGTCACCGCAACGCCCGGGCGGGGACGGAACTCATCCCCGAGGCCGTCCTGGTGAAGCCTCCGTCGGCCGAGTTGCGCCCCGACCAGCGGGACGACGAGTCACTGCCGCCCTACGAGGTCCTCGACCCGGTGATGGCCGGTTACGTCGAGGGCGACCGGTCGGCTGACGACCTGGTGGCCGAGGGATTCGACCCGGTGGCCGTGGCCCGCGTGGTGGGCCTGGTCGACCGGGCCGAGTACAAGCGGCGCCAGATGCCGCCGGGGGTCCGGATCTCGGGCAAGGCCTTCGGCAAGGATCGCCGGATGCCGATCACCAACCACTACCGCTCGGTTGCACGGTCCGCGTCGCCGGTAGACGGGACGCCCTCCGTTGTCTGAGCTCCCGTACGAACCGGTCGACGACGCCCGTCCCGACGACGTGTCAGCGTCCCTGCCCTTCGACACGACGGCCGCCCTGGTCGGCGAGTACCGCTGGATCGAGACGACGCTCCACGCCATCCTCGGCGCGTGGGTCACGGACCTGCCACTGGCCGGCGTCCAGGTGGTCCTCGACGCCCAGAGCATGCGGCACGCCTGGCACGCCGAACTCTTCGGCGACCGGCTGCCGGTGCGTGCAGGCGTCGACCCCGACGCACTCACCGCGCCGTCGCCGGCCACGGCGGCGCTCTTCGCCGCGCTGGACGGCATCGAGGTGCCCGAGGTCGGGCCCGGGTCCTCGTGGCCGCCGGCCGACCGCGCACTGGCACCCCGCCCGGGGGCACTGCCCCGGCTCGCCGGCCTCTACCGAGTGGTGCTACCGCGCCTGGTCACGACGTACACCCGTCACCTGCGGGTTGCCGCACCGGTGGCGGACGGCCCGCTGCGGCGCGCCCTTCGTCTGGTGCTGCGCGACGAGATCGAGGACTGGCTGGCCGGTGAGCGCCTGGTGCAGCGCCTGGTGCAGCGTCCCCACGACGTGGTCGCCGTCTACGAGTTCCAGGAGCACCTCGAGTCCGTGGCCGTGGGGGCCGGCGCCCACTCCGGTCTCGTCACGCTGCCCGACTGGGTCCCCGCGGACTGACACGGCCCCCGGGCAGGCACGGGGGCGCCGTTCGGGGGACTTGACGCGTCCGGTAAACTTTGTGAAGCAGCGATCGTTGCGCCCGAATTCGCTCCACTCCCGTCGGTCCCCTCACCGGGCACCCCACCGGAGGGTGGGGCGTCCCCCACGCAGGTGGGAAACCGAAGGACCTGGTGATCTTGGCAAAGGAGCGGCTCGAGCGGGACGATGAGGACCTCGTCCGTCTGTATCTGACCGATATCGGTCAGTACCCCCTGCTCACCAAGGACGACGAGGTCCGGCTCGCCCAGGCCATCGAGGCCGGGCGCGAGGCGGACGCCCAGATCCAGTCGGCGCCGAAGGGCCTGACTCCGGCAAAGAAGCGTGAGATGCGCAGGACGGTCCTCCAGGGCGAGTCCGCCCAGCAGACCTTCGTGCAGTCGAACCTGCGACTGGTGGTGTCGATCGCCAAGAAGTACCAGGCTTCCGGCCTGCCACTGCTGGACCTCATCCAGGAGGGCAACCTGGGCTTGATGCACGCCGTCGAGAAGTTCGACTGGCGCAAGGGCTTCAAGTTCTCGACGTATGCCACCTGGTGGATCCGCCAGGCGATCACCCGCGGCATCGCCAACACGGGACGCACCATCCGCCTGCCGGTCCACGCCGGTGACACGCTGGCCCGGGTGCAGAAGGCCCAGGCCCGTCTGGAGCTCAAGTACGGCCGTCCGGCCACGCTCGCCGAGCTGGGCGCCGAGGTTGAGATGCCCGAGGACAAGCTGGTCGAGGCCCTGCGCTTCCGGGCCGAGCCGCTGTCGTTGTCCGAGCCGCTGCGCGAGGACGGCGATGCCGAACTGGGCGACGTCGTCGAGGACCGGTCGGCCGAGTCGCCGTTCGAGGTGGCGGCCGTGTCGTTGCTGCCCGAGGAGATCGGTCGCCTGCTGTCGCCGCTCGACGAGCGTGAGCGTGAGATTCTCAGGCTGCGCTTCGGGCTCGACCGGGGTGAGCCCCGCACGCTCGAGGAGGTCGGCGAACACTTCAACCTGACCCGTGAGCGGATCCGCCAGATCGAGGCCCGAGCCATGTCGAAGCTGCGCCATCCGTCCTCGGACACCGGCGCCCGCGACCTCCTGACCGTCTAGGACGGGAGCCCGCCGGAAACCCGACGGCGGAGGAGTGGGTAAGATCCTCCCCATGAAGAAGCTCGTGATCCTCGTCGTCATCATCGCCCTCGGTGCCCTGGCCGCCCAGCGGCTGCGCTCCGCCTGAGCGACCCCACCGCCACCTCCCGGTAGGGTCCCGGCCGCCCCGAGCGGTCGACCGGTGCCCCTCTCGACCGGTTCGGCGCGCCCGGACCCGGACCGCACCCCACGCGTAGGTGGCCTGTCCCGCCGCGCCCGATGGCCGGCGGGACGCATGGCTCAGCTGTGGGCGCGTCGGGACATGCGCCAGGCCACCAGTGCACCGGCCGTCGCCACCGCGGTGACGCCGGCGGCGGTCGCCGTTGTCGAGAGACTCGGCACGCTGACCCGGTCGCGGAGGCGCACCGGCTTGGTGAACTGCATGACCTCCCACTCGCGTTCCCTGGCCACCTTGGCCAGCACGCGGTCGGGGTTGACGGCCACCGGGTGACCGACCGCCTCCAGCATGGGGAGGTCGGTGTACGAATCCGAATAGGCCGACGACTCGGCCAGGTCCAGGTCCTCCGAGTCGGCGAGCGCCCGCATCGCCTCGGCCTTGAACGGTCCGTAGGCGTAGAACTCCATCTCGCCGGCGTAGCGGCCCTCCTCGTCGACGACGGCCCGGGTGGCGATGCAGCCGTCCACGCCGAGGTGCTCGGCCAGTGGCTCGACGATCTCCTCGGGCGAGGCCGACACCAGGTACACCTTGTGCCCGGCGGCCCGGTGGGCCTCGATCAGGTCGAGGGCCTCGGCGTAGATGATGGGCTCGACCGTCTCCTCGAGCGCCTCGCGCACGATCTCCCGGATCTGCTCACGGTCCCACCCCTTGGTCAGCGCCAGCATCGACTCGCGGACCCGGGCCAGCTTCTGCTCGGACGCGCCGAGATGCAGGTAGATGATCTGCGATACGACCGCCCGCGCGATCAACCTGCGGTTGATGAGCCCGCCCCGGTAGAAGGGGCGACCGAACGCGGCGATCGACGCCTTGGCGATGACGGTCTTGTCGAGGTCGAAGAATGCGGCCCGCATGGGGGTCAGGGCCCGACCAGCAGGCGCTGTACCTCGTCCTCGGCATCGGCCGTGATGAGCACGAGGACCTCGTCGCCCGCGGCCAGCCGGGTGTCGCCCCGGGGGACGATCAGATGGTCCGACCGGACCACGGCCACGATGGTGGCGTCGCGCGGGACCCCGAGGTCGACCACCGACACCCCGTCGGCCGGCGAGTTCTCGGCCAGCGTCACCTCCACAAGATGTGCATTGCCGCCCTCGAACCGGAGCAGCCGCACGAGGCTGCCCACGGACACGGCCTCCTCCACCAGCGCGGTCAGCAGTTGGGGGGTGGAGACCGAGACGTCGACTCCCCAGGTCTCGGTGAAGAGCCACTGGTTCTTCGGGTGGTTGACCCGTGCCACCACGCGCGGTACCGCGAACTCCTGCTTGGCCAGCAGCGACACCACAAGGTTGTCCTCGTCGTCACCCGTGGCGGCCACGACGACGTCCACGGTGGCCAGGCCGGCGGCGTCGAGCGAGGCCACCTCACAGGCGTCGGCGACGACCCACGTCACGTCCAGTTCGGCGCGCTGGCGGGCGACGAGGTCCGGGTCCTGCTCGATCAGCAGCACCTCGTGTCCGGCTGCATGGAGGTCGGCGGCAATGGCCGTCCCGACGCTGCCCGCTCCTGCGATGGCGACCTTCATGCCTGCCCTCCGGTGCTCGCCGGGTCGATCCCTAGCAACCGCTCCTGGAACCGCATGAGCGCCTCGCTGGTGGCGACGAGGTGGAGGACGTCACCGTCCTGGCCGACCAGGTCGGTGAAATCGAGGCGGGCGATGCCGGCGCGTGTGACCGCCACGAGGGTGACCTCGCCCGAGACGGACAGGTCGGCCAGCCGCTTGCCGGCCCACCGCTCGGGCAGCCGGCGCTCGATCAGCGAGACACCCCCTGTCGGGTCGGACCACTCGGTCTCCAGCGCGGTCGGCAGCAGCTGGTGGCGGACCTGGTCGATGGTCCACGACACCGTGGCCACGGTCGCGATGCCGAGTCGCAGGTAGATCTGGGCGCGTCGGGGGTCGTAGATGCGGGCCACGACGTTCGGGATCCCGTAGGTCTCCCGGGCGATGCGGGCGGTCAGGATGTTGGAGTTGTCACCGCTGGTGACGGCGGCGAGGGCCGTCGCCTCGGGCGCCTTGGCCTCGTCGAGGTCGTCGCGGTCGAAGCCGGAGCCGACCACCGTCGTCCCCGACCAGTCGGTCGGCAGCCGGCGGAAGGCCTTGGGGTTGCGATCGATGATGGCCACCGAGTGGCCCTGGGCGACGAGGTCGGCTCCGAGCCCGGATCCGACCCGGCCGCAACCGACGATGACGATGTGCACGGGCACCATGCAACACGCATCGACACGCCGGCACAACTCATTGAGCCGGGGCCGGGGCCGGGCCGGCCGGGCCGGGTGGCAGGCGAGGGGGGGTGGGGTGGGGCATGCTCTAATGAGGAGATGGATCCCGACGTCAGCTCCGGCGGCGACTCCTTCGTGGCCGCGGAGACCGGATCGGGCATCGCTCCTCCAGAAGCTCCGCGTCGATCGACCGCCCCGCCGCCCCGGCCCTCGGCGTCCACGGTAGTCAGGGTGGACCTGCCCGAGACCCTGCGGTACCGGATGAAGAACGTCCTCCTCGGGCCACCGCTGGTCAACGAGAAGCTCGGCGACGAGCGCCTGGGCCGTCCCTCGGCCCTGGGTGTCCTCGCCCCCGACTGCATCTCGTCCTCGGCCTACGGCACCGAGGAGATGCTCACCGTCCTGATCCCGTTCTTCGGGCTCGCCGGCTTCGTCATGGTCGTGCCCATCACCATGGCCATCCTCGGGGTGCTCTTCTTCGTCACGCTGTCGTACCTCGACGTCATCGCCTTCTACACGAAGGCCGGTGGCGCCTACGTCGTGGCACGGGAGAATTTCGGCCCGAAGATCGCCCAGATCGCGGCCGTGGCCCTGCTGATCGACTACACGGTGACGGTGGCCGTCCAGACGGCCGCCGGCACTGCGGCGCTGACCAGCGCGGCACCGTCCCTCCGCTCGCTCACGGTGCCCATCACCATCGCGGTGATCCTGCTCCTCCTCTACGGCAACCTGCGGGGGATCAAGGAGGCCGGGAAGTTCTTCGCCTTCCCGACCTATTTCTTCATCGGGAGCCTGGGCGTCATCGTGGTGGCCGGCTACATCAAGAAGGTCATGGGGAACCTGACGGTCCACGCCGTCCCCCACGACGCCGCCAACCCGACGGTCGCCGTCGGCTTCCATGGCTCCGGGCTCCTCTACGGGGCCGCGTTCATCATCCTCCTCAAGTCGTTCGCCAACGGCGGCTCGTCGCTGACCGGCCTCGAGGCGATCTCGAACGGTGTGGGCGCCTTCCGTGAGCCCACGAGCCGCAATGCCCGTCAGACCCTGGTCGTCATGTCGAGCGTCCTCGGCTTCCTGGTCCTCGGGGTCACCCTCATCGCCCACTGGACCCACGCCATCCCGTACGTGTCGGGGTCGCCCACGGTGGTCTCCCAGGAGGTCAGGTACATCGTCGGTACCGGGCCCATTGGGAAGATCCTGTTCTACGTGGTGCAGTTCGCCACGATGCTGATCCTCTACACGGGCGGCAACACCAGCTTCAACGGCTTCCCGTTCCTGGCCAATTTCGTGGCCGAGGACTCCTACCTCCCCAAGCAGCTCACCCGGCGTGGCCACCGCCTGGCGTTCTCCAACGGGATCATCGTCCTCACCATCGTGGCGCTCGCCCTCATCATCGCCACGGGCGCCCAGCTCTCGGCGCTGGTCGCGCTCTACGCCATCGGCGTGTTCACCGGCTTCGCCATGGCCGGGTCCGGGATGATCAAGCACCACCTGGTGACCAAGGGGCCGAAGTGGCGCCGAGGCGTGGTGGTCAACGCGATCTCGGCGTTCCTTACCGCACTCATCGTCCTCATCTTCGCCACCGTGAAGTTCAACGAGGGCGCCTGGGTCGTGGTGATCGTCGGCCCGATCATGTACTTCGGGCTCATCCGGCTCCACCGCCAGTACACCGTGGAGGACGAGCAGCTCGAGGAGGGGGCGAGTGAGGCGGCCGAGGCCCCGGTGCTCAGCCGCCACGAGGTCGTGGTCCTCGTCGACCGTCTCGACATGGCCACGGCGCGGGCACTCCAGTACGCGCGCACGCTGCACCCCGACGTGCTGCGGGCGATCCACTTCGCACTCGACCCCCTGGCCTCGGAGCAATTGGAGGAGGAGTGGCGACGGCTCGGCCTGTCGGACTTCCCCCTCGACATCCAGGAGTGCGAGGACCGCCGGCTGACGAGGGCCGCCCTCGAGCTGGCGGCGGAAACCGTCGCCGACCGCAAGACCGAGCTCACGATCCTCCTCCCCCGGCGGATCTTCGCCTCCGGCTGGCAGCGGGTGCTCCACGACAACACCGCCGAGACCATCGCCACCGCGGTCGGCCACGTGGAGCACGTGAACGCCACCGTGGTCCCGTACCAGCTCTCGGGTGGCTGGTGGTCGAACCGGCGCGAGTGGCGGCGCAGGCCCGACGAGGCCACCCCTTCCACCCACGGACAGCGGGCTGCCGACAAGGCCGCAGACCGGGAACGGGCGGCACGGGCACTGTCCCACCGGGAGGCATTCGGGGAGCGCGCCCGGGGCACCATCCCGATCGGCGACGTCCAGTGGCGCCAGCGGGTCCGTGTGGCCGGACGCGTCCGCTCAGTACGCGTCCAGCCGCGGGCGGGCACGTCGAACCTCGAATGCCTCCTGACCGACGACAGCGGCATGCTGCTCCTCGTGTTCCAGGGGCGCCGCAGGATCCCGGGCATCCAGCCGGGCGCCCGCCTCGTGGTCGAGGGCATGGTCGGCGACTGGGCCAGGCGGCAGGCCATCCTGAACCCGGACTACGAGCTCATCGCCGGGCCCGAGGCGGCGCACGAGCCCATCTGACACCGGGCCGTGCGGGCGATTCTTGCCCCCGGACTCCGTTGTCACTATGTTCTCCCCGATTGCCGGAACTCGGCGCGCCCGAGGCGGGCCCCGGCACTCGGCCATCCGGCCGTGACTTCGTACGGGGGGGACCCGGTCCCTCGTCGTCCGCGATGTTACGCGCTGTTCGTCCGTGTATCGATCGACCGAAACCGTGCAGTACACCGAAGGGAGCCCCACGATGACCCACCTCCTGGCTGAAGGGGGTTACCAGGTATTCACGTTGGGAAGCAACGAGAAAGCCTGGCTGTACTTCGCCCTCGTATGTGCCGTCGCCGCCATCATCGTGGCCCTGGTGCTCGTCCGGGGCGTCATCGCCGCCGACCAGGGCACTGCCACGATGCAGGACATCGCCAAGGCGATCCAGGAGGGCGCCGAGGCGTTCCTCGCCCGCCAGTTCAAGACCATCGGCGTCATCATCGTGCCGCTGGCCGTTCTCATCTTCTTCACCGCGACCAAGGTGACCCACACGGTGACCCACATCGGGATCTTCGGTGGTGGCGTGGTCGTGGTCCGCCACACCGTGGTCGACCTCACCTTCGTCCAGGCCGGGATCTACCGCGTGATCTGCTTCCTGGCCGGTGCCGTGTGCTCCGGCCTCACCGGGTTCATCGGCATGAGCCTGGCCGTCCGGGGGAACGTCCGTACCGCGGCGGCAGCCCGTGAGGGCAAGATGGCCCCGGCCCTCAAGGTCGCCTACCGCACCGGCGCCATCACCGGCCTGCTGTGCGTGGGCCTCGGCCTCCTCGGCGCCACGGTGATCGTCCTCATCTTCCAGAACACCGCCACGGCCGTGCTCATCGGCTTCGCCTTCGGCGCCTCGCTTCTCGCCTTGTTCATGCGGGTTGGCGGCGGCATCTTCACCAAGGCCGCCGACGTGGGCGCCGACCTGGTGGGCAAGGTCGAGGCCGGGATCCCCGAGGACGACCCCCGCAACGCCGCCACCATCGCCGACAACGTNNACTGCGCCGGCATGGCCGCCGACCTCTTCGAGTCCTACGTGATCACCATCATCGCCGCGGTGATCCTCGGCGTGACCGCCTTCACCTCGATCCACCGGGGCGCCGACGCTGCCAAGACGGTCATCTTCCCGATCGCCATACCGGCCATCGGCATCCTGGCCACCATCGTGGGCGTCTTCGTGGTGCGGGCCGGAAAGAACGACAAGAACGCCATGGCTCCGATCAACCGGGGCGTGTGGACCGCCGCCATCCTCACCATCGCAGGCTCGGCCGTCGTGGCCGGTGCCTACCTCCACTACTGGAAGGCGTTCTACGCGGTGCTGACCGGCGTGGTCCTCATGCTGGTGGCCAGCCAGATCACCGAGCACTTCACCTCGACCGAGCGGGGTCCGGTCAAGGAGGTCGCCGAGACGGCACGTACGGGGCCAGCCACCCTCACGCTCTCGGGCCTGGCCCTGGGTCTCGAGTCATCCGTGTGGGCCATCATCGCCATCGTCCTCGCCATCGCCGTGTCCATCGGCCTCGGTGGCGGCAACATCGAACTCACCCTCTACCTGGTGGCGCTGACCGGCATCGGACTCCTGTCGACGGCTGGCATGATCGTCTCCGAGGACAGCTTCGGCCCGGTGTCGGACAATGCGGCCGGCGTGGCCGAGATGTCGGGCGAGTTCACCGGCGATGCCGAGCGGGTCATGGTCAGCCTCGATGCCGTGGGCAACACGACCAAGGCCGTCACCAAGGGTGTCGCCATCGGGTCGGCGGTCATTGCGTCCGTCGCGCTGTTCGCCTCGTTCATCGAGACGATCGGCCAACAGCTGAAGCTCCCGCAGGTGGGCAACGCCCTCTTCAACCTGCCGGCGACATCGATCAACGTCTCGCACCCGACGACGTTCATCGGCATCCTCATCGGTGGATCGATAGCGTTCATCTTCAGCGCGTTGGCCATCCGGGCCGTGGGCCGCTCCGCGGGCACCGTCGTCCAGGAGGTGCGTCGCCAGTTCCGGGAGCATCCGGGGATCATGGACTACTCCGAGAAGCCCGAGTACGGCAAGGTCATCGCCATCTGCACCACGGCCAGCCAACGCGAACTCGCCACCCCGGCGCTGCTGGCGATCCTCTCGCCGGTCATCGTCGGTTTCGGCATCAACTACTTCGCCCTCGGGGCGTTCCTGGTCGGTGCCATCCTGACCGGGCAGCTGATGGCCAACTTCCTCTCCAATTCCGGTGGAGCCTGGGACAACGCCAAGAAGTACATCGAGGACGGCCACGAAGGCGGCAAGGGCTCCGAGGCCCACAAGGCCGCCGTCATCGGCGACACCATCGGTGACCCGTTCAAGGACACCGCCGGACCTGCGCTCAACCCGTTGATCAAGGTGATGAACCTCGTATCGCTCCTGATCCTCCCGGGTGTCATCACCCTGTCCCACCACACGGCTGCCCGCCTGTCCATCGCCGGCGTGTCGCTGGTGGTCCTGCTCCTCGGCATTGCGTTCTCCAAGCGCAAGACGGAGAGCATGGACGACACCCCGGCCACGCAGGCCGTCCAGGCGCCGGTCGCCTGATCCGACGCCGGAAGGCCCTCCAGGCCCCGACCGGGCACCGGGCACGACGTGCTCCGGAGGGCCCCGGACGGCTCCGATCCACCAGTAGATCTGATCATCCACCGGGGCCGAAGGGCCCCGGTGGCGCGCCGTCGGCCTTGACAAGGCCTCGCGCTACCGTTCACCCTTGCCCACAGCGATGCCACCCACCGACATGACACAGACGACCACCGACAGCCCTGACGAGGCGTCCGCCCCCGAGGCCGGCGCCCCGGGCCGGCGCCGCGCCCGGGGGGGCACGAAGAAGCTCGTGATCGTCGAGTCCCCGGCCAAGGCCAAGACCATCGGGGGCATGCTCGGACCGGACTACGTGGTCGAGTCGTCGATCGGCCACATCCGGGACCTGGCCACCCGCAAGGAGCTGCCCGAGGCCTTCAAGCACGAGTCGTGGGCCGACCTGGCGGTCGACGTCGACAACGGGTTCAAGCCCGTCTACATCGTGTCGCCCGAGAAGAAGTCGCAGGTGTCCATGCTCAAGCGGCTCGCCCGGGACGCCGGCGAGGTCTACCTGGCGACGGACGAGGACCGCGAGGGGGAGTCCATCGCCTGGCACCTCAGCCAGGTGCTCGGCCTTCCCGAGGACACGCCCCGGATGGTGTTCCACGAGATCACGCCCCAGGCCATCCAGCGGGCCATCGAGGAGTGCCGGACCATCGACCCGCATCTGGTCGAGGCCCAGGAGGCCCGCCGGATCTTCGACCGGATCTACGGCTTCAAGCTGTCCGACGTCATGCGCCGCAAGACCAACGGCCGGTCGGCCGGCCGGGTGCAGAGCGTCGCCACCCGGATGGTCGTCGACCGCGAACGTGAGCGGATGGCGTTCCGCTCGGCCGGCTGGTGGGGGATCGACGCCACTGTCACCGCTGAGGGCGAGGCCGCCCGCTCGGCCGGCAGCGACGTGTCGCCGAGCTTCGCCGCCTCCCTCCTGGCCGTCGACGGCACCCCGCTGGCCGGGGGCAGGGACTTCGACTCGTCGGGCCTACTGTCCGCACCGGACTCGGTCGTCGTGCTCGACGAGGCGGCCGCCCGGGCCCTGGCCGTCGGGCTCGAGGGGGCGCCCCTCACCGTCTCGTCCATGACCCACAAGCCGTACCGACGCTCCCCTCGGGCACCGTTCATCACTTCCACGCTCCAGCAGGAGGCGGGCCGCAAGCTCCGCTTCAGCTCGAAGCGGACCATGTCGGTCGCCCAGCACCTCTACGAGGAGGGCTGGATCACCTACATGCGCACCGACTCGACCACACTGTCCGAGCAGGCGTTGACGGCCGCACGGGCCCAGGCCACCGCCATGTACGGGCCGGCCTACGTGCCCGCGGCATCCCGGCACTACAACAAGAAGGTCAAGAATGCCCAGGAGGCCCACGAGGCCATCCGGCCGGCAGGTGAGACCTTCCGCACGCCGGACGAGGCCGCCCGCTCCCTTTCGGGTGACGAGCTACGGCTGTACGACCTGATCTGGAAGCGCACCGTGGCGTCGCAGATGGCCGACGCCACCGGGACCAGCGCGCAGGTGCGCCTCACCGGCACGGCCACCGTCGACGGCGTCGCCCGCCCGGTCGAGTTCGGCGCCTCGGGCACCGTCATCGAGTTCCCCGGGTTCCAACGGGCCTACGTGGAGGGCGAGGACGACCCGGAGGCCGAGCTGGCCGACCGCGAGGTGCACCTGCCGCCGATGGCCGAGGGCGACCCGGCCAGCCTGTCGGCCGTCGACCCCGGGGGGCACGCCACCCAGCCGCCGGCCCGCTACACCGAGGCCTCGCTGGTCAAGGCCATGGAGGAGATCGGTGTCGGGCGGCCTTCCACCTACGCGAGCATCGTGTCCACCATCCTCGACCGCGGTTACGTGTGGAAGAAGGGATCGGCCATGGTGCCGTCCCTGACGGCCTTCGGTGTGGTGGGCCTGCTCGAGCAGCACTTCGCCGACCTGGTCGACTACGGGCTGACCGCGTCGATGGAGGACGACCTCGACGAGATCGCCGGGGGCGACGAGGACATGGCCCGCTGGCTGGGCGAGTTCTGGTTCGGCCCGGGTGGCCACGGGGGCCTGCGGGACCAGGTCGCGGACAACCTCGACGCCATCGACGCCGCCGCCGTCAACGCCGTCCCGATCGGCACGGCCAGCGACGGCCAGGAGATCGTGGCCCGGTCGGGCAAGTACGGCCCGTACCTGAAGAAGGGTGACGAGACCGTCTCGATCCCGGACGACATGGCGCCCGACGAGCTCACGGTGGAGCGGGCCGAGGAACTGCTGGCCGCCCCGTCGTCGGACCGCGTGCTCGGCGCCGATCCCGAGACCGGTCTCGACGTCCAGGTCAAGGCCGGGCGCTTCGGTCCCTACGTCCAGCTGGGGGAGCTGCTCGAGGGCGGACCCAAGCCGCGTACGTCGTCGTTGTTCGCCTCGATGTCGCCGGCCACGCTCACCTTCGAGCAGGCCCTCGAGCTGCTGAAGATCCCCCGGGCCGTCGGCACCGACCCCTCCGACGGCCAGGAGATCGTGGCCTACAACGGGAAGTTCGGTCCCTACCTGAAGAAGGGGACGGACTCCCGCAGCCTGTTGACCGAGGACCAGCTGCTGACCGTCACGCTGGACGAGGCACTCACCCTGTTCGCGCAGCCCAAGACGAGGGGTCGCAACGCCAAGGGCCCGTTGCGCGATATGGGACCCGACCCCGACACGGGGCTCCCCATGGTGGTCAAGGACGGAAGGTTCGGCCCCTACGTCACCGATGGTACGACGAACGCCTCGCTGCGGCGCGGTGACGAAGTCGAAGACCTGACCGTGGAGCGGGCCGCCGAACTCCTGGCCGAGCGTCGCGCCGCCGGACCGTCGAAGAAGAAGGCCCCGGCCAAGAAGAAGGCCCCGGCCAAGAAGAAGGCCCCGGCCAAGAAGGCGACGGCCAAGAAGGCCCCGGCCAAGAAGGCGGCGGCCTCGAAGCCGGCCGCCACGAAGACGGCAGCCGCCAAGGCCGCCCCGGTGGTGGCGGTCCCGAGCACCGACGACGACGGGTGAACGCCCCCCGGGGCCGCCTCATCGCCCTCGAGGGCATCGACGGCTGCGGGAAGTCCACCCAGGCCCGTCTGCTCGCCGACCGCCTGGACGCCGTCTCCACGTTCGAGCCGGGGGCCACACCGCTCGGGGCCTCGCTCCGCACGCTCCTGCTCGGCCGTGACGGCGACCCGGTGGCCCCGCGTGCCGAGGCACTGCTGATGGCGGCCGACCGCGCCCAGCACGTCGCCGACGTCATCGCCCCGGCGTTGGATGCCGGGCGGTGGGTGGTGACCGACCGCTATTCGGCCTCCACGCTCGCCTACCAGGGGTACGGACGCGGACTCGACCGTGCGGCGCTCGAGTCTCTCGTCGGATGGGCCACCGGGGGCCTGCGCCCCGACCTGGCCGTCCTGTTCGACCTGCCGGTGGAGGTCGCCGCGTCCCGCCGTCGGAGCGATGGCGACGACCGGATGGAAGCCGAGGGCCTGGCGTTCCAGCAGCGCGTGGCCGACGGCTTCCTGGCCATGGCCGCCGAACGTCGCGATCCGTGGCTGGTGGTCAACGCCACTCTGTCGGTTGACGAAGTGGCCGCCGTGCTCTGGAACGCCGTGGAGACCCTGGCCGGCCCCGGGGGCCTGTCGTGAGCGCTCCGGTCACGACACGTGTGCCGAACCCGGCGCTGTTCGCCGGCGTGGTGGGCCAGGAGCGGGCGGTGGCCCAGTTGGAGTCGGCCGCCCGCCACCCGGTCCATGCCTACCTGTTCCATGGGCCTCCCGGCTCGGGCAAGCGTGCCGCGGCGCGGGGCCTGGCAGCCGCCCTGCTGTGTCCCGACGGCGGTTGCGGAGTGTGCAACTCGTGCCGCCGGGCACTGGCCGGTACCCATCCGGACCTGGTCACCGTCGAGCGGTCAGGTGCGTCGTTGGACGTCGACGATGCCCGGGAGATTACGGCCCGGGCCCAGCGTCGACCACTGGAGTCGTCCCGCCAGGTGCTGCTCGTGCCCGACGTCCACCTGGCGCTCAAGGCGGCCCCGGCGCTGCTCAAGACCGTCGAGGAACCACCACCGTCGACCGTGTTCGTCCTGCTGGCCGACGACCTGTCGCCGGGACTCGCCACCATCGTCAGCCGCTGCGTCCGGGTGCCGTTCGTGCCCGTGGCCCCGGCCGTGGTGGAGGCGTGGCTGGTCGACCGCGGTGTGGACGGTTCGGTTGCCGCCTCGGTGGCGGCGTCCTCGGGCGGCAACCTGGACCGGGCCCGCCTCCTGGCCGACGACCCCGGGTTCACCGACCGTCGCAGCCGTTGGCACGAGGTGCCGGACCGGCTCGACGGGTCCGGGGCCATGGCCGTGTCGGTGGCCGACGAGTTACTGGCCCTCGCCGACGGGGCGTTGGCACCGCTACGCGACGAGCACGCCCGCGAGCTGGCCGTGCTCGAGGACCAGGCGGAGGCGACCGGGGTGCGCGGGGTGCCGGGGCGGAAGGGGGTCGAGGACCGGCACAAGCGCGAGGAGCGCCGGTGGCGAACCGACGACCTGCGGATGGGACTGGCCGCGTTGGCCGACGCCTACCGGGACCGGATGGTAGCGACGGTGGC
Source organism: Acidimicrobiaceae bacterium (assembly GCA_003164095.1). Lineage (GTDB taxonomy): Bacteria > Actinomycetota > Acidimicrobiia > Acidimicrobiales > RAAP-2 > Bog-756. Next base: position 4,387 of record PLRX01000127.1, on the reverse strand, counting down.
CGCGGCCGGCCCGTCGGGGTCATCGGGGGCAGGGATGGAGCGTCGCCGAGCCGCCGGGCACGTCGAGGCGGTCAACCGGGCGTCCGCCGCACTTTCCCGGAATGTCCGGGAAGACCTGCTGCTCGAGGCGCTGATGGTCGAGCTCTCCGGGATGCTCGACTAGGCCCGCACGTTCGGTCGTGGGTGCCGTGGAGTGGTTATCACCCAGTTGGCAGGGGGTGCCCGCGGCGCGGGTAACGTACTACCCCGGAAGTTCGACAGACGTGCAGGAGTGGGGCAGCGCCCACCCCCGCTCGGGGGTCGGACGGTCCGTTGCCTGGGTAGCTCAGTCGGTAGAGCAACGCACTCGTAATGCGTAGGTCAGGAGTTCGATTCTCCTCCCAGGCTCCATGTTTGTAGCCGGAAGCACCGGTTTACCCTACAAATACCCTACAATCTGAGGCATGGCAGGCAGCCTCAGAGAGCGCTCCCCGGGACGGTGGGAGCTTCGGGTGTTCATCGGCAGGGACCCGGTCACCGGCAAACCGCAGCAGATCACCCGGACCTACTCGGCCGATCGCAAGGAGCCCGGGGCCGGTAGGCGGGCGGCGGAGAAGAAGCTGGCCGCCCTGGTGGCCGCCGTCGAGCGGGGCGAGTACGGAGAGGGACCAAAGCGACCTTTGGGAGCCTCCTGGACGAATGGACGGCCCACTCCGAGCGGATGGGGCGCAGCCCGAAGACCCTCTACGAGTACCGGCGGAAGATCGACAAGTCGATCCGACCCGACCTGGGGGCCACGCGGCTCGACAAGCTGACCGCCCACGACCTCGACAAGCTCTACGCCAGGCAGCTGGCCGCCGGCCTCAGCCCGAGCACGGTCCTGATGCACCACCGGATCATCGGGGCGGCGCTCAAGCAGGGGCGGAAGTGGGGATGGGTCGATCGCAACGTGGCCGAGGATGCCACCCCTCCCTCGGCCCGCAAGCCGGAGATCGCAGTGCCCTCGCCGGACCAGGTCCGGGCACTGATCACCGAGGCGACCCGTCCGGCGGCCAAGAATCCCGAGCTGGCGACGATCGTCCTCCTGGCCGCCATCACCGGGATGCGGCGGGGGGAGCTCTGCGGCTTGCAGTGGCGCGACGTCGAGTGGGAAAACGCGGCGATCCTGGTGGCCCGGTCGGTGTGGCAGACCCCGGACGGGGTCGGCACCAAGAGCCCCAAGTCGCACCAGTCTCGCCGCCTACTGCTGGGCGATCAGGCCATGGTCGTGCTGAAGGCCCGGCAGGCCCGGGCGGAAGACGATGCCACGGTGGCCGGCGTGGCCCTGTCGTCCGACTCGTTCATCTTCAGCTCCGACCCCGACGGTGCCCGACCCCTGCTGCCCGACTCGATCAGCCAGGCCTTCGACCGGCTGTGCCGGCGCATGGAGCTTCCGGCACTGACGGAACTCCACAAGTCGAATCCCAAGGCGACGCGGACCGACCTGGCACCGGGGGAGCAGTGGTCGTTCCGGTTCCACGACCTCCGCCACTACACCGCCACCCAGCTCTTCGCTGACGGGATGAATCCGAAGACCGTGGCCGACCGCCTCGGACATGCCGACGCCTCGGTGACGCTGCGGGTCTACACCGCCAACACGACCGCCCAGGCCCAAGCCGCCGCCGACTCGCTGGAAGCCGGACTGGGAGTCGCCGCACTCGCGCTCTGAACCGTTGCCGGCCCGTCGACCGGCGGTCGATCGCTGAGGTCCGTGCGGGACGCGTGGCGAGCACGGGTTGGGAATCAGGTGAGGTGCCGAATGGAGGGCGTGTGTCAACAGGCCACGCGTTCGATGCGGTACGGAATTCCGAGCAGATCGAGGAGCCGGGCAACTGGAATCCGATGATGGGTACCGGCCCGGTCACCCTTCGGCATGGTCGGGATGCGGCCGGCGATGCAGTCGTCGCGCACCCCGTGATCGGACTTGCCCAGGATCGGCGCCACGGTGGCGGGCGAGGCGACCAGAGGCAGCTCGATTCCCATGTCGGTGACGATCACCATACGAGTCCGTGGGAGGGGGATCTCATCCTGACTCCCGAATGGATCACCGGATGGCGGGAGCAGCCGAACAACTGGTTCCTCCGACCCCAGCCCCGATGAGGCCGGCCGGTCGGCCCCGCCCTCTCGGATGACGGGCTCAAGTCCGCTGGCGTGATCTGGATCTCGACGGGGCACAGGATCTCCTTGGATTCGACCCCAGGCCGGGTGCCTCTGGTCCCGACCCATCCTCCGGATTGACGTCACCTCCGACGTCACCCTCGGATTCCGACTCCTCCAGGCGTCGAGGGTGACGTTGGTCTGTGCCCGGCCCCTCGACGTCACCCCGAACGTCACCCTCCCTGTTCAGAGGCCTGACGGAGACCGCGCAGTCCTGACGCAGGCGATCATATGGCGCACCTTGGCGGCCACCTCGAACAGCACTGCGTGCCGACGTCAGAGCATGACAAAAGTATGAAAGAAATCCATAGTTTTGGCAGACCCCTGTTCTTCCGTGTTCAGTCGGTGACTCGCAGCAACGTCACCTTGGACACGTCGTCGACGTCACCCTCCCTGGTAGATGCGGTGCGGGGCTCCGCCGCGCTTCCTGGCAATGGGCCGACGTTTCGATCCGGGGAGGTGCCGGATCAGAGGCTGCCCCGGGGGGCGACCCACTCGTGTTCGGCACCGCCGACGGCCCCGACCCGTTCGAAGTCGGCGTCGTAGTGCAGGACGACGAGTCCGGCCGACCGGGCGGCCGCCGAGATGATCAGGTCGGGGATGGCCAACCGGTGCTGTCCGCGCTTGGCCAGCTCGTGTTGGAGGTCAATGGCGAGGTCCAGCACCTCAGGAGTGATCGGGGCGCTGTCGAGGCTGCGACGCTCCAGGAGCACCGCCTCGTAGTCGGCAAGCCTCCGACTGGAGAACAGCACCTCCAGGTCGACGATGGCACAGGTGGCGATCAGCCCATCCTCCAGGAGCGGTCGGAGTCGTGCCTCGACGACCGGATGGGGAAAGCGGGCGAGCGCGCTCTTGTCGGCCAGATACCGCGCGCTCAGCGCCACGCGCCGGACATCACCGAGGGGTCATCCAGGTCGAGTCCGGCCATCGCCTCCAGACGGTCGGCATGGCTGCGACGGCGAGCAGCCAACACCACCGATTCGAGGGAGCGGTTGACGGCCTCCTTCATCGTCGACGCCCCGAGAATGGTTGTGGCCTCGGCGAGGAGGTCGTTGTCGATGTCGACCAGGTGCTTGCTCATGGGGCCAGTATATCCCCTGAGCGTCATCATGGATATATGCCACTGGTGTCGATGGTGATGCGGATTCGGATCAATGGGAGATCCTTCAGAGTCGACAGCCGGATCGAGGCCAGCATTGACCGAGGCATGACCTCACATCCCGAAGCCGTAGTCACGGTCGTTGGCGATGCTGCGGCTGTCGTCGCGTGACCGGCTGAAGGGGACGGTCGGAGCCGGGGTCGGTCGGGGGTTCAGCTCTCCTTCGACGGTCCAGCGCTCGTGGTCGTTCTCGTGCTTGGCCTCCTGGAGCTTCGCGGTCAATCCGGCCAGCTGGGCAGGCACGTGGAGGTGGTCGTCCATCCACCGCTCCCGATCGGAGACCTCATGGCTGATCTCCCCGACCTTCTGGGTGGCCCGATCCAGGGCTCCGGTCAGTTTCTGTTCCTCGGGGAGGAACAGCTTCTCCAACCGGTCTTCTGCCACCTGGATCCGTTCGATGTCGGCTGGGGCGGCGCGACGGCCAATCCTGCGGATGGCTCTCGAATAGTCCTTGTTCGCAGCCATCCGCTCGTGCTGGAAGGCGTCCTGCCTGGCCGAGAGCAGTTCGGCAGCGGCACGGCCCAGCTCGCCGTCTGACCGCAACCTGCGATCTTCGTGCAGCGAGTCCAGATTCCTCGTGGCTGCCCTCAGGTCGGATTCGGCCTGGCGGAGCTGGGCGGTGAGGGTCTTCGGGATGGCGGCGGCCAGGGCATCCCGTTCCGCCTGTAGTGCTTGCTGTCTGAGGGATGCGATCCCTGCCGACGGGACCCGAGGCGCGTCCGGGTCGAGCTTCTCGGTTCGGTTCACGCCGGTGTCGATGGCCCACTTCCACCGTCGTTCGGTCTCCCAGTTGCGACGAAGGTCCTCGCGGGCCTGGGCGAGGTCGTCAGCGGCCAGGTAGAGCTGGGTGTTCTCTCTGGCTCTGCTCATGGCCACATAGGCCAGCTCTCGCCCTCCCCCGTCCTCAAAGACATGGGCGATGTCGTGGGTGGCCCCCTGGCTCCGATGCACCGTGGTGGCATAGCCGTGGGCCAGCTGGGACGCTCCGATTGCTTCCTGTTCGAACCAGTACCGCCTGCCGTCCTCCGTCTCGACGGCGATGCGCACGTGCTC
>PLRX01000009.1 GCA_003164095.1 Acidimicrobiaceae bacterium | reverse complement strand
TGCAGCGACCGTTGGGATTCGCCCACCATTCGATATCGGTGTTATACGGGATGCGTGTGCCGAGTCGAGCATCTCCTGTCCGGAACTGCGGTTCGCATGCACAAGACAGGTTGCTCGCTGTGTGTGGCCGGGACTCGGCTCGTACTCGCTCCCAGATGTAGTCCGCTACTGCCAAGCCGGTGACTTTGAGCATCACCACGCCAGAGAAGATGCGCTCGCTGCGGCGGCTATCGCCACGACCGCCGCCAGGGCCAATGGCACGTCCACCTTCGATGACCTCCTTGAGCTACTACGTATCCCGGTCGGCACCCTGCACGAAGGGCAGTGCGTCGGCTGCCACAGACCGAGCGGCCACGCCGCTGTTCCCCGTAGCCCGACAGCAGGAGCTGTAGCTGATCCGGACCACCCTTTCTACGGGAAGAAGGTGGTGTTCACGGGGGGCTGATGTCAATGTCTCGACCGCAGGCCCAGCAGGCAGTCCTAGCGGGACCTTCCGGGCTATTGGGCGCCGATGCTGCATTCTCCCTGGTGGAGTGGGGTGTAGGTAGGTAGCCGTTGTATTACCCAAGTCACCGCTTGGGGGCGTAGCGCTCGAGGTCGAACAGGTCGTAGAGGCGCTGCTGAGTGGCAGTGACCTCGGTGAGCATGCGCCGAGCCCGGGGACGACCCCTGTCTCCTTGATAGAGGAGCACGGTCTCTTCGATCCCGCCGAGCTGAGCGAGCAGCTCCCGGGCGCTCATGGACATTCCGGCGTGCGCCGCCTCCCGTTGCATGAGTCGGGCCACGCGCAGGGCCAGGACGCAGTAGAAGACGTGGACGCGGATCTTGGCGTCAGTCCAGTGGAACATGGGGCTGAAGGAGACCACCTTGGGATCCTTCAGCTGGCGGAAGTCGCCTTCGACGTCGGACTGGGAGCGGTAGGCGGCAACGACAGCGGCGAGCGACCAGCCGTCACGGTCGGTGTAGAGGACGCGTTTGCCGAAGAGCTCCGCCTCCAAGGCCTCGACCGCCCGACGATCGACACGCCAGGTGAAGGTGAGGGCACCAGGGGCCGTGCCGGTGAGCGAGGTGCGCACGACGCGGGCCACCCAGCGGGGCCGGGTGATGGAGGCGATCTCGGCTTCGACCGAGGCCGCGTCCCTGCGACTCGTGGCCCGGCGCAGACCCTCGCCAAGTTCACGAAGCTGACGTCTGGCCTTGGTGAGGGTCTGGGCGAACCCGGCTCGCTGCTTGTCGGCAAGCCTCGGTGACCAGGTCACGACCACCCGGCGGTCGTGACCGAAGATGCTGGCCCGGGTCTCGAAGGCGAGGAGCCCGCCGAAGCGGTCTGCGTCCACCACCTGGTAGTTCGAGCGGGGGACGGCGAGGAGGTCGTGGTGGTCGGTCGGTCGGACCAAGCTCACGAAATGCAGCGGAGAGTCCTCGATCAGCCCATGGTTGTGCGCCGACCCCTGGCCGGCGTCATAGACCACGGTGAGCTGGTCGGATTGTGCGGCCAGCTCACCGAATCGGGCGGTGAGCTCGTCCAACACGGTGGCGAACTGGCTCGTGTCGTTGCGGTTGCCGCCATAGGCGTGGCTGACGAGCGGGACTGCCCCGTCGGTGGTCACCACCAGTCCCAGGCCGACCAATCGCAGGTCGGTCCGCTTCTGCTTGGCGTGACCCCGTTGGGCGATCGCAGCCCGGTCGTTGGCCGAGTCGATGTACGTGGCGAAGTTGGTCATGTCGAGGACAAGGCCCGAGAGGTCGACGTCGAACTCGTCGACCATGCGCATCGTGATCCGCCGCTCGATCTCGACGAGATGCTCGGTCGTCACGTGATCCATGGCGTCCCAGAACCGACGGTGATCGAGGGCGGCGGACGGAAGTTTGACCAAGCGGTCCCCGGCCGTGGTCTCCCACCAGTCGGAGAACGCCAGCTTCGAACACGGGGCCACCACCCGGTTGGCGCAGGCCAAGGCCAGATAGGTGCCCACCGACCCTGCTGCGTCAGCACGTCGTTGGCCGACGATGTCATCGACGATGCCGACCATCCCCAAACGGTCGAGGATGCCCCACACCGCAGCCAGGTCACCGAACGCCAGGTGTCGGGTCCGGTCCGGCTCGCCGGGACCACGTTCTTCCAGACGGGCCATCACCTCCTCGGCCGAGCCCAGGTAGCGCTGGGACACGATCCGAGGCTTACCCCCAACACGCCCCGACTCGACCAGGTAGTAGTAGGTCTTGTTGCCCTGCTTCTTGCCGACGATGGAAGCCATATCTAGGTAATACACCCAGGGTTCGCCGAACGCGAGCACCACGGTCGGACAAACGCGCTGGTCACGCGCGTATTTGGAAACTTCTTCCGATGGGTACTTCAGGAGCCCAAATCAGCGAGCCCGGAAGGTCCCGCTAGTTGTGCCTCAATTCTCACCGGGATGAATCACACTAGAGGGTCATTGGGCACTGGCCCCTGCCTTCTCCATGGCGGAATCTAGTGCTCCAGGTAGCCCACCAAGTCACGGCGGGTTTCAAGTAGTGAGACTGGGAGTGGGACTATGCGGCGGATGAGACTGGTGGCCTTGGGAATCGTTGTGGGCGGGATGATGCTGGCTTCGTGCAGCAGTTCAGGGTCAGGCACAGAGACAACCTCATCGCGGCCAACAATCACGGCCTCTTCCAATACGACGACAAGTTTGGCGGGGGTTCCAGCTCCGCCTGCACCGAACAACCCGTCGACGCTGGAGACCATCGGGATTGCCACGCACCTTCTGTTGCAGCAGATCGGGTCGGGATCGGGTGACTCGAATACATTCACACCCACCGGAGCGGTCGCCGCCAGTCAGTCGGGGCCATCGTCCATGGGCATGGCACGGCTTCGCGTCGAATGGGCCTGCGCGCCCGGTAGTGCTGTGACCAACGTTCTCCTAACCTCGAAAATTCGTCCCGCC
>PLRX01000058.1 GCA_003164095.1 Acidimicrobiaceae bacterium | reverse complement strand
CCGAAGTAGTCGTAGCCCCAGACGCGCTCGAGCAGCTGCTCGCGACTCAGCACCTTGCCCGGGTGGTTGGCCAGCTCGCACAGCAGGCGGAACTCGGTCCGGGTGCAGTGGACCTCTTCACCGGCACGGCGCACCACGCCCGCGTCCGGCTCGATCTCGACGTCGCCGAAGCTGAGGACTGCGGACGCGCCCTCCTCGGTCCGCGACCTGCGCAGCAGCGCCCGGATGCGGGCCGCCAGCTCCTTGGCGACGAACGGCTTGGTGACGTAGTCGTCGGCCCCCGCCTCCAGTCCGGCCACGACGTCGTGGGTGTCGGAGCGGGCCGTCACCATGATGACGGGCACCGTCGAGACCCGCCGCAGCGACCGGCACGTCTCGAAGCCGTCGATGCCCGGCAGCATCAGGTCGATCAGCGCCAGGTCACACGGTTCGACCGCGAACCGTGTGATGGCCTCCTCGCCGCTCCCCACGTCGTCGACCGCGTAGCCCTCGTCCTCGAGCGCCAGGCGCATCGACGAACGGATCCGCTCGTCGTCCTCGACGACCAGGATGCGGCTCATGGCCCGATCATGACACGACCGCCCCACCCGGAGCGGGCGGGGCGGTCGTGGTGACGGCGGTGCGGCAGCCGTGCGGAGGCGGCTACGACAGCCAGATCTGCTGCGGCCAGATCGCCCCGCCGATCATTCCGAAGGCCTTGTTGCCGGCCGGGGTCGACGGGTTGTTGAAGTTCTGGACGTTGGGCTGCGCGCCGATGGCCCACACCGTCCGTGCGTACCAGACGTACGGGATGTCCTGGGACAGGAGCCGGTTCACCTGCTGATAGGCGGCGATCTGGGTCGCCTTGTCCGTGGACTGACGACCCTGGAGGAGCGCCGTCTGCATGGCCGGATCGGTGTTGCGGGCCATGTTGATAGCGAAGCCCGGGGTGCTGGCGTTGGTGGGCGTCCAGAAGATGTAGTTCAGGTCGGGGTTGACCGCACCGAACTGACGCCAGGTGAGGCTTTCGTAGGCGCCGGTCAGGGCGACGTTGATGATCGAGTCCTGGAGGATCGGCACCAGGTTGACCGTCATGCCGGCCTGCTGCAGGACCTGCTGCAGGTACTCACCGATCTGGCTGCCCTTGGGGTCCGGGGTGTTCCCGAGCGTGAAGGTGACCGAGCCGCCCGCGGCCTTGACCTCGGACACCAGCTGCTTGGCCTTGGCCAGGTTGTACTCCGGGTAGCCGTTGTCCGTCAGGTAGTAGGGCGAGGTCGAGGTGAACACGCCGTTCGTCGGCTCGGTCACGCCCCCGTCGATCACCTTCACGTACTGCGCGGACGAGGTGGCGTAGGCCACGGCCTGGCGCAGCTTTGCGTTGTTGAACGGGGCCTTGGACATGTTGAGCAGGATGCAGGCCATGTCCGGCTCGCCGGCGATGACCTTGGTGTCGTCGATGTAGGCCAGCGTCGTGTTGTCGCGCAGCTGGGTGATGGTGGACCCGGTGTCGGAGTGGAGGATGTCGATGACGCCGGAGTTGAGGCTGGCCAGGATCTGGTCGGGGTCGGGAATGGGCTTGTATGTGATGCTGTCCAGGTACGGCATCCCCTTGCGCCAGTAGGCGGGGTTGCGGGTGGCCGTGAAGTGGCTGTTCGGGACCCATTCCTGGAAGATGAAGGGCCCCGTGCCGATCGGATTGGTCTGGCTGCCGGTGGCCAGCCAGTTGGGTTCGGCCACGAAGGCGAACTGGCTGCCGATGCCGCCACACAGGTAGTAGTCGAACGGTACCCACGGTGTCTTCATGGTGATGGTGACGACCAGGGGGCTGGTGACGACGATCGACTGCACCGGGGTGAGGGCGGGCCCGGTCAGCAGCGAGTGCTGGTGGGCGGTGAGGTTGGCGGCGACTGCGGCACCGTCGCAGACGGCGCCGTTGTGGAACTTGAGGTCCGGCCGCATGGTGATGGTCCACACCGTGGCGGCGGTGTTGGAGGTGACGGACTCGGCGAGGTTCGGCTGGGGCACGCCGGTCGAGTCGAGGATCATCAGGGTGTCGAACACGGTCCGGGCGTACAGGATCCCGACCTCGTCGAACGTGCCCTGGGTGGGGGAGAAGCCCTTCTCCTCGGCGTCGACGCCGAAGGTCAGCGTGCCGCCGGTCTTGGGGGTGGCCGACGAGATGCCGTCCGGGTGGGTCCCGGTGGACCCGCCGCTGCCGGCTGTCGTCGAGGTGGAGCTGGAGCTCGAGCTGCCGCAGGCGGCGAGCACGCTGCCGGCGGCGATGCCGGCGCCGGCGACGGCCCCCTTGGCGAGGAACGAGCGGCGGTCGATGCGGTCAGTCATGGTCCCCCTTTGGACGGTAGCCACGGCGTGCGCCGGTGCCTGGTCGATGCGGTGTTGCGTGCTCTGTGCTGCTGTGCACCTGACGGTCGTGACGCCCCCTGCCGTGACGCTCCCGCCGGTACCTCGGGGAGACGATAGCCCTCGCCGGACCGCGGTGCGGGCTCATCGGCGGCGTCCCACCCGACGCCTGCGGTGGTCCGCCAGCCCGGGGTGCGCCCGCCGGTACGCTCGCCGTGTGGACTGGGACATCGAGGCCTACCGCCGCTCGGTCGCCGGCCTGTCCCCGGACACCGTCCGGGCGTACGCCTCCGACATCGAGCGGTTCGCCGGGTGGGCGGAGCGCGGCGGGGCATCGGGGCCGTCCGACGTCGACCGGATCACGCTCCGGCGCTACCTCGCCTTCCTGGTGACCCGTCGCTACGCCAAGGCCACCATCTCGCGGACTGCGGCGTCACTGCGGTCCTACTTCTCCTGGTGCGCCCGCCGCGGCCTGGTCGGCAGCGACCCGTCGGTGCGGCTCTCGGCCCCCTCACCCGACTCCCGGCTCCCGCGGGTGCTGGGCCAGGCGGAGCTCGACCGGCTCCTCGGTCCGCGCCCCGCGACCGACGGGCAGGACCCGGCCGGGCGCCAGGGTGGCGGGGGGACGGACGGGGAGCGAGGTGACGGATCGCAGGTGGCGGCACGGGACACCCGTGACGACGCAGTGCTCGAGCTCCTCTACGGGAGCGGGATGCGGGTGGCGGAGCTCTGCGGCCTCGACGTGGACGACCTCCAGCTGGACCGGGGTGTGGTCACCGTGACCGGCAAGGGGGACAGGCAACGCCAGGTGCTGGTGCACGAGACCTGCGTGGCGGCGGTCCGGACCTGGCTGGACGGCCCCCGTGCGGTCATGGCGACCGCGGCGTCACCGGGGGGTGCACTCTTCTACAACGGCCGGGGGAACCGGCTCGGAACACGGGACGTCCGCCGCATCCTCGACCGTCGGTCACCCGTGCCGACCCACCCCCACGCGCTCAGGCACACGTTCGCCACGCACCTCCTCGACGGGGGCGCCGACCTCCGGGTGGTCCAGGAATTGCTCGGACATGCGAGTCTCCAGACGACACAGGTCTACACTCATGTCAGCAAGGAGCGCCTGCGTGCGGTGTACTCCGGAACGCATCCACGGGCCTAAGGGGACAATTGGCGACGCAACTCGATTCGGCTGGGCACGGCATCGACTCGCTGTGGGCCGGATACAAGAAGACCGGTGCGAAGGTCCTGCGCGATCAATTGATCGTGCACTACGCCCCCGTGGTCAAGTACGTGGCGGGCCGGGTGTCCGTCGGACTGCCGCGGCACGTCGACGAGGCCGACCTCGCCAGCTACGGGATCATCGGGCTCATCGACGCCATCGAGCGCTTCGAGCCGGCCCGCAACATCAAGTTCGAGACCTACGCCGTGCCCCGCATCAAGGGCGCCATCATCGACGAGCTGCGCTCCATCGACTGGGTGCCCCGCTCCGTCCGGGCCAAGGCCAGGGCCGTCGAGCAGTCGTACTCCAAGCTCGAGGCCAGCCTGCACCGCACGCCCACCGACGAGGAGGTGGCGGCCGACCTCGAGATGAGCCCCGAGGAGTTCCAGACCGCCCTGCGCAAGATCTCCTTCGTGGGCGTCGTGGCGCTCGACGAGGTCTTCCGCGGTGGCGACCACTCCGACCGGTCGACCCTGGGGGAGTCCCTGCCCGATGCCACGGCGGGGCCGATGGACACCTTCGAGGTCAAGGAGACCAAGGAGGCCCTCGTCAAGGCGGTCAGCGAGATGGGTGACCGTGAGAAGACGGTCCTCACCCTCTACTACTACGAGGGGCTCACCCTCGCCGAGATCGGCGACATCCTCGGAGTGACCGAGAGCCGGGTGTGCCAGATCCACACCAAGGCCGTGCTGCAGCTGCGGGCCAAGCTGGCCGACCGCCCCGAGGGCGCCGGCAGGACGCTCAGCGCCAAGGTGGCCACGCCGGCCGCCGCCCAGGCCGCCGGCTGACCCGAGTCCCTTGGCCTTCGGGCCTTCGGGCCTCCGGGCGTCCGGGCCACCGGTGCCGTAGCGGTCGGGGTGACGGGTCCCGAGTGGAGCACCGCCCCCGCGGGGACTAGCATGGCGTGGTCCCACCGACCGGTGGGGCACTCGAGCAACACCTACCATCGCCCGGCCGCGTCCACGGTCGCCCCGAACTACGGGGTGCTGCAGCCGGGCTGATCAACCGTCACAAGGAGCAGGCACATGGCCGTCATCAGCATGAAGCAACTGTTGGGCGCGGGCGTCCACTTCGGACACCAGACCCGCCGGTGGAACCCCAAGATGCGGCGGTTCATCATCGGCGAGCGCAACGGGATCTACCTGATCGATCTCGAGCAGACGATGAAGGGCATCGAGGAGTCCTACGAGTACATCCGGGACCTCGTCGCCGGTGGCGGGACCATCCTCTTCGTCGGGACCAAGAAGCAGACCCAGGGCCCAGTGGCCGTGTACGCCGACGCCTGCGGTATGCCGTACGTGAACGAGCGTTGGCTCGGCGGCATGCTGACCAACTTCCAGACGGTCTCCACCCGCGTGAAGCGCATGAAGGAGTTCGAGGCCATGCAGAAGGCCGGCGACTTCGAGGCCATGCCGAAGAAGGAGGCCCTGCGCCACACCCGTGAGCTCGAGAAGCTCCAGCGCAACCTGGGCGGCATACGCGGCCTCGACAAGCTGCCGGACGCCATCTTCGTCATCGACACCAACAAGGAGCACATCGCCGTCACCGAGGCCAACAAGCTCGGGCTCCCGGTCGTCGCCGTGGTGGACACAAACTGCGACCCCGACGTGATCACCCACGTCATCCCGGGCAACGACGACGCCATCCGCTCCGGCGCCCTGCTGTGCCGTATCGTCGCCGACGCCGTGACCGAGGGACGCTTCATCGCCCAGAACCGTCCGGCACCGGCACCGAAGGCGCCGCCCACACCCGCACCTGCAGCTCCGGTCGCCGCTGCGACCCCTGCCGCTGCACCTGCTCCGGCACCCGCCGGCGAGGCCTCTGCCCCTGCCCCTGCCCCTGAGGCACCCGCCGCACCCGCCGGCGAGGCCTCTGCCCCTGCCCCTGAGGCACCCGCCGCACCCGCCGCCGAGGCCCCTGCCCCTGCCCCTGAGGCACCGGCCGTCGAGGCCCCTGCCCCTGAGGCACCGGCCGCCGAGGCTCCGGCCGCCGAGGCCACCGCCACTTCGACCGAGGAGGTCTGACCGTGTCCGCTTTCACTGCCAAGGACGTCCAGAAGCTGCGTCAGCTGACCGGCGTCGGGATGCTCGACGCCAAGCGCGGCCTCGAGGAGAACGACGGCGACATGGACAAGGCCGTCACCTGGCTGCGCGAGAAGGGTCTCGCGAGCCAGGCCAAGCGCGCCGACCGTGAGGCATCCGAGGGCGCTGTGGCCATCGGCACGGCCGACAACGTCGTCTCCATCGTGCAGCTCCGCTCGGAAACGGACTTCGTCGCCAAGTCCGAGGAGTTCGTCGACTTCGTGAACGAGCTGGCCGACCTGGTCGCCGCCAAGGGCGTCGACGCCGTCGCCGAGCGCTCCGACGAGCTCGACTCGATGAAGGTCAAGCTCAAGGAGAACATCTCCTTGGGCCAGGTCGTGCGCATCGAGGCACCGGCTGACGGCGCCGTCGACTCCTACCTGCACCTGCAGGCCGGCCGTGGCGTCAATGCCGTGGCCGTGGCCGTGGCCGGGGGCAGCAAGGAGCTCGCCCACGACATCGCCGCCCACATCGCCTTCGCCCGTCCCCTGTACATCAACCGGGACCAGGTGCCGGAGGCCGACGTGGCCGCCGAGCGGGAGACCGTCGAGAAGATCGCCCTCAACGAGGGCAAGCCCGAGGCCTCGCTGCCGAAGGTCGTCGAGGGCCGGCTCAACGGGTGGTACAAGGAGCGGGTCCTGGTGGACCAGGCGTTCATCAAGGACGAGAAGCAGACCATCGCGAAGCTGCTCGGCGACGCCACGGTGACGGAGTTCGCCCAGGTCGTCGTCGGCGACTGAGTGACGGTGGGCCATCGACCGCGCATCATCCTGAAGCTGTCCGGCGAGGCGCTTGCCTCGTCGGCCTCGGACGAGACCATCGACGCCGCAGCCGTGGAGCAGCTGGCCCGGGAGATCGCCCAGACCCGTGAGGAGCTCGACCTCGAACTGGCCGTGATGGTCGGCGGGGGGAACATCTGGCGTGGGACCACCGGCGCCGGTGCCGGAATGGACCGGGCCACGTCGGACTTCATGGGGATGCTCGGCACCGTCATCAACGCCCTGGCGCTCCAGGACGCATTGGAGCACCACGGCCAGGCGACCCGGGTGCTGTCGGCCGTACAGATGGCCGAAGTGGCCGAGCCCTACATCCGGCGCCGGGCCATCCGGCACCTCGAGAAGGGCCGGGTCGTCGTGTTCGCCGCAGGCATGGGCAACCCGTACTTCACCACCGACACCTCGGCCGCCCTGCGGGCCGCCGAGATCGAGGCCGAGCTGCTCTGCAAGGGGACCCACGGCGGGGTCGACGGTGTCTACACCGCAGACCCGCGGATCGACCCGACCGCCACCCGCTACGACGAGGTCTCCTTCATGGAGGTCGTGGCGAAGGACCTGCGGGTCATGGATCTCACCGCCATCACCTTCTGCAAGGACAACGGGCTCCCGATCCGGGTGTTCGACCTGATGGAGCCGGGCAACATCCGCAAGGCCCTCGCCGGCGAGTCGATCGGGACGCTCGTCCGATGAATGTCCAGCCCGCAGCCCGTTCCGGGTGCGCCCGGACGGCGATGGCTACGCTGGTCCGCTAATGGATGACGATCTGATCGCACTCGTGGTGTCCGATGCCTCCGAGCACATGACCAAGGCCGTGGAGCACACCCAGGCCGAGTTCAGTGCCATCCGCACCGGACGAGCCACACCCGCCCTGGTGGAGCACCTCAAGGTCGACTACTACGGCACCGAGACCGAGCTCCGTCAGATGGCCGGGTTCAGCGTCCCCGAGGCCCGCCTGCTGGTGGTGTCGCCCTACGACAAGAGCTCGCTGGCCGCCATAGAGAAGGCCATCCAGGGCTCTGACCTGGGCATCACCCCCTCCAACGACGGCTCGGTCATCCGGCTGTCGTTCCCGATCCCGACCGAACAGCGCCGCAAGGAGCTGGTGAAGGTCGTGAAGCAGAAGTCGGAGGAGGGTCGGGTCACGGTGCGCAACATGCGTCGCAACGCCCGCCAGGAGCTCGAGGCCATGCAGAAGGACGGCGACCTGTCTACTGACGAACTCGAGCGGATAGAGAAGGATCTCGACAAGATCACGCAGGACAACGTGGCGGCCATCGACCGTCTGCTCGCCCACAAGGAGCAGGAGCTCCTCGAGATCTGACGGCGGCCGGGCAGACGTCCGGCGACGACCACCGGCCGGGACCCGGCCCGGCAACGACATGGGCCGGCCCGAAGGCCCGATCCTTGGGAGGAAGCAATCAACGTGGACCATGGCCCGGACAAGGGAGACGACGATGTGACCGACGACATCCCGTCGCGTCCGAAGCCGTCGGTTCCCCCGACCGGGGGTGTGCGGATCATCGGCGCCGAAACGGCGGCCGAGATCACCTCCGAGGTGCCCGTCGTGCCCCCGGCCCACATCACGCCGGACAGCTCCACCCACTCGTCGGTCCGCATCCTCGAGGAGCCGTCCCACGAGGGGGCCGACGAGGCCGCGGAGGCGCCGACCCCGGCGCCGACCGAACTGCCCCACTGGACCGAGCCCCCGACCGGCCAGGTGCCAGCCGTGCTGGCTCGTGACGACCGCGACTCCACCGACATCCTCCCGCCGACCTGGCGCGAGGACGACGCCGACTGGACGGCCCACGAGGAGAAGTTCGAGCCGTCGATGTTCAGCGACGAGCAGGCCTCCCTCGGTGCACTCGACGAGACGGGGGGAGCCGACGAGGTCGTGCGCCCCTGGGAGTTCGACCTCGAGTCGGTGCGCCCCGGCCAGCCCGGTCCCGGGTCCTCGGCGCACGATCCCATCACCGAACCGGTGGAGGTCGTCCGGTCGTCCGACGACTTCGACGTCCCGCTCGACCGCGGCGCGCCGGCGGCGCCCGCGACCGAGGTGGGGGAGTCGACCTCGAGCTATTCCATCGCGGACATCGCCGCGGCGGACACCGCTGCCGCCGCGCCCGACAACGAGTCCGAGCCGAGCGGCGGGTCACCTGGTGTGGGTAGTGGTGCGGGTGCCGGCGCGGCGGGGGTGGCCGCAGCCGCCGCTGACGCAGGCGGTGGAGACGACGGTGCGTCCGGCGACGGCACCGCCGAGGGCGACGCCGGCCGACCGTCCGGCACCCCCCGGGTCGGTCGGGCCCGCCCGACCGGCCTCCTGCCTGCCCGCCTGACCGCCAAGCGCCCCGATGAGGACGTGGCCGCGCTCGGCGAGCCGCTGGCCGCCGAGCCCCCCGGCGCATCGGTGGCCGACGTGCCGGGTGCAGGGCGCCGCAAGGCCGGACTGGCCAGCCTGGCCGCTGCCGACCGGGCCGCCGAGGAGCTGGCGCCGGAGCCGGTCCTCACCGAGGAGGCCCCTGGCGACGACGACGACGAGACGGGCACACGGTTCCGTCGCAGGTCCCGTGCCGCGAGGTCCGGCGACCGACCGCTCCGCACCAGCAAGAACTACACGCCCGAGGTCACCGGCGGTGGCCCGCCCGAGACGGTCACGGTCCGCCGGCGGTCGGACGAGGAGGTCGGCGGAAGCACCGGCCTCCGTGTCGGCACCGGGGTGGCTGCCGCGGTCGTCGCCCTGCTCGCCTTCAAGATCGGCACGGTCCCCTCGGTGATCCTCTGCCTCGTGGTGGTCGCCTGTGCCGCCGGCGAGGCGTTCGCCGTGCTGAAGCGTGTCGGCTGGCGCCCGGCCACCCTGCTCGGACTGGTGGGCACCGTCTCACTGATGCTCGGCGCCTACAACAAGGGCATCGCCGCCATACCGCTCGTCCTGGTGCTCATCACGGCCTTCACCCTGCTCTGGTACCTGTTCGGCGTGGAACGCGGCTCGGCGGTGGCCGGTACCGCCTCCACCCTGCTGGTGGTCGGCTGGGTCGGCCTGCTCGGCTCCTTTGCCGGCCTACTGCTCTGCCCGGCGCTGTTCCCGGACCGCCACGGCATCGCCTTCCTCCTGGGGGCCATCATCGCCACCGTGGCCAACGACGTCGGCGCCCTGGTCATCGGCCGCTGGATCGGCAGCCGTCAGCTCGCCCCGAACGTCAGCCCCAACAAGACCTGGGAGGGCCTGGCCGGTGGCGCCCTGGCCTCGATCCTGGTGTCCACGGTCGTCGTCGGCGCCATCCACCCCTGGACGCCCGCCAACGCCGCCCTCCTCGGCGTGGTGGTGGCCGTGGTCGCGCCGCTCGGCGACCTGTGCGAGTCGCTGCTCAAGCGGGACCTCAAGCTGAAGGACATGGGCACGGTGCTGCCGGGCCACGGAGGCGTGCTCGACCGGGTCGACGCCCTCATCTTCGTGCTGCCCGCCACGTACTACCTGGTGCGCGCGCTCAACATCGGGTGAACTTCGGGCAGGCTGGAGGGATGACCGCGCCGCCCGGACGACCTGCCGACGCGCCCCGGGGGTCGGACGGCACCCGTACCGGGACGGTGACGGTCAGCGTCGTCGGCTCCACCGGGTCGATCGGCACCCAGACACTCGACGTCGTGGCCCAGGACCCGGAGCGCTACCGGGTGGTGGCGTTGGGCGCCCAGCGATCGGTCGACGCCCTGGTCGAGCAGGCGCTCACCGTCCGTCCCAAGGTCGTCGCCATCGGCGACCCGTCCCTGGCCGGCGAACTCGCCCGCCGGCTACCCGCCGGGACCGAGGTCCTGGCCGGCCCCGACGGCCTGGCGGCGATCGCCACCGAGGCCGACGTGGTGGTCAACGGGGTGGTCGGCTTCGCCGGGCTGTCCGTCACCCTGGCGGCACTCGAGGCCGGCCGGCGTCTGGCGCTGGCCAACAAGGAGTCGATCATCGCCGGTGCGCCGGTGGTGGCATCGGTCCGCGACACCCCGGGTGCCGAACTCCTGCCGGTCGACTCCGAGCACTGCGCGGTCCACCAGTGCCTGCGCTCGGGCCGGCGGGCCGATGTGGCCCGCCTGCTGCTGACCGCCTCGGGTGGCCCGTTCCGCGGCCGCAAGGCGGATGAGCTGGCCGACGTGGGGGTCGACGAGGCGCTCGCACATCCGACCTGGTCGATGGGTCCGAAGATCACGGTGGACTCCTCCACGCTGATGAACAAGGGGCTCGAGGTCATCGAGGCCCACGAGCTCTTCGGCGTGCCCTACGACGACATCGACGTGATCGTCCACCCGCAGTCCGTCGTCCACTCCATGGTGGAGTTCGTCGACGGCGCGGTGGTCGCCCAGTTGTCGCTGCCCGACATGCGGCTGCCGATCGGGTACGCCCTGGCCTACCCCGCCCGTCTGGCGTCGCCCTTCGGAGCCATCGACTGGTCCGAGCTGTCGGTCCTCGAGTTCGAGCCCCCCGACCGGGCGACGTTCCCGTGCCTCGACCTCGCCTACCGGGCCGGGCGCGCCGGCGACCTGGCACCGGCGTGGCTCAACGCCGCGAACGAAGTGGCCGTCGAGGCGTTCCTGGCCGGCCGCATCGCCTGGCCGGCCATCGCCGACGTCGTCGCCGACACCCTCGACCGCTACGACGCCGGCAGTCCGGGGTCCGGCCGGACGGTCGACGACGTGCTCGACGCCGACGCCACCGCCCGGGGTCTGGCCGCCACCGTCGTGGCGCAGTGGAGCGCACGATGAGCGTGCTCGACGCCCCGGTGGGCGGCGCGCCGGACCTGCGTCCGGACGGAGACGCGGACGAGGGGTCCGCACGGCAGGTCAAGTCACCCGCCCGGTCGCTCGCCGAGCTCGCCCTGGTGCTGGTGGGCGTCGTCGCCCTGTCGATGGCGACGGGCCAGGTGGACCTGCTCATCGTCATCGCCTGCCTGGTGGTCATGATCATGGTCCACGAGCTGGGCCACTTCCTGGCCGCCAAGCACGGACACATGAAGGTCACCGAGTACTTCCTCGGCTTCGGCCCACGCCTCTGGTCGTTCCAGCGGGGGGAGACCGAGTACGGCGTCAAGGCATTCCCCCTCGGGGGCTACGTGAAGATCCCCGGCATGACCAACCTGGAGGAGGTACCACCGGAGGACGAGGTGCGTACCTACCGCCAGCAGCCGTTCCACTCCCGTCTCCTCGTGGCGGTGGCGGGCTCGGCCATGCACTTCCTGATGGCCTTCGTGCTCCTGTGGGTGCTCATCTCGTGGGTGGGGCTCCCGAGCGACTCGAAGGTCGAGGTGCAGCAACTCGTCCCGATCGCCGGCAGGCCGGGGCCGGCCCAGGTGGCCGGCCTGCAGCCGGGCGACGTGATCGTCTCGGTGGACGGTAGGCAGGTGAAGGGGAACCCGGACGTCTTCATCGACGCCACCAGGTCCCACGCCGACCGGCCCGAGACGCTCGTGGTGTCGAGGGACGGGGTCGAGCGGACGATCACCGTCACCCCCGCCGACGGGCGGACCGCCCACGAGACGGGCGTGAAGGTCCCGGCGGGCACGGCGCCGTTCGGTGTGATCGGGGTGAGCCTCGGGGCGCCGACCGAGCGCATGGGGCCTGTGACCGGCCTGGCCCACACCGGCAGCGACCTCGTCCACTTCACCTGGGCGTCGATCGTCGGGGTGGCCCACCTGTTCTCGCCTGCGGCCACCGTGCAGCGGTTCGGCGAGGTGACCAGCGCCAAGGCGGCCAGTCAGGCCGCGGCCAACGGCACCCGGGTCTCGTCGGTCGTGGGCGCCGTCCAGACCGCCAAGGACGCGGTGCACGCCGGCATCGGCGACCTGCTGATCATCCTGATCTCGATCAACCTGTTCGTGGGCATCTTCAACCTCTTCCCGATGCTCCCGCTCGACGGCGGCCACGTGGCCATCGCCGTGTACGAGAAGGTCCGGACGGGGCGGTCCAAGGTGCAGTACCACGCGGACGTGGCCAAGCTCCTGCCCTACACGTGGGCGATGGTCGCCTTCCTCGGCATCCTCTTCGCCACTTCGCTGCTCACCGACCTGCTCCATCCGGCCGCCAACCCGTTCGGCTGACCCGACCGGGGCCGTCGGCCGCCTGATCCGGGCGGAGCCGTCCCGCCGGCCGGTCCGGCGCGAGCCGTCCGGGCCCGCCCCCCCCGGTAGCATCGATGGCATGCCACACCTCCGAGGGAGCTTGACCGAGCGGCGGCCCACCCGCCGGATCCAGGTGGGCGACGTGCCCGTCGGTGGTGGTGCCCCGGTGACCGTCCAGTCGATGACCACGACCAAGACGGCCGACGTCGAGGGCACGCTCTCCCAGATCTATGCCCTGGCCGCGGCCGGGGCCGACCTGGTGCGGTGCACCTGCAACGAGGAGGAGGCGGCGGAGGGCCTGGCCCGGATCGTGCCCCGGTCGCCGGTGCCGATCATCGCCGACATCCACTTCCACGTGGAGATGGCGCTCGCCGCCCTCGAGGCCGGTGTGCAGGGGCTGCGGCTCAATCCCGGAAACCTCCGCAAGCCCCACGAGATCAAGCTGGTGGCGGCCGAGGCGAAGGACCGCGGCGTGCCCATCCGCATCGGTGTCAATGCCGGCTCGCTGCACCCGGACCTGTACAAGAAGTACGGCGGGGCCACACCCGAGGCCCTCGTCGAGTCGGCCCGGATGGAGCTCGCCTATTTCGCAGAGGTCGACTTCGACGACGTCAAGATCTCGGTGAAGGCCTCGTCGGTGCCGCTGATGATCGAGTCCTACCGGCTGGCCTCGGAGACGTTCGATTATCCACTCCACCTCGGGGTCACCGAGGCGGGGCCGCCGCCCGCCGGGTTGCTCAAGGGCACTGCCGGCATCGCCACCCTGCTGGCCGAGGGGATCGGCGACACCATCCGGTACTCGCTGACCGCCGACCCGGTCGAGGAGGCCCGGGCGGGCCGGCAGCTGCTCGAGGCGCTCGGACTGCGCGAGCGCAAGGGACTCGACCTCATCGCCTGCCCGAGCTGTGGGCGCTCCGAGATCGACGTGATCGCCGTGGCCCAGGCCGCCCAGGACGCCCTCGAGGACCGGAACCTGCCCATCCAGGTCGCCGTCATGGGCTGCGTGGTGAACGGCCCGGGCGAGGCGCGTGAGGCCGACCTCGGGATCGCGGCGGGGCGCAAGCGTGGCCACCTGTTCATCAAGGGCAAGATCGTCAGGGTCGTCCCCGAGGACGAAATGGTCGAGGCGCTGGTCGCCGAGGCCGAGCGCCTCGTGGCCGAGGGGGTCGAGGCCCGCCTGGCTGCGGCGGACGCTGGGGCCGAGGCCGAGGCGGAGGCCGACCGCCGCGAGCTGCTCGATGCCAAGGGCTCCGACGCCAACGCGTCCGAGTCCAAGGTCGATCTCATCCGCAAGCGCTTCGGCGACGTGGCCGCCCCGGCCGACTGACGCGCAGGTCGCTGCGGCCATGCGGGCGCCCCCGGGAACGGGCGGCGTGTCGTCGGGCGCCCGGCCCGTGTCGCCCTCACGGGGCCGTGGTTCGGTCCCGGTAGGATCTCCGGCCATGCGCATGTCCCGCCTCCTCGTCCGCACCCTGCGAGAGGCCCCGGCCGACGCCGAGGTGGTCAGCCACCAGCTCCTGGTGCGGGGTGGGTTCATCCGCCGCCTCGCCTCGGGCGTCTACACGTTCCTGCCGCTCGGGCTCCGGGTCCTCCACAACATCGAGGCCATCATCCGCGAGGAGCTGGACGCGGCCGGCTGCCAGGAGCTCCTCCTTCCGGCCCTCCATCCGCTCGAGCTGTGGGAGCAGAGCGGACGGGCGGCCCTGTTCGGCAGCGATGCCCTGCCGGCGATGCAGGTCGAGGGTCGGGGTGGCTCGTTCGTGCTCGGGCCCACCCACGAGGAAGTGGTTACCGTCACCGTCGGCGGCGAGGTCGACTCCTACCGCCAGCTGCCGCTCACCGTGTACCAGATCCAGGTCAAGTTCCGCGACGAGGCCCGTCCCCGGTTCGGGCTGTTGCGGACCCGTGAGCTGATCATGGCCGACGCCTATTCCTTCGACGTCGACAAGGAGGCCATGCAGGCCTCCTACGGTGTCGTCTACGACGCCTACCTGCGGATCTTCGCCCGGCTGGGCCTCGACGTGTCGCCGGTGGAGGCCGAGTCCGGTGCGATCGGCGGTGACGTCAATCACGAGTTCATGGTCCCGTCGGCGGTGGGGGAGGACCACTTCGTCCGTTGTCGGGCCTGCGGCTACGCCGCCAACGTGGAGGCGGCCACCCGTGGTGGCTTCGGCGACCCGGTGGCACCCGACGCCTCTGCCGCGGACGCAGTCGAGCACCACACGCCGGACCGTCCCGGCATCGACGGGGTGGTCGCCTTCTTCGACGACCCGGCCGTGACGCACGCCGATCTACTGAAGTCCCTGGCCGTGGTCGACGCCGACGGCAACGCCGTCCTGGTCCTGGTCCCCGGCGACCGCGAGGCCCGGCTGCCCGGCGGCTGGCGGCTGTTCGAGGAGGCCGACTTCGCCGCCCACCCGTCCCTGGTCAAGGGCTACATCGGCCCCGGTGGCCAGCAGGATACCGGCGTGACCGTGGTGGCCGACGTCGGCGTGGCCCGTCCCGGCTCCTGGATCACGGGGGCCAACCGGGCCGACCACCACCTGAGTGGCGTCCTGCTCGGCCGCGACTTCGAGGTCGACGTCTGGGGCTCGTACGCCGAGGTCGTGACCGGTGACGCCTGCCCGCGCTGCGGCGCCGAGGTCGACCTGGTCCGCTCGGTCGAGGCCGCCCATACGTTCCAGCTGGGCACCAAGTACTCTGACGTCATGACCGGGGCCTCCTTCGTGGCCGAGGACGGCAGCGAGGCCGCCTTCTCGATGGGCTGCTACGGCATGGGCGTCTCCCGCCTGCTCTCGGTGGTCGCGGAGGAGAGCCACGACGACAGGGGACTGGTGTGGCCGGCCTCCGTGGCCCCGTTCCAGGTCCACCTGGCCGCGCTGGGTGCCGGCCGGTCGCCGGAGGTGGGCGGGGCCGCCGACGCACTCCACGACCGCCTGGTGGCGGCTGGCGTCGAGGTCCTCTACGACGACCGGGACGTGTCGCCCGGGGTCAAGTTCGCCGACGCCGACCTCCTCGGGATCCCGGTCCGACTGGTGGTCGGAGGCAAGGGTCTGGCCCGGGGGATCGTGGAGTGGCGGTCCCGGGCGACGGGCGAGGAGCGGGACGTGGCCCTCGACGGCCCGGTCGAGGCGCTGCTGGCGCCCTGACCTGCGCCGGGCGCCCCTCGGGGCCCCTCGGGGGCAGGGGACGAGCGGTGGGACCGGCGCGTCCGGGGTCCTGACCAGGGTCCCACCTTCCTGCCTGCACTGCTATACTTGCCAGTCTGCCGTTCGGTTGGGGTGTAGTGACGCTGACAAGGCGTGGGCGGTCAGCCCACGCTTTTGTTTTGGTCAGAAACGCCCCCCTCGGGGGTGCAGGACAGGTCGGGGCCCAAGAGTCGCGACCTGAGACGAGTACGGACGCGACCGACGACAGACGAGCACACCGGAGAGGAGGCAGCGCAGATGGTCGAGGATCTCTTCGCAGCACTCCAGCCCGTGGTGACCGATGCCGGCCTCGAGTTGGTCGATGTCGAGATGAAGTCGGGTGTCCTCGCGGTGACCGTCGACCGCGAGGGCGGCGTCGACCTCGAGGCGCTCACCGACGCCAATCGCGCGGTCTCGACGGTGCTCGACGAGCTCGACCCCATCCCGGGGCGCTACTCCCTCGAGGTCTCGAGCCCCGGGATCGAGCGCCCACTACGGACACCCGCCCACTTCGCCAAGGCGCTCGGCGCCCTGGTCACGGTCAAGACCCGGCCCCAGGTGCCGGGTGACCGGCGGATCCGCGGCACCCTCCTGACCTCCGACGACGAGGGCTTCACCCTGGCCGTCGAGGGGTCCGACGACGAGCCGGTCCGTCTCGCCTACAGCGACATCGACCGTGCCCGCACGGTGTTCGTGTGGGGTGGGCAGGACACGCCGGGCAACCCCGCCGGCCGGAAGCCGGGCGGCAAGCCGGGTGCCAATGCCACGGGACAGAAGCAGACGCAGAAGAGGAAGCAGGTCGTGACCCCATGAGCAAGACGAACTTCGAGTTCCTCGACGCACTCGGCCAGATCGCGCGGGACAAGGGGATCTCCGTCGAGACGCTGCTCGACGCCCTGGCGAATGCCCTGGTCGCCGCCTACAAGCGTCGCCCGGACGCCGCCGAGGAGGCGGTCGTCACCATCGACCCCGACTCGGGCGAGATCCGCGTCTACGGTCAGGAGCTCGACGAGGACGGCAACGTCATCCGCGAGTGGGACGACACCCCGAACGACTTCGGCCGCATCGCGGCCCAGACGGCGAAGCAGGTCATCCTCCAGCGCATCCGCGAGGTCGAGCGCGACCTCAAGTACGAGGAGTACGCCGGGCGTGAGGGCGACATCGTGACCGGCATCGTCCAGCAGACCGACAACCGGTACACGCTGCTCGATCTGGGCAAGGTCGAGGCATTGCTGCCCCAGGCCGAGCAGGTCTCCTACGAGCGCTACGAGCACGGTGCCCGCCTCAAGGCGTACATCGTCGAGGTCCGCAAGACCACCAAGGGCCCCCAGATCGTGGTCAGCCGGAGCCATCCGGGCCTGATCAAGCGGCTGTTCGAGCTCGAGGTCCCCGAGATCTCCTCGGGCGCCGTCGAGATCAAGGCGGCCGCCCGCGAGCCCGGGCACCGCACCAAGATCGCCGTCTGGTCGAACGACCCGAACGTCGATCCGGTCGGCGCCTGCGTCGGCGCCCGGGGTTCCCGTGTGCGTATGGTCACCAACGAGCTCCGCGGTGAGCGTGTCGACGTTGTGCCCTACTCCGACGACCCGGTCGAGCTCATCCAGTCCGCCCTGGCCCCGGCCCGGGTGCGCGAGGTGCGCCTCGACGACGACACCGGTACCGCCACGGTCATCGTGAGCGACTACCAGCTCTCACTGGCCATCGGCAAGGAGGGGCAGAACGCCCGCCTGGCCGCCCGGCTGACCGGCTGGCGCATCGACATCAAGAGCGAGACCCAGCTGGCCGAGGAGGAGTCTGGCTACGCCGGCGAGGAGTGGGCCGAGGGCGAGTGGATCCAGAACGAGGCCGGCGAGATGGTCTGGCAGCCCGCCGAGGGCGGCTCCGCCGTGTCGGCCACCGAGTGGGCCGAGGGCGCCGAGGGTGCCGAGGGGACCGAGGGGACCGAGGGTGAGGCGGTCGCCGAGCTGGTAGCGGAGGACGTGGCCGAGTCCGAGGTCGAGGCCGTCGAGGATGCGGTGGCGGTCGAGGAGGCCGCTGCGGTGGCTGCCGAGGAGATCGAGATTCCCGGGACCGGAGGGACGGAGGCCGCCGAGGGCGCCCCGTCCGCCGAGGTCGACAGGGAACCGGCCGGGGAGGCTCCGGCATAGCGCCTCAGCGGACCTGCATCGGGTGCCGCCGGACCGGTCCGGCGGACACGATGGTGCGGGTGGTGCGCCTGGAGGACGGATCGCTCGTCCAGGGGCGCACGCTCCCGGGGCGTGGTGCCTGGTTGTGCCTCGGTTCCGTGAGCTGCGTGGACACGGCGCAGAAGCGCCGGGCCTACGAGCGGGCCCTCCGGGGCCCGGTGGCCACCGGGGCGATCGACGACCTGCGTCGGGCGCTCGGGGGGCCGGCCGGTGTTCCGGGTTCCGACGGCTCGGCCAGACCGGTGCCGTGATGTGCGAGGATAGAGGGTCGTATGTGCGCTTTGGCACCTGCGACATCGATGGAAGGGCAGTAACAGCCGTTGCCGAAGAAGATCCGGGTATACGAGCTCGCTCATGAGCTCGGCCTGACCAACAAAGAGGCGCTTGACCTCTGCTTGTCCCTCGGGATGGGCGTCAAGAGCCATTCATCGTCCATCGAGGACGCGCAGGCCGACCGCGCCCGCCGGAAGGCCGACCGTGAGGGCCTCCGCCGTCCGGTCCAGCCCGACGAGCCGGAGGCCCCGGCCAAGAAGGCCGCAGCGAAGAAGGCCCCGGCCAAGANNAAGAAGGCCGCGCCCGCCAACGAGCAGGCCGGGCCCGCCACGCCGGCAGGCGCGGGCGACGACTCGGCCTCCGGCGACGGCGCTCCTGCGTCGGCACCCCCGGTCAAGCGGACCGGTGCACGCCTGGTAACCAGTCGTCCGGCGTCCGAGCAGCCGGGTGTCGCCGCGGCCGCCGCACCCCGCCCGGCACCGGTCGCCCCGGCGGTCGCTCCCGCACCCGCCCCGGCACCTGCGCCAGCGCCCGCCCCGGCCGCCCCGGCCGCCGCGGCACCAG